>NZ_JAKGCV010000619.1 GCF_021556455.1 Streptomyces fuscigenes | reverse complement strand
CGCCGCGTCGCCGGAGGCGCCGCCGGGTGCGCCCCGGCCGCCCGCGCCCACCCCGCCGTCCGCGAGGACGCCGAGGAGGTCCTCCGCGAGCTCCGCCTTCAGCACGCCGTTCGCCAGGGCCCGGTCCGCCGTCGCCCTGGCCATCGCCAGATAGCCGGCGACCGCGCCGGGCGCGTGCGTGCGGAGCTCCTCGACGTGTGCCGCGACCGTCCCCGCGTCGCCCCGCGCGACCGGGCCCGTCAGCGCCGCGTCGCCCGAGCGCAGGGCGTTGTCCAGGGAGGCGCCGAGCAGCGGGCCGAGCATCTTGTCGGGTGCCGCGACCCCCGCGGTGCGCAGCAGCTCCATCGCCTGCGCGACCAGCGTCACCAGGTAGTTCGAGCCGATGGCGAGCGCCGCGTGGTACAGCGGGCGGGACTCCTCGGCGACCCACTCGGGCTCGCCGCCCATCTCGATGACCAGTGCCTGCGCGGCGAGGCGCAGCTCCTCGGGCGCCGTCACGCCGAACGAGCAGCCGGCCAGCCGCTGCACGTCCACCGAGGTACCCGTGAACGTCATCACGGGGTGCAGCGCCAGCGGCAGCGCGCCCGCGCGCAGCGCCGGATCGAGAACGCGCGCATCGTAGCGCCCGGACGTGTGCACGAGCAGCTGTCCGGGCCGTACGGCACCGGTCTCCGCGAGGCCCTCGACGAGCCCGGGCAGCACGTCGTCCGGGACGGTCAGCAGGACCAGTTCGGCCCGGGCGAGCACGTCCGCCGGGGTCACCAGGGGCACGTCGGGCAGCAGTTCGGCCGCGCGCCGCCGGGACGCGTCGGAGACGCCCGACACGGCGACCGGCCGGTGCCCGGCCAGCGCGAGCGCCGCCGCGAGCGCGGGACCCACGCGTCCCGCGCCGACGACGCCGACCGTGAGCCGGGCGGGGCGGTCCCTGGGGTCGAGGGGTTCCTTCGGTGGTGTGGGGTTCACGCGTGGAGCCTTCCGTTCCAGTCCGCGGTGGGTACCGGACGTTTTCCGGCCATGCTACGCCAGCGGTCCCCGCCGTCCTCAGGCTGTGGAAAACCCTTGGCCGGGGCTTGTCCCGGGGGTGATGATGCGCTCCATGGCAGACGAGAAAGAGCAGGCAGACCCCTCGACGGGCATCTCCGGGCCCGCGCCGGACGGCCCCTCCGCGGCGGCTTCACCGGACACCTCGCACGGTCCGGCCGCGGCCGGCGGCGAGGAGGCGCAGCGGGCCCGCAGGCAGGCCGCCTTCTCCCGTGCGCGGCGCGTCCTGCGCCGGGGCCCGGGCACGACCCTGCGGCAGCGGATCGACGAACTCGCGGAGATGACGAAGACCGCGGGCACCGTCCACGACCTCGACGCGTTCGTCGACACCTACGGGGACGGCGTCGTGGCGGCCGTCGAGGACCGCGTGGCTCAGCTGCTGGGCTTCCCGGCCGCCGCGTTCTTCCCCTCGGGGACGATGGCCCAGCAGGTCGCGCTGCGCGCCTGGGCCGGCCGCACCGGCAACCCGGCCGTCGCGCTGCACCCCCTCGCGCACCCCGAGGTGCACGAGGAGGGCGCGCTGTCCGCGCTGAGCGGGCTGCGCACGGTCCATCCGACGACCGAGCCCCGGCTCCCGACCGCCGAGGAGGTGGCGGCCTTCGGGGAGCCCTTCGGGACGCTGATGCTGGAGCTGCCGCTGCGGGACGCGGGCTTCGTGCTGCCCACCTGGGACGAGCTGACGGAGGTCGTGGCCGCGGCCCGCGAGCGGGACGCCGTGGTGCACTTCGACGGGGCCCGCCTGTGGGAGACCACCACCCACTTCGGCCGGCCCCTGGACGAGATCGCGGGCCTCGCCGACAGCGTCTACGTGTCGTTCTACAAGTCGCTGCGGGGGCTGTCCGGCGCCGTGCTCGCGGGCCCCGAGGACTTGATCGCCGAGGCGCGGTCCTGGCGGCACCGCTACGGCGGCAATCTGTACCAGCAGTTCCCGGCGGCGCTCGCGGCACTGGCCGGGCTGGAGCACGTCCTGCCGCAGCTGCCGCGGTACGTGGCGCACGCGCGCCTGGTGGCCGAGGCGATCGCGGAGGCCTTCGCGGCGGCACCGGGTATCCCGTGGTTCCGCGTCCATCCCCGGCCCCCGCACACCCAGGAGTTCCAGGTGTGGCTGCCCTTCGACGCGCAGACGCTGTCGGAGGCGGCCGTCCGCCAGGCCGAGGACACCGGCGTCGCCCTCTTCGGCCAGTGGTGGCGGGGCGGCGGGCCGCCCGGGGTGGCGGCGACGGAGGTCTCGCTCGGCGCCCCGGCGCTGGAGTGGACCGCCGAGGAGGTGCGCGAGGCGGCGACGGAGTTCGCCCGCCGGGCCGTCGACCTGGAGGCGGGCGCCTAGCGGGGCCCGCGGCCGAAGGCGCACGAGGGAGCGGGGCCCGCCCGCCCCGGGACGCGGTGGCGCGCGGGGCGGGCCCACGTCGGGCGGGCCCACGTCGGACGGTGCCCGCCGGCCGTGCGTCCGGGTGCCTTCCGGCGCCGGGGGCCGCACGCGGGCCGGCCACGCGGGCG
>NZ_JAKGCV010000618.1 GCF_021556455.1 Streptomyces fuscigenes | reverse complement strand
TCGCCCGCACCGGAGCCCTGGAGCTGCGCGCGGGCGGGGCGGGGACGGGCCCCGCGGGTCCGGTGCGGGTGCTGAGCGAGCAGGACGTGCTCACGGGCCGGCCGCCCTCGGGCACGCTGCCGGAGGGCCCGGGGGAGGAGCCGGTCCTGGTGCGCGCGGGCGACGTGGTCGTGCCGGTCCTCGGCGGCGGGTCCGTGGCCCGCGTCGTGGACGAGGCCGCCGCCGGAGCCGCGCTCGGCCGCAACCTCCAGCTGCTGCGGCCGGATCCGGCCGCCCTCGACCCCTGGTTCCTGGCCGGTTTCCTGCGCGGCACCGCCAACAACCGCCGGGCCAGCAGCTACGCCTCCACCGCGACGCGACTCGACGTACGCCGGCTGCAACTGCCGCGCCTACCGCTCGGTGACCAGCGGAAGTACGGCGAACGCTTCCGCGCCCTGGCCGCGTTCGAGGACGAGCTGCGCGAGGCGGCCCGGCTCGGTGACCAGCTCGTGCGGGCCCTGCACGACGGCCTGACGGACGGCTCGCTCCCGGTCTGAGGCCGTCCGGCGCGGGCGCCCCGGGCTCCCGGCACCGGTGGGCCGCCCCGGGAGAAGGCGCCCTGCCGGTACGGAACCTGACGGCCGATCACGGAATTCAGAGGCCCGGCGCGAACGCCTCGCGGCCTGGCGCCGGGGCCCCGCGCGCTCTCCGGCCCGACGCGCGCCGCCGGGTGCGCGACGGGGTGTGTGACCGGGCCGACAGCGACCGGGGGCCGGACGCGTACAACCCCCGGACGGTTGTCCGAGTCGGTGTATACGCTCGGTCCGTGTCAGCCGCGTTCCGTCCCCCGCCGTCCGACGTCCGAGGAGCCCCGATGTACGGTGCCGTGCCGCCGCCCCCGGCCCGGACGCGCGCCGCGGGCGCCGGAGTGGTGCTGGTGCGCGTCCTGCTGACGGCGGGCCCGATCCTCACGATCGGGCTCCTGGCGTTCGCGCCGCTGCTGCGGATCGCGGCGCTGCGGCGCCGCTGGTGGGAATGGACCCTGGCGGCGGCCTCCTTCGTGGTGGCGATCGTGCTGTTCGCCGTGGTGGGCACGCTGCCCGAGGACGCCCTGGGGACGAACCTGTCGATGAGCGGGCTGCTGCTGCTCGCCGTCGCGTCGGCCGTCTGGTTCCTGGTCTTCGACATACGGCGCCACACGCGGCTGCGGGCCGGCCTGCCGCCCGCCTACGCCCCGGCCGGATACGGACCGGCCGCCGCCCTGCCCGGCGCGGCGCCGGCCCCCGGCTACGGCTACCCGCCCTACGCGAGCGCGCCCACGGTCCCGATGGCGCCCCCGCCGGGCGTCGTCCCCTACGTGCCGCCGCAGCCGTCGCCCTGGGCGGTCCCGGCCGCGCCGCCCGCGCCGGCCCCACCGGCTCCAGGACAGTCCGCGCGCGGCTTCGGGCCCGCCGTCCCGGCGACGCCGCCGCCCGCCGGGCCGCGGCAGGCCCCGGCGGCCCCTCGCACGCCCCGCATCGACCAGGTGCGGGCCGAACTGGACGAGCTCAGCGACCTGCTCCGGGGCGGCCCGGCGGCGCCGGACGGGAGCGCACGGCGCGGGGACGCGCGGGACGAGGACGCTGACGCCCGGTGAACGGCCGGGTGATCGCGGCCCGTTACGAACTGTCGACCCTGATCGGGCAGGGCGGCATGGGCCAGGTGTGGACCGCGTACGACCAGCGGCTCGATCGCCGGGTGGCCGTCAAGCTGCTGCGGCCCGACCGGATGGCGGGCACCTCGGCGGCCGAGGACCTGCGCCGCCGCTTCGTGCGGGAGTGCCGGGTGACCGCGCAGGTCGACCATCCGGGCCTGGTGACCGTGCACGACGCCGGCAGCGACGGGGACGACCTGTACCTCGTCATGCAGTACGTCGAGGGGTGCGACCTCGCCGACCACCTCGCCGAGCACGAGCCCTACCCCTGGCGGTGGGCGGTCGCGGTCGCCGCCCAGCTGTGCGGGGTGCTCGCCGCCGTGCACGCGGTGCCGATCGTGCACCGCGACCTCAAGCCGCGCAACGTGATGGTGCGGCCCGACGGGACGGTCGTCGTCCTCGACCTGGGCGTCGCGTCGGTCGTCGACGCCGACACGACCCGGCTCACGCACACCGGCTCGCCCATCGGCAGTCCCGCGTACATGGCGCCCGAGCAGGCCATGGGCGGCGCCGTGGGCCCGGCCACCGACCTGTACGCGCTCGGCGTGGTGCTGCACGAACTCCTGGGCGGCGAGACACCGTTCGCGGGAAGCACCGTCCTCGGGGTGCTGCACCGCCACCTGTACGAGGCGCCCCGGCCGCTGCGCTCCCTGCGCCCCGAGCTGCCGGAGAGCCTGGAGTCGCTGGTGCTGCGGCTCCTCGCGAAGGACCCGCGGCACCGGCCGCCCGGCGCGCAGGCCGTCTACGAGCAGCTCGTGCCGCTGCTGCCGACCCCCGGCGGGTCCCCGGCGGGACCGCTCGACCCGGCACGCCCGTTCCTGCGCCCGCACGCGCCCTGGCCGGACACGGCCGCGCTGCCGCCGCCCCGGCCCG
>NZ_JAKGCV010000617.1 GCF_021556455.1 Streptomyces fuscigenes | reverse complement strand
AGCCGGTCGCCCCCGCCGCTGCCCGCGTTGCCGACCGCGCCGACCGCTCCGGCCGGGGATCCGGCCCCCGCCCGGAGCCCGGCTTCCGCGCCGGCCCGGGCTTCGGCCCGTGCCTCCGCCCCCGCTTCTGCCTCTGCCTCTGCCTCTGCCTCTGCCTCTGCCTCTGCCTCTGCGAGTACTTGTGCCGCGCCGCGCAGGAACTGGGCGAGGATCGTGCCCGAGTTGCCGCGCGCGCCGATCAGGGCGCCGTGTGCCATGGCGGTGACCGCGTCCCCGGGGGCCGGCCCCCCGGCGCCGGGGGTGTGCGCCGCGAAGACGGCCTCCACCGCGCGGGCCGCCGACTCGGCCGTCAGGTAGAGGTTGGTGCCGGTGTCACCGTCCGCGACGGGATAGACGTTGATCGCGTCGATCTCCTCGCGGTCCCGGCCGAGGGCGTCGAGCGCCCGGGCGCACCAGGTCCGCACCGCGGCGGCGTCGAGGGTCTGCGGCACCTGCTGGTCCTCCTTGCGCGAACCGCCCGCGGGACCCGTGGGCGGCCTGACGGGCCTGCTCCACGCACAGTAGTCCGCGGCGGCGGGAGCGGACCCGGCCGGTCCGCCCACCCGTCCGCCGGGAGGCCGGCCGCGGCTCAGCGCAGACGCCAGCCGTGGTCGACCGGGCCGATGCCGGAGCCGAGCGCGAACCCGTGGCGCACCGCGCCCGTCACGTACTCCTTGGCAGCCCGTACCGCCGTGACGACGTCCTGCCCCGAGGCGAGTCCGGCGGCGACGGCCGAGGCGAGCGTGCATCCCGTGCCGTGCGTGTGGCGGTTGTCGAGGCGAGGGGCGCGCAGCCAGTGCTCCTCGCTCCCGTCGGTGAGCAGGTCGACCGCGTCGCCCGGCAGGTGCCCGCCCTTGACCAGGGCCCAGCGCGGGCCCAGCGCGAGAACGGCCTCGGCGGCGCGGCGCAGGTCGTCCTCGCCGGCCACCTGGACGCCGGTGAGCCGGGCCACCTCGTCGAGGTTGGGGGTGGCCACGGTCGCCAGGGGCAGCAGCGCGTCGCGCACGGCACCGAGCGCGGAGTCCGCGAGGAGCGCGTCGCCGTGCTTGGAGATGCCGACGGGGTCGACGACCACGGGTGCCGCGGTGTCCGCGAGGAGTTCGGCGACGGCGGTGACGATGGCGGCGGAGGAGAGCATGCCCGTCTTCACCGCCTGGACGCCGATGTCGTCGACGACGCTGCGGTACTGGGCCCGCACGGCCTCCACCGGGAGGTCCCAGGCACCCTGCACGCCCGAGGAGTTCTGCGCGGTGACGGCCGTGAGGACGCTCATGCCGTGCGTGCCGAGGGCGAGCATGGTCTTCAGGTCGGCCTGGATGCCCGCGCCGCCGCCGGAGTCGGACCCGGCGACGGTCAGGACGCGGGGCGGCGGGACGCGGGGAGAGGTGCCGGGAGCGGCGGCAGGGACGGGGGCGTTCATGGGCCCGACCCTACTTTTCGCCGTCCCCGAAGTGGTCCCAGCCCCCGTCGCCGCTCCAGGGGGCCCCGTCGACGGTGACCTGCGGGCGGGCGGAGGGCCCCTGCACCTCGCCGATCACCTTCCAGCGGGCGGGCAGCTTCGCCCCGGGCGGGAACGTCGCGACGATCGCGTGGTCCTCCCCGCCGGTGAGCACCCAGTGCAGCGGGTCGATGCCCACGGCCTGGCCGATGTCGTTCATCTGCGAGGGGATGTCGACGCGTCCGGAGTGCACGTCGATGCGTACGTTGCTGGCCTGCGCGATGTGCCCGAGGTCGGCGACGAGCCCGTCGCTCACGTCGGTCATGGCCGTGGCGCCGAGCCCGGCCGCCGCGGGGCCCGCGTGGTACGGAGGTTCGGGCCTGCGGTGGGCCTCGACGAAGGCGCGCGGCGAGCGGAAGCCGCGGGAGAGCACGGCGAGTCCGGCGGCGGACCAGCCGAGCCAGCCGGTGTACGCCACGACGTCGCCGGGGCGCGCGCCGGAGCGGGTCACCGGGGTGTGGCCGCGCAGGTCGCCGAGCGCGGTGATGGCGATGGTGATGGTCTCGCCGCGCACGACGTCGCCGCCGACCACCGCGGCGCCCGCGACCTGGCACTCGTCGCGGATGCCGTCCATGAGCTCGGTCGGCCAGGTGACGGGGAGTTCCGCGGGCACGACCAGGCCGAGCAGCAGCGCCGTGGGCACGGCGCCCATGGCCGCGATGTCGGCGAGGTTCTGCGCCGCGGACTTGCGGCCGACGTCGTAGGCCGTCGACCAGTCCCGCCGGAAGTGCCGCCCTTCGAGGAGCAGGTCCGTACTGGCCACGACCTTGCCGTCGGGCGCGGCCACGACCGCGGCGTCGTCGCCGGGGCCGAGCCGGACCGCCGGGGTGGTGGTGAGGCGGGAGGTGAGCCGGTCGATCAGCCCGAACTCCCCCAGCTCCCCCACGGTTCCCTTCACCGGGTCTCCCTTCTCTGCGTGTGCGCTGCCACTGGACGTGTCGGGGTCCGCGCGGGCGCGGGCGCGGCGCCGCCGGACGGGAGCCGGGAGCCGGCCGCGGCGGGCGCGGGCGGT
>NZ_JAKGCV010000616.1 GCF_021556455.1 Streptomyces fuscigenes | reverse complement strand
CTCCTCCAGCACCGACATCCTCCGCCAGTACTCCTCCTCGTCGATCTCCCCCGAGGCGAACCTGCGGCCGATGACCGCGATCGGCGAGTGCTCGTCGTGGCCGCTTCGCCCCGCGGCCGCCGGCCGGAGGCCGCGGGCGGCGGGGCCGAGGCGGCCGCCGCGGACCCTGCGCACGACGCTGAAGACGGCCGCGAGGGCGGCGGCCCACACCAGCGGTACGAACAGGATCCACGGCCCGGGGCCGCCGTCGTGGAATGCCAGCATCTTCATGGGCCCAACTCCTCGAGGTCGCCGCGCCGGGCCGTCCGCCCGGCTCCTGCGAGCCTTCCGCGGACGCGCGCCCGCGTCGTCCTCCGCTCAGCGGCACCTCGCCTACCTCCCGCGCAGTACGCCGCCCGGCCCGCGTGCCGGTGGGGCCGGGGGCGCCGGCGCCCGGGTCCTGACCGAGACAGCTGCGGGAGGCGGACCGGGGAGCGTCACTCCGGGGGAGCAACCGCGAGGCGGACACGCTGGGTGACCGCGCTCGGCCCGGCCATGGGGGCCCCGGGACGGGAAGCCGCCGCGCTCAGGCGGCGGAGAGCGCCCCGAGCGGGTCGTCCAGCACGGGCTGCCAGGCCACCTCGGCGGCGCCGACCAGGCTGTTGTGGCCGAGCGCGCAGGCGAGGACCGGAACACTGCTGCTGCGTCCCCACAGGCTGCGGTCGCCGACGGCGGCGCGCAGCCGGTCGGGGTCGGCCGCGAGCAGTTCGCCGTGCAGGCCGCCGAGGATGATGCGGTCGGGGTTGAGGATGTTCACCAGCCCGGCGAGCCCGAGGCCGAGGCGGTCGATCACCTGCTCGGTGGCGGTGCGCACGGCGGGGTCGTCGTAGCCGTTCCTGATGAGCGCGACGGCCTGCTGGAGCAGGTTCGTCTCGGGGCCCGGCTCGCGCCCGGCGGCGCTCAGCAGGGCGAGCGGGTCGGCCTCCACGTCCAGGCAGCCCCGGCCGCCGCAGTAGCAGGGGCGCCCCTCGGGGTTGACCGTGAGATGTCCGACCTCCAACGCGAGCCCTGAACTTCCGGTGTGCAGGCGCCCGTTGAGCACGAGCGCGCCACCCACGCCGCGGTGGCCCGTGGCGACGCACAGGAGGTTGTCCGCGCCCCGCCCGGCGCCGTGCCGGTGTTCGGCGAGGGCCGCGAGATTCACGTCGTTGCCGGTGAAGACCGGGCCCGGGATGCCGACGGCCCGCACCCGGTCGGTGAAGATGTCCCGCACGGGCGCGCCCGCGGGCCACGCGATGTGCAGCGGGTTGAGCGCCGTGCCCGCGGGCTCCGCCACCGCCGAGGGGACGGCGAGCCCCGCCCCCACGCAGCGCCGGCCGCCCTCGCGCAGCAGCGCCTCGCCGGCGGCGACGGCCTGGCCCAGCACCTGTTCCGGGTCAGCCTCGACCACGCCCCGGCCCGCGGCCGTGGCGACGATCCTGCCGCCGAGCCCCACGAGCGCGACCCGGAAGCCGTCCGCGTGCACCTGGGCGGCCAGCGCGACCGGGCCCGCCTCGTCGACGGACAGGCGGTGCGAGGGCCGGCCCTGGGATCCGGCTCCCGCGCCGGGCCGCGAGTCCACCGTGATCAGTCCGAGCGCCTCCAGTTCGGCGGCGACGGCGCCGGCGGTCGCCCGGGTGACGCCCAGCTCGGACGTGAGGACGGCCCGGGTCGGCGCCCGGCCCGTGTGCACGAGCTCGAGCGCGGGGCCGAGCGCGCTCCTGCCGCGCTCCAGTCGCGTGCGGGTCGGGGTCGCCTTGCCGTTCATGGGGCCGAGTCTCCCATGATCCGCTGCGCCGTTCGCTGCCTTGTCGCCTTCCACGAGGATCCCTATGCTGCGTTTGTGCCGGATATAAACAAAACCGTGTCGAAGGCCACCGGAACCACCCGCCCGCACGCCCCGGGCGCGGCCGCCGGCGAGCGGCGCCACCTGACCCGGCTGCGGGTGGCGGTGACGCTGTTCTTCGGCCTCGACGGATTCGTCTTCGCGGGCTGGGTCGTGCGCATCCCGGCCGTGAAGGCGCAGGCGGACGCCTCGGCGAGCGCCCTCGGCCTCGCCCTGCTCGGCGTGTCCGCGGGCGGCGTCGTGACCATGATGCTGACCGGGCGCCTGTGCAGGACCTTCGGCGCCCGGCCGGTGACGGTCGCGTCCGCGGCCCTGCTCTCGCTCGCCGTCGCCCTGCCCGCGCACACGCACTCGGCGCTCGCGCTCGGCCTGGTGCTGGTCGTGTTCGGGATCGGCTACGGCGGCCAGAACGTGGCGATGAACGCCGTGGCCGTCGATCTGGTGGCCGCCCTGAGACGGCCCGTCATCTCCAGCTTCCACGCGGTCTACAGCCTGGGCGGCATGCTCGGCGCCGCGCTCGGCGGCCTCGTCGCGAGCCACCTCTCCCCCGCCGCGCATCTGGAGATCCTCGCGGGGATCGGCCTGGTGACCACGCTCGTGGTGGCGCCCTTCCTGCTGCGCGGGCCGGAGCCGGCGGCCCCCGGGACGCCACCGGCCGCCGCGTCCGTGCCCGCGCCGGCGCGGGGCAGCG
>NZ_JAKGCV010000615.1 GCF_021556455.1 Streptomyces fuscigenes | reverse complement strand
GCGTACGCGGCCACGACCTCCTGTGCGTGCTCCGCGTGCAGGTCCGAAGCGGCGTGGCTCAGGGCCAGGTAGCTGCCCGGCGGCAGGCCCCGCACCAGGGCGGCGACGAGTGCGTGCGGGTCGGCGCGCACCTTCTCGGGGCTGTCGTTCTGCACGGCGCGCAGCCCGCCGCCGCCCGTCGAGCCCTCCACCTTTAGGCGCGTGCCCTTCGGCAGCACCCGCGTCTCGCGGTGGTGCACGTGCCCGGCGAGGGCCAGGGGGACGAAGCCGTCGGTCCCTTCGGCGGCCAGGGGCTCGTGCGCGACCGCGATGTCGACCGGCGTGCCCGCCCGGCGCTGGGCGTCACTCGCCGCGGCGAGTTCGGCGCCGGCCGCCCGTTCCGCGCGGTCGCCGCCGGGGCTGTGCGAGCGGTCCGGGGTGTACTGGGGGTCGCCCGTGCCCGCGATGCGCAGGCCCGCGACCGTGACCGCCCGGCCGTGGTCGAGCACCCGCACGTTACTGATTCCCGCCAGGTGGCGCTGGGTGAGCGCCGAGTCGTGGTTGCCGCGCACCCAGACGTAGGGCACGCCGAGGTCACCGATCGGGTCGAGGAAGCCGTTCTCCGCAGCCGAGCCGTGGTCCATGTCGTCGCCCGAGTCGATCACCAGGTCGATGTCGTACTCGCGGACGAGCGAGCCGATGATCTGCCAGGCCGCCGGGTTCAGATGGATGTCCGACACGTGCAGGACGCGCAGGGTCGTGGGGTCGGGGCGGTAGACGGGCAGCGTCGAGGTCGCGTCGTACAGCTTTGTGACGTTGGTGACCAGCCGGGCCAGCTCCTTCTGGTAGACGTCGAAGTCGCTGACGATGGAGCGGGCGCTGCCCACCACCTGCGGCGCGGAGGTCAGCAGCCCGGAGTAGCGGGGTTCGAGGACCGACCGCGGGTTCCAGGTGGCGTACGCGCAGACGCCGGAGGCCGCGAGCAGCGCACCGGCGAGGCCGCCCGCCGCCAGCGCGCGCCCGGGGCGCCGGTAGACGGCGAGTGCGAGGGCGGCGGCCCCGCACACGGCGGCCGCCGCGGTCACCGCCGCCACCTCGCCGGTGCCGCGGCCGACGTCGCGGGCCACCTCGTCCTGGAGGCCGGACAGCCGCTCGGGGTGGCGCACGAGCGCCTGCGAGCGCTCCGGATCGAGCCGGTCGACGTCCACGTCGAGCCGGAGCGGCCCCCGGTGCGAGTCGAGGGTGAGCGAGCCGAGCGGCGACACGTTGATCGCGGTGCCGCCGGCCGGCGAGGGGCGCAGCGCCATCCGGGTGTCCATCGGGCCGACCTGCACGGGCGTGCTGCCGGCCGCGAGCAGCCCGAGCCACGCCCCGAGCAGCACGACGGCGGCGAAGCCGAGCGCGCCGAGCCAGGAGCCGACCGGCTCCGGCGGGGCGAGCGGCCGCGGGGCGGGATCCGTGAGGAGAGGCCCGGGCCGCGTTGCCGAGCGGGAGCGGGGGCGAGGGCGGACGCCGGCGGCGGGCCGGAAGGGAGGGCACGGGGGACGGAACGGGACACGGCGGACGCGTCGGGTCATTGGGCCACTGTGCCCGGGCGGGCATCGCGCCATACCTGCGGAGCGGTCACAATGGCCGGGTGCTGGAGATGACGCGCGAGGAGTTCGAGGAACTGGTCGCGGAGGCGCTCGACCGGATCCCGCCCGAGCTGACCCGGCTGATGGACAACGTGGCCGTCTTCGTCGAGGACGAGCCGCCCCCGTCCGACCGGGAGCTGCTGGGGCTGTACGAGGGCACGCCGCTGACCGAGCGCGGCGAGTGGTACGCGGGCGTGCTGCCCGACCGGATCACGATCTACCGGGGCCCGACGCTGCGCTTCTGCGAGAGCCGGGAGGACGTCGTCGCCGAGACGGAGGTGACGGTGGTCCACGAGATCGCCCACCACTTCGGCATCGACGACGAGCGCCTGCACGCACTCGGCTACGGATGAGCCGCGGGGCGTCCGCGGCGGGTGTTCTCGGCGTACGGACGGGCGTACGTGTCCTACGCCGGGCGTGTCCCTGACGGGGGCATGCCCGTTGGACAGGGCGACGTGCTGCCCGCGCCGCGGGGAGCGACCCGTTCCCGCCCCTGCTTCCGGAGGTGCCCCCGTGCGCCGTTCGATCCCGTCCCGTTCCTGCCGCGCCGCCGTATGGGTCGCCGCCTCCCTGGCCGTGGCCTCGTCGGCCGGCTGCATGAGCATCGGGGGCGGGAGCGGCCCCGCCCCGGGGCACTCCGCCGCGGGCCACGGCGCCGCGGGGCCCAAGGGGCGCACCGGGGGCGGGACGGGTGCGCTCGGCGCCGGTGACCGCGGCGGTGCGGACCGGGAGGCGGCGCAGGGCGGCAGGAACGGCAAGGCCGGCAAGTCCGGCAAGGACGGCGGGCCCGGCAAGGACGGCGACGGCTCCAAGACGCGGGACGCGGCGGGCAAGGACGCCAAGGAGGCCTCGACCGGGCCCAGTTCGGCGGGCGACCCGACACCCGAGGTGACGGCGGGCGGCGGGCGCCACCACCACCCCCACCGGGGCGACGGCGGTACGGGGGCGGCGTCCG
>NZ_JAKGCV010000614.1 GCF_021556455.1 Streptomyces fuscigenes | reverse complement strand
CGCGAGACGGTGCACGCCTACCGGACGGCCGAGCGCACCCGCGGCGCTTTCCTGCGCGAGCAGCAGGCCGCCTTCTACGCCGAGTCGGGTGCGCGGGAGGAGCTGCCGCCGGGCGCGGCCGGGGCGGGGCGCGGCCGGACCCGCGGGCCGGCGGGGCCGTTAAGGTGCTGCTCCGGATCATGCTGGGCGGGTCCGGATTCAGGTGGGACAGGGCGGAGGGCGAGGCACAGTGGACACGGCATGGCCGGGCAACGAACTCGAGGAGGCGCTCGCCGCCTCCCTCGGCACCGAGGGCGCCGGCGCGCGGATCGTCGAGGTGCTGGGGCGCAGCCAGGTGTGGGTGCCGCTGCCGGAGGGCGGCGGACCCGACAGCGCCGCGCTCGACCTGCCGACGGTCGAGATAGGAGGCGGGGCGTACGTCCCGGTCTTCAGCTCCGAGGAGCAGTTCCTGCGCTGCGTCGGCCCCCACATGTCCTTCACGGTCGCACCCGCCCGCGAGTTCGCCCGCGGCCTGCCGCCCCAGCTCGGCATCGCGGTCAACCCGGGCGGTGTGGTGGGCGTGCCGCTGCCGCCCCCGGCCGTCGCCGAGCTGTGCCGTACCGGACGCACGGCCTTGGACGGGCCCGAGTCCGGCGGCCGGGTCCGGCTGTTCGAGCCGGACTGGCAGGACGAGCCCATGGACTTCCTCGCCGCGGCGTCCGCCGAGTTCGCGGCGTCCGGGGTGGTCGCGACGGCGCGCCGCGCGCTCGCCTCCGTCGAGGGGGACCCCGACCAGCTGTTCGTCGGAGTCCAACTGGTGCCCTACGGGCCCGCCGACGGCAACGCGGCGCTCGACGCGCTCGGCCGGGCGCTCGGGCGCGTCCAGGTGCGCTGGCAGGTCAACCTGCTGCTGCTCGACCTGGCCCAGGACGATCCGGTCCGTGACTGGATGCTCGCCCGGATCCGCCCGTTCTACCAGCGCGAGCACGCCTGACGCCACGCCCCGCCGTCAAGCCTGTGTCAGTACCGCCGCCTAAGCTGGTTTGATGTCGGGGGCGCCGAGGCCGCGTGCCCGGGGGAGCTGGTCCGATGGCGAGAGCAGAGGGGCGGGGAGTCGACGTGAGCGCGCCAGGCACCGCGGAGGCCGGGCACATCGAAGAGATGCTGCGCCAGGTGACACCGGGCCGTTACGACGCCTACGAGGCGCTGCTGCACGCCCTGGCCGACGAGGCCGCGGGCCGCCTGTGGATGCTGCTGTGGCAGGGCGCCCCGGGTTCCCCCGCCGCCCAGTACGGCAACATGCAGGTCGACGGCCACGGTTACGCGCCCTGCGTGACGTCCGCGCAGGAACTGGCCGCCAGCGGCTGGACCCGGGCCCACGAGGTCGTCACCGGCCCGGGCATCGCCCGCGCGCTCTACCCCGACGGCTGGGGCATCTGGCTCAACCCGCACGCGCCCGGCGGCGGCGTCGGCATCCCCTGGCCCGACCTGCGCCGGATCGCGACGGGTCTGGAGCGGATGCCCGCGGGACCCCTGCGCATCAGCGAACCGTCCCTGCAGATCCCTCAGTTCTACGCGCTGCTCACGCAGAACGCGCACCGCACCCCGGCCGTCAGGTCCCTGCGCCGCGCCTGGGTCCAGCCCGCGCTCGGCGCCCCGTACCTCGCCGTCGGCCTCGACCTCTACGAGAGCGGGCAGGCCGCCGTCGAGTCCGTGCGCCTGATGATGCGCCAGTCGGTGGGCGCCGTGCCGGACGGGCTGCCCGTCTCCACGGTCGCCATGTCCGACGACCGCGACCCGGTGACGATGTGGCTGCGCGCCAACGCCCGCCCCTTCTACGACCGTGACGCGCACCTGGGCTCCGCGCCCGCCGGCGGCTACGGCTACCCGCCCCCGGCGCACCGTTTCTGAGCCCGACTCGCGACGGGGCGTCCCCGCGCGACTGCTCACGTCTCCGGCGCCCGGTGGTGCGTTCCCGCACCACTGCCCAACGGCCCCGCGCCCCGGTGGTGCTGCCAGGCGGTGCGTTTTCCGCCCGCCCCCCACCACATCCCGCGCCCCGGCGGTGCGTTTCCGCTCGACCGCCCGCCGTTCCCGCCTCCCGGCGGTGCGTTTCCGCTCGACCGCCCGCCGTTCCCGCGCCCCGGCGGTGCGTTTCCGCTCGACCGCCCGCCGTTCCCGCGCCCCGGCGGTGCGTTTCCGCTCGACCGCCCGCCCTTCCCGCCTCCCGGCGGTGCGTTTCGCTCGACCGCCCGCCCGCCCTTCCCGCGCCCCCGTGGCGGATTTCCGCAGCTTCCCACCGCTCCCGGCGCCCGGGCGATCCGCTCCGGCGCCCCGTCCAGCTGCCCTGGACACGCCACGCGCGAGCGTCGCCCGGCGTGTGCACGTCCCCACCATGCCGTGGCCGTCCGCCGCCGCGTACCACTGGACACGGCTGCACGCGCACGCACCGTCCGGACCGCGTGCGCTCGTTCCGCTTCGCCTCGGCGCAAGCCGTGCGCGCCCATTCCACTTCCGGGCCGTCCGCCCCCGCGCACCCCTCGCGCGAGGCGCGCGCCACGCTCGCGCCGGCGGCCGTGGCGCGGCGCACCGGATG
>NZ_JAKGCV010000613.1 GCF_021556455.1 Streptomyces fuscigenes | reverse complement strand
CGGCGAACGCAACGGAGCCACGTGCATCACCTCTCTCGGTCGGTGTCGGCTTCCTAGCGTAAGGAGAGGGGTACGCGCCGCGCATGGCACTTCCGGACCATTTAGCGCCCCTTCTTCGCGACCGGCCTCAGCCCGCCGCGGCCCGCACCGCGGCGACGCGGCGGCCGGCGTCGGTCGCCGGGAACCGGTCGAGCATCGCGCGGACGGACGCGGCGTCGGTGTTGGCACCGAACAGTTCGGTGCCGGGCTGCATCCGGATTCCCTCCGCGAGCGGCCCGGCCAGGACCGGGTCGAAGCCGAGGGCGTCCACGAGGGCGGCGGCTTCGGCGACGTCCTCCCCGCCGTCCCCGGCCAGTGCGATGGCGCGGCGGTCCGGCGCCCCTGACGGGCGGGCCCCCTCCTCCAGGTCGTGGTAGCCCATGTGGTTGAACGCCTTCACGACCCGTGACCCCGGCAGGAAGGCCCGCACGATCTCGCTGGAGGAGGTGCGCGGATCGGTGAGGTCGTCCCGTACGCCGTCGATCTCCCACCAGTAGTTCATGGCGTCGATCACGAGCTTGCCGCGCAGGGCCTCCGCCGGCACGGAGCGGTACTTGCCGAGCGGCAGGGCCAGCACCACGGTGTCGGCGCGGCGGGCCGCCTCGGCGCCGGTCACCGCGACCGCGCCGGGGGTGACGACCTCGACGATCAGCGAGATGGCCGCCGGGTCGCCGGAGCCGGCGATCAGGACGTCGTAGCCGGCGGCGACCGCCAGCCGGGCGAGGACGGTGCCGACCTTGCCGGCGCCGAGGATGCCGAGGGTGGTCACGGCTCAGCCCGCCAGCAGGTCGCGGACCATGGGCGCCACCTTCGAGCCGAACAGCTCGACCGCCCGCATGCGGGCCGACACGGGCTGGGCCCCCGCGCTGTAGATCATGTCGAAGCGGCCCACGCCGAGCGTCCCGACCGCGGCCGCGATCTTGCGGGCCACGGTCTCCGGGGAGCCGATGTACATCGAGCCGTTCGCGACCTCCGCGTCGAACTCGGCCCGGCGCAGCGGCGGCCAGCCGCGCAGCGCGCCGATCCGGTCCCGCATGATCTTGTACGTCGGGTAGAAGACCTCCTTGGCCTCCTCGTCGGTGTCCGCCACGAAACCGGGCGAGTGCATCCCGACGGGGTGGGCGACGGTGCCGAACTGCTCCGCGGCCCGGCGGTAGAGGTCGATGTACGGCAGGAAGCGGGACGGGGACCCGCCGATGATCGCGAGCATGAGCGGCAGTCCGTGGCGCGCGGTGCGCACGACCGACTGCGGCGAGCCGCCGACGCCGACCCACGCGTCGAGGCGGCCGGAGTCGGTCTTCGGGAACACGTCCGCGTCCTGGAGAGCGGCGCGCGTGGTGCCGCTCCAGGTCACGGGCTTCTCGTCGAGGAGCTTCACGAAGAGGTCGAGCTTCTCCTCGAAGAGGACGTCGTAGTCGCTCAGGTCGTAGCCGAACAGCGGGAAGGACTCGGTGAAGGACCCCCGGCCGAGGATCGCCTGCGCGCGGCCGCCCGAGAGCGCGTCCACGGTCGCGAACCGCTGGAAGACGCGGACCGGGTCGTCGGAGCTGAGCACGGTCACGCCCGACGCGAGCCTGATGCGCGACGTCCGGGCGGCGATGGCGGCGAGGACCGTCTCGGGGCTGGAGATCGAGTACTCGGGGCGGTGGTGCTCACCGAGCGCGATGACATCGACGCCGAGCTCGTCGGCGAGCACGGCTTCGTCGACCACCTGCCGGATCGCGGCAGCGTGGGAGACTGGTTTGCCGGACTCCTCCGGGACGTCCCCGAAGGTGTCGAGGCCGAGAACGAGGTCCGCCATGGGTACTGCCCTCCTTTACTGATTGACGTATCAACTATCGCTCATTATGATTGACACGTCAATCATGGGAGGCGGGATCATGCCGGGATCACGGAAGCTGCCCACACGGGAGGAACTGCGCGCCTGGCGCGAGTTCATCGAGACGACCGAGGCGCTGCGCGCCAGGCTCGCGGCGCGGCTCCAGCGGGACACGGACCTGTCCACCGGCGACTACACCGTCCTCCTCCAGCTCAGCGAGGCCGACGGCACGAGGCTGCGCTCCTCCGAGCTGGCGCTCGCCGTCGGCTGGGAGCGCAGCCGCCTGTCGCACCACCTCGGCCGCATGGAGCGGCGGGGGCTCATCCGCCGCGAGGAGTGCGCCACGGACAGCCGGGGCGCGGAAGTCGTCCTGGAGCCCGCCGGCGCCCGGGCCTTCCACGAGGCCACCTACCCGCACCTGCGGGCCGTCCGCGAATTCTTCGTCGACGCCCTCACCCCGGAGCAGATCACGGCCGCGGCCGGCATCGCCGCGGCGCTGCGCACCCACCTGGACGACGGCGCCCCCGCGCCCGGCGCGCACCGCACGACGGCTCCGGCCACGGCGGCGGAGACCGCTTCGGAGTGACTCGGAGTGACGGGAGCACGCCGGCGCGCCAGCGCCGGACGCCGCACCGCCCGCGCCCTCGACGGGGGCGGCCGGTCCGCACGGCGCCCCCTCCCCCGTCGTCGCGGACTCCCGGGGCCCGGGCAGCGGCGGC
>NZ_JAKGCV010000612.1 GCF_021556455.1 Streptomyces fuscigenes | reverse complement strand
CTGCGCACGCTGCGCCTGGCCCGGGCCTGATCGCGCGCGCCCGCGCGGGGCGCGACGTCAGGAGGGCGGGTTCCGGCGGACGGCCGGGCCCGCCCTCCCCGTACGCGCGGGTGCGGACACGGGGCACGGGTGCGCCCCCGGCCTGCCCGCACGCACCGGGTCAGGGGCGCAGGCCGTCGATGGCGAGCTCCATGATGCGGGCCGCCCGCGCCTCACCGTCCGCGTCGGGCGCGACCCGCCACAAGAAGCCCATGAGCAGCAGCACGTCGCCGGCGGCGAGGCCGGGCCGGAAGCTGCCGTCCTCCTCGCAGGCCCGCAGCAAGGTCGCCACGGCCGCGGTCACCGGCACGTACGTCTCGTTGACGACGTCCCGGACCGCGGCGGTGCCCAGTGCCTCGCCGAGGCCGTGCTTGACGCGCACGTACGCGGCGAGTTCGCGGAACCAGGCGCGGAAGGCGTCCAGCGGCGCCTTTCCGGCCAGTGCCGCGGAGACCGAGCGCGAGAGCTCCAGCACGTCGCGCCGGTAGACGGCCAGGATCAGGTCCTCCCGGGTCGGGAAGTGCCGGTACAGCGTCCCGGCCCCCACCCCTGCCCGCTTGGCGATGGCGTTGAGCGAGGTGGCGCCGGACTCGGCGAACGCCTCGTGGGCGACCTGGAGGATCCGGTCCCTGTTCCTGACCGCGTCGGCGCGCGAAGGCTCGTTCACGGACTCGGGCACGGCATCTCCAGGCGCGACGGGCGGCACTTTGCGTGGCGGGGAAGCCCCCGGCACGGCACGGACGGCCCCGGGGAGACGTCCGCCTGCCGTTGCCTTTCCCACTCCACCGAGCCTATGCGCTTCGCGGCGGACCGCGACACCTGACCTGTCCGCTCGGCGGGGCGGCACGGGCGGGGGCCGGGACGGGGCACCGGGCGGGGGCCGGCGCGACGGGAGCGCGCCGGCCCCGGTCCGTTCAGTGCCCGGCGGGGAAGACCGCGGGCTTGGCGGGGGTGTAGAGCCAGGTGGTGAAGAAGTCCCCGAGGTCCCGGCCCGACAGGTGCTCCGCGAGCCGCCGGAACTCGGCGATGGTGCCGTTGCCGTACCGGTGCTGCGCGGGCCAGGCCTTCAGCAGCTCCAGGAACGCCCGGTCGCCGATCGTGTCGCGCAGCGCCTGGATGGCCACGGCGCCCCGGTCGTAGACCGCGTCGTCGAACTGGTTCGCCGCGCCCGGGTCGCCCGGCTTCACCGTCCAGAACGGGTCGTCCGCCGGGTGGCTGTCGTAGACCTGCTGCGCGAGCCGCTGCGGCGTACCCGTGCCCTCGTGCTCGGCCCACAGGTACTCCGCGTACCCGGCGAAGCCCTCGTTGAGCCAGATGTCCGACCAGCGCTCCAGCGAGACGTCGTCGCCCCACCACTGGTGGGCGAGTTCGTGGGCGACCACCGAGGTGTCCGGGGCCGTGGCGAAGAAGGACGGGCTGTAGAAGACGCGGGTCTGCGCCTCCAGCGCGAAGTGGGAGGTGACGTTCGGGACGTAGCCGCCGGCCGCGTCGAAGGGGTACGGGCCGAAGTAGCCGCTCAGGAAGTCGATGATCTCGCCGGTGCGCTCCACGCTCGCCCGCGCGTTCGCCTTCACCGCGGGCGCGAGCGCGGTGCTGTAGGCGTTGATGATCGGCACGCCGGTGCGGGTGCGGCCTCGGGTGATGTCGAAGTGCCCGACGGCGAGCGTCGCCAGGTACGTGGCCTGCGGCCGGTCCTGGCGCCAGTGGTACGCGGTGCTCCCGCCCGCCGTGCGCGCGGAGAGCAGCAGCCCGTTGGAGACGGCCTGTTCGCCCTTCGGGACGTGCACGGTGACGTCGTAGGTGGCCTTGTCGAGGGGGTGGTCGTTGCTGGGGAACCACCACCAGGCGGACTCGGGCTCGTTCGCCGCCACACCGCCGTCGGGGGTGCGCTGCCAGGAGGTGAACCCGTACTTCTGCACGGTGGAGGGCACACCGGAGTACGTCACCGCGACCGTCATGCGGTGGCCGCGCGGGACGGTGCGCGCCGGTGTGACGACGAGTTCCTGCTCGCCGGCGGTCGTGAAGCGGGCCGGGCGGCCGTCCACGCGCACGGAGCTGACGTCGAGTGCGAAGTCGAGGTCGAAGCTGGTCAGGCCCTGGGTGGCGGTCGCGGTGACGACCGCGGTGCCGGAGAGGCGGTCGGTGGCGGGCTGGTAGTCCAGGTCGAGGTCGTAGTGCGAGACGTCGTAGCCGCCGTTGCCGTACGTGGGGTAGTACGGGTCGCCGATGCCGGGCGCGCCCGGGCCGGCGTGGGACCCGCCGCCGGTCGCGGACGCCGCGGTGACGGGGAGGGTGAGGGAGAGGCCGAGGGCGAGGGCGGTGGACGCGATGACTCTCTTGCGCACGGAAGGTTCCTCCAGCGTGGGATGGCACCTGGGGTGACAGGTACACGGCGAGACACTAACGCGGGGGCGTCCGCCGGACCAGAAGGCGCCGCCGGGCCGCCCGACGGGCGGTGGCGGGTCTGCTCCACCCGCGGCCCCGTGTACTCGGCCGCCTGGCGAGCAGCCGTGCGGGTACGCGCCGCGGCCTTCTGCGCC
>NZ_JAKGCV010000611.1 GCF_021556455.1 Streptomyces fuscigenes | reverse complement strand
CGCGGACGGCCGCACCGCAGCCCGCACCGTGGCGCGCGGACGGCCGCACCGCAGCCCGCACCGTGGCGCGCGGACGGCCGCCCGGCGGCGCTCCCTTCGCGCGCTCAGCCCTTGCTGACCGCTTCGAGGATCTCCGGGAGCCGGTCCGCCGTGCTCGCCGCCGCGACCCGCAGGCCGAGCCACGCGATCAGGGCCCCGTACGCCGCGCCCACCGGCAGCACCACCCAGCTCCAGCCGGTGTGGTCACCGACGTGCAGCCAGATGGTGGCCGCGAGGACGGGCGCGCACAGCACCGGGGCGACGAGCAGTCCGCCCAGCATGGACATCGCGGCGAGTCCGGTCTGCCCCGGCGCCACGTTCTTGCGGCTCTCCTGGGGGATCGAGTACGGCAGCCGGGCCGACGCGACCGAACCCGCCGACAGCAGGGCGCCCAGGAGCGCCCAGGACAGCCCGACGACCTCGGGCAGCGCCCGCCAGTCGTGCGTCAGGGCCGCCATCACCACGCTGACCAGCACCGAGTACGGCAGGGTGACGACGGCGAGCGCGAGCGCCCGCGCCCGCAGCTCCAGGAAGGCGTCCCGCTTCGACGCGATCGTCATGGCCACCATCCAGAACGCGGAGGTGTCCTGGCCGAACTGGTTGTACATCTGCGTGCCCAGCATCCCCGCGGCGAAGCAGCCGAAGTAGATGGTGCTCAGGCCCTGGAGCGCGTTGAAGACGGGCACGATCAGCCCGACCACCAGCGCCGACACCCAGGCCGTCTTGGTCTTCGGATCCCGCAGGACGTAGCGCAGCGTGCGCAGCATCGCCGTGCTCGTGCGGCCCTCGGGCAGCAGCGGGCGCCGGCCCGCGGTGCGGCGGCCGCGCCGCTTCGGCGCGGCGGCGGCGATCGTCGAACTGTCCGGCGCCGTCATGAGCTTGACGAGCGAACGCTGCCAGGCCGCGACCAGGCCGGCGAGCAGCGCGAGCGCCAGCACGAGCTGCACCGCCATCCGCCCGTAGGCGCCCTCGCTCGCCGACGCCACCGCGCCGATCGCGGAGGCCGGCGGGATCCACCGCACCACCGCCACCGTCGGATCGAGCGACGCCAGGCCCGAGGACGCGCCGAGCCGCTGCACCCAGAAGTTGACCAGCTGGATCCCCACGGCGATCACCAGACCGGACAGCACCGCCATGTCGCGTCCCCTGCGGGACGTCAGCAGCCGGGTGTTGGCCGTGGCGATCGCCCGCGCCAGCGCGACGCACGTCAGCAGCGCCAGCACGACCGCGACGGCCGCGACCACGAAGGCGAGCGCCCCGTGCGCCGCCGCCAGCGCCGCGCCCGTCAGCAGGCACAGCGCGAACAGCGGCCCCATGCCGACGAGGGAGGCCGCGAGCAGCGCGCCCGTCAGCGACCGGGGGCGCAGCGGCAGCATCGCCAGGCGGGTGGTGTCGAGCGTCTCGTCGCCGGTCGGGAAGAACAGCGGCATCACCGCCCACCCGACGGCCAGCAGGAGCGTCACCAGCACGGCGGGCGCCGCGCCGTCGTCCACGGCGCGCAGCGCCAGGAGCCCCAGCAGGGCCCCCGCCGACAGCAGGACGACCACGACGAGCGACGTCACCCACACCGCGGCCCTGCTGGAGGACTGGCGCAGCCCGTTGCGCAGCAGGGACAGCTTCAGCCGCACGAACAGGGGGGTCAGGCCGGCCGGCACGGGCCGCGCGGCGGCCGGCGCGACGGGGCGGGTCCCCGCGGCGGGGGAGGGCGCCTGGGCGCTCATCGCCTGCCACCTCCCAGCCAGTCGAGGGAGCCGCCGGCCGCGCGGCCCTGCGCGCCGACGAGTTCGAGGAAGGCGTTCTGCAGGGAGGGCGCGTCGCCGCGCACCTCGGCGAGGGTGCCCTGCGCCCGGATGCGGCCCGCCGCCATCACGGCGACCCAGTCGCACAGCGACTCCACCAGCTCCATCACGTGGCTGGAGAAGACGACGGTCGCGCCCGAGCCGGTGTAGCGCTCAAGCACCTCGCGGATGGTCTGCGCCGAGACCGGGTCGACCCCCTCGAACGGCTCGTCCAGGAAGAGGACTTCGGGATTGTGCAGCAGCGCGGCGGCGAGGCCGATCTTCTTGCGCATGCCCGTGGAGTAGTCCACGACGAGCTTGTCGCGGGCGCCCGTCAGGTCCAGCACCTCCAGCAGCTGGTCGGCCCGCTTGTCGACCTCCGCGCCCGGCAGTCCGCGCAACCTGCCCGTATAGCCCAGCAGTTCGCGCCCGGACAGGCGCTCGAACAGCCGCAGTCCCTCGGGCAGGACTCCGATGCGGGCCTTCACCTCGGCGGGGTCGCGCCACACGTCGTGGCCCGCGACCGTGACCCGGCCCTGGTCGGGCCGGAGCAGGCCGGTGATCATGGAGAGAGTCGTCGTCTTGCCGGCGCCGTTGGGGCCGACCAGCCCGATGAACTGCCCGGCGGGCAGCTCCAAGTCGATGCCGGCGACCGCGACCTGCTCCCCGAACCGCTTCCACAGCCCCTCGACCCGCACGGCCGCCGGGCCCGCGCCCACCGCGGCCGTGCCGCCCCCGCGCTCGCGCCGGGGCGCCGGCGCCCCGGC
>NZ_JAKGCV010000610.1 GCF_021556455.1 Streptomyces fuscigenes | reverse complement strand
GGACGGCGCGGTCGGCTGGGTGCGCCCCGACCAGCCCGCCACGCCCCGGCCGAGGGGCGGGCAGCCGCTGCACGCGGCGCAGGTGGTGCGGCGCTTCCGCTCGGCGGCCTCGCGGGACGCGGGCCGGCTCGCCGGCTATCTCGCCGCCGCCCCGCTGTGGATGCCGGTGATGCAGCTCGTGCAGCGCACGATGCTGCCCGACTCCGGCCCCGCCGAACTGGCAGAGGTGCTCCTCGGCGGCCTGATGCGGCTCGACCGGGACGCGGACGCCGAGGGCGGGCCCTGGTACTCGTTCGAGCCGGGGGTGCAGGACGAGCTGCTGGCGCCGCTCACCCGCGAGGAGGCGCTGCTCGTCCTCAAGCACTGCTCCGACTACATCGAGCGGCACTTCGGCAAGGGCAGCTGGAACTTCCCCGCCGTGGCCGCCGCGCAACTGGACCGCGGGCGCTCCGGCATCGACTGGCCGGTGCCGCACCGCGGCGCCGGCGCGGGCCCGCTGTACCTGGAGGGGGACGAGGAGGCCGAGGAGGCGCGGCGCGCCCGTTCCGCCGTGCCGCACCCGTTCGCGGAGGTCGCGGCCCACGTGCTGGAGCAGTTCATGGCGTCCCCCGCCCCCTTCGCCCAGGACGGCGAGCAGGCCGACGACGCCCCGGACGCGGTGCGCTCCGCATGGTCGCTGGTGCGCGACTACGAGGCCGACGGCATGATGCAGCACCTCGTCGACGCCGTGCAGCTGCTGCGGGCCGCGGTCGCGGGCGACGAGCGCGAGCACCCGGCGGGGGCCGCGGGCGGCGAGCAGGCCGACGAGGGGCGCACCGAGGTGCGCACCGCCCTCGCCACCTGCCTGCTGAGGCTGTGGGAGGTCCAGGGCGGCGCCGGGCTCCTCCAGGAGGCGGAGGAGGCGGCCGGCTGGGCCATCGCGCGTTCCGGGGGCGCGCGCGGGCGCGCGGTGCTCGCCGGCATCCTGCACGCGGCGGCCGACGACCGGCTGCGGCGCGGGGACGAGCGCGGGGCGCTCCAACTGCTCCAGCGCGCCGATCGCGAGTACACGGCCGCCTGCGCGGCTCCCGGCATGGCCCCGGCCGACGCGCTGCGGCTGACGCTGGAGCGGGTGCGGGCGCTGGAGAGCGAGTGGCGCCTCGGCCACGACAGCGCCCTGCTGCAGAGCGCCGTCGGCACCCTGGAGGCGTTCTCCGACGCCTGGCCCGACCAGCGCAACCGCCCCGCGGCGCTGCCGCTCGCCCTCGGGCGCATGCTGCTGCGCCTGTCGGGCGCCACCGAGGACACGGAGCAGGCGCAGCTGTACGCCAAGCAGGCCGCGCGGTCGCTGCGCACGGCCCTCGGCGAGCAGAACGGGGTCCGGCAGACGGGCGGCACGCAGGCGAGCACGGTCCTCGACCTGGCGGACGCGCTCCTGGCCTCGGGCGACGGCCTCGACGACGGCCTCACCCTCGTCGGCCGCGCGCTCGGCATCGTCCGCGACGAGCGGCTCAGCGCGCAGCTGCGGCTGCGCGAGGGCCGCCTGCGCCTCGCCCGCTACGAGGCGGGGGCGGGCGCCGCACCCGCCGGGGACCCGGACGAACTGCACGAGGCCATCCGGGCGTTCGAGCTCGCGGCCCGGGGCACCCCGCGCGACACCACCGCCCACGCCGACGTCCTCGCGGAGTGGGGGAGCGCGCTGCTGCGGCGCGCGAGCCTGCCCGGTGAACAGGAGCAGGTGCACGCGGCCGTCCAGGTCCTGCGGGACTGCCGGGCGGAGACGGCACCGGAGGACCCGGACCAGGCGGGCCGGCTGCTCATGCTCGGCCGCGCGCTGATGATCCGGCACCGGATCGCCGAGGACCGGGTGGACCTGCGCGAGGCCGAGTACCTGTTCGGGCTCGCGGCACGGGAGGCCGGCGACCCGCTGACGGAGGCCCTCTGCTGGCTGGAGCTCGGAGAGGCGCGCTTCGCGGCGCACCGGGTGCTGCACCGGCCGACGCGGCTGCACGAGGCCGCCGAGGCGTTCCGGGAGGCCGCGGACGCCGGGCGCCGGGCGGAGGAGCGCGCGAACGACGCGACCCGCGCGCTCACGGGCCGGGCGGGGGACGCGATAGCGCTCCAGGGCCGCGCCCACCACGGGCGGGGCAGGACCCATGCCGAGGAGGACCGCCCGCGCGCCGCCCGGGACGCCTACCGCGCGGCACGCGAGCAGTGGCGGAAGCTGCCCGACGGGGGCGGCGAGGAGGGACGCGAGACCCTCGACCGGCTCGCGGAACTGGACGCCTGAGAGAGCGTCTGCGGACCTGAGCGAGAACGACTGCCGTTGGTTTTCATCGCCTACTCTTGACCGAACTTGACTGTTTAAGGCCGGAGTTGACCGGGAACTCTCTCGTTTCGCCTGGAGCGGTGCATGCCGCCGCCACGCCGGCCCTGTTCGGCCCTGCCGGCCGGACGCACGCCGCAAGGGGGGTGGACCCGTGCCCGCGCGGGTAGTCAAAGGGCAGCGCGCCGTGGTCGCGGCGCGACGCCGCCGCGCGACGCGGGGCCCGGACGGGGAGCGCACCCGCCGCCGCGGGCCCCGGCGCCGCACGACCGGGCGCCGTACGGTCCGGCCGGA
>NZ_JAKGCV010000060.1 GCF_021556455.1 Streptomyces fuscigenes | reverse complement strand
CGAGGCCGCTCCCGCGCCGCCCGCTCCCGCGCCGCCCGCCGCCCCCGCGGCCGGCGCGTCCAGCTGGGCCCGTACGGTTGCCACGGCGCGGGGCAGCACGTCGAGGAACCGCTCCACCTCGGCCAGGTCGGTGCCGCGCGGCAGCGACACCCGGACGTTGCCCTCCGAGAGCACGCCCATGGCGCGCAGCACGTGGCTCGGCGTCAGGGTGTCGCTCGTGCACGACGAGCCCGACGAGACGGAGAAGCCGTCGCGGTCCAGCTCGTGCAGCAGCGCCTCCCCGTCGACATAGAGACAGGAGAAGGTGACGAGGTGCGGCAGCCGGGCGACCGGATCGCCCACCACCTCCACGTCCGGGACCAGTTCCGGCACCCGCGCCCGGATGAGGTCCACCAGGGCGGACAGCCGCCGCGCCTCCTCCGCGGCCTCCTGGCGCACCGCGCGCAGCGACGCCGCGGCGGCCACCACGGCCGGCAGGTTCACGAACCCCGGAACCCGCCCCGACTCCCGCTCGTCGAAGGGGCCTTGCGGGGCGAACCGCACCCCCTTGCGCACCACGAGCAGCCCCACCCCCGCCGGGCCGCCCCACTTGTGGGCGCTCGCCGCGAGCAGCGACCAGGCGCCGCCGACCGGGCCCCAGCCCAGCGACTGGGCCGCGTCGACCAGCAGCGGCACCCCCCGCTCCCGGCATGCCTCGGCCACCTCGGCGACCGGCTGCACGGTGCCCACCTCGTGGTTGGCGGACTGGAGGCACGCCAGCGCCGTGCCGGGCCCCAGGGCGCCCGCGAAGCCCTCGGGCGACACGGCGCCGTGCCGCCCGACCGGCACCTCCGTGACCGGCCCGTCCGGCCCGGCGGCCGCGCGGGCGGCGTGCAGCACCGAGGAGTGCTCGACCGCCGAGACCACCACGCGCGAACCGACACGCCGACGCCCGAAACGGGCCCCGGCGACCCCGGCGTGGACCGCCTGCGTCCCCGAAGGAGTGAAAACCAGTTCGTCCGCGCGGCATCCGACGGCCTCCGCGGCGGCCTCCCTCGCCGAGTCGAGGAGCAGCGCGGCGCGCCTGCCCTCCCGGTACAGGCGGGCCGGATCGGCCCACCCCTCGTCGAGCGAGGCCTGCAGAGCCTGGCGGGCCACGGGGTGCAGCGGCGCGGAGGAGGCCGAGTCGAAGTAGGACACGCCGCGAGGCTAACCCGGGCCGCGCGCCGCGCCCGGAGGGAGTGTCAGAACGGGGGCCCGGCGGGGGCTTGAATCCCTTCGTGGATTCGGACGGCGCGTTGGGCACCCTCCCCGCGCGACGCCAAATAGCGTCCAGTAGGGTTTGGTCCGCATAAACATCAAACCCCTGCCCGTGACCGGGCCGGCGACGACCGAGACGGCCGCAGCCGGCCGCGCGGGCGAGACTCTCGGGAAGGCGCTACGTGAGTCCCAACGGCTCCGACCGCTCGTCGCGGCGCCCGATGCGGCGGAAGCTGCCGCAGGTGGTGCTGACCGCGGGCCTGATCATGGTGACCGCCACCGGTTGCTCGTACAAGGATTTCCCACGCCTTGGTCTACCGTCTCCGGTCACGGAGCAGGGACCTCGCGTCCTCTCCCTCTGGCAGGGATCATGGGCCGCGGCGTTGGTGGTCGGCTGCCTCGTCTGGGGCCTGATCATCTGGAGCGTCATCTTCCACCGGCGCAGCCGCACGAAGATCGAAGTTCCTCCGCAGACCCGGTACAACCTCCCGATCGAGATGTTGTACACCGTGGTTCCGCTGATCATCGTCTCGGTGTTCTTCTACTTCACCGCACGCGATGAGTCGAAGCTGCTCGACCTCTCCCCGAAGCCGGCCCACACCATCAACGTGGTGGGCTACCAGTGGAGCTGGGCCTTCAACTACGTCGAGAACGTGGACGGCAACGACTCGACGGGTTCGAAGATCCCGAGCGAGCTCAGCTCCATCCCGGACAAGTTCACGAAGGCCTTCCCCAAGGGCGCAGAGGGCGTCTACGACGCGGGTGTCCCGGGCGAGCGCAACCCCCAGACCGGCAACCCCGGTCCGACGCTCTGGCTTCCCAAGGGCGAGAAGGTGCGGTTCGTGCTGACGTCGCGTGACGTCATCCACGACTTCTGGGTCGTGCCGTTCCTCATGAAGATGGACGACATCCCGGGCCACGCCAACTCCTTCGAGGTCACGCCGACCCAGGAAGGCACCTTCCGCGGGAAGTGCGCCGAGCTCTGCGGCGTGGACCACTCGCGGATGCTCTTCAACGTCAAGATCGTCTCTCCGGAGCGCTACGAGCAGCACCTGAAGGACCTGGCGAAGAAGGGCCAGAACGGCTACGTCCCGGCGGGCATCGCCCAGACGGGCCCGGCCAGGAACGCGGAGGACAAGACACTGTGAGCATCCTCAACGAACAATCACAGGGTGCCGAGGACGAGGACTCGTACCAGAACGAGATGCCCGTCCGCAGCCGGCAGCCCGGCAACGTGGTCGTGAAGTGGGTGACCACGACAGACCACAAGACGATCGGGTCGCTCTACCTGATCACGTCGTTCGCGTTCTTCTGCATCGGCGGTGTGCTCGCGCTCTTCATGCGCGCCGAGCTGGCCCGTCCGGGTCTGCAGATCCTGTCGAACGAGCAGTTCAACCAGGCGTTCACGATGCACGGCACGATCATGCTGCTGATGTTCGCGACGCCGCTGTTCGCCGGGTTCGCCAACTGGATCATGCCGCTGCAGATCGGGGCGCCCGACGTGGCGTTCCCGAGGCTCAACGCGTTCGCCTACTGGCTGTACCTGTTCGGCTCGATCATCGCCGTCGGCGGCTTCCTCACCCCCCAGGGTGCGGCCGACTTCGGCTGGTTCGCCTACTCGCCGCTGTCCAACGCGGTCAACTCGCCCGGTGTGGGCGGCGACATGTGGATCATGGGTCTGGCCTTCTCCGGCTTCGGCACGATCCTCGGCTCGGTCAACTTCATCACCACGATCATCTGCATGCGCGCGCCCGGCATGACGATGTTCCGCATGCCGATCTTCACCTGGAACGTGCTGCTGACCGGTGTGCTGGTCCTGCTGGCATTCCCCGTCCTGGCCGCCGCGCTGTTCGCGCTGGAGGCCGACCGCAAGTTCGGAGCGCATGTCTTCGACGCGGCGAACGGCGGGGCGTTGCTGTGGCAACACCTCTTCTGGTTCTTCGGCCATCCAGAGGTGTACATCATCGCGATCCCGTTCTTCGGGATCATCTCCGAGGTCATCCCGGTCTTCAGCCGCAAGCCGATGTTCGGCTACATCGGCCTGGTCGCCGCGACGATCTCCATCGCCGGCCTGTCCGTGACCGTGTGGGCCCACCACATGTACGTGACCGGCGGCGTGCTCCTGCCGTTCTTCTCGTTCATGACGTTCCTCATCGCGGTACCGACCGGTGTGAAGTTCTTCAACTGGATCGGCACGATGTGGAAGGGGTCCCTCTCCTTCGAGACCCCGATGCTCTGGACCGTCGGCTTCCTGATCACCTTCGCCTTCGGTGGTCTGACCGGCGTCATCCTGGCGTCCCCGCCGCTCGACTTCCACGTCTCGGACTCGTACTTCGTGGTGGCGCACTTCCACTACGTGGTGTTCGGCACCGTGGTGTTTGCGATGTTCGCGGGATTCCACTTCTGGTGGCCCAAGTTCACCGGCAAGATGCTGGACGAGCGCCTCGGCAAGATCACGTTCTGGACGCTGTTCGTCGGCTTCCACGGCACGTTCCTGGTGCAGCACTGGCTGGGCGCCGAGGGCATGCCCCGCCGCTACGCGGACTACCTCGCCAGCGACGGCTTCACCACGCTGAACACGATCTCCACGATCAGCTCGTTCCTGCTCGGCCTGTCGATCCTGCCGTTCCTCTACAACGTCTGGAAGACCGCCAAGTACGGCAAGAAGGTCGAGGTCGACGACCCGTGGGGTTACGGCCGCTCGCTCGAGTGGGCCACGTCCTGCCCGCCGCCGCGGCACAACTTCCTCACGCTGCCGCGCATCAGGTCCGAGTCGCCCGCGTTCGACCTGCACCACCCGGAGATCGCCGCGCTCGACCAGCTCGCGCACGTCGAGGACGGCAAGGCCCTGGCCGGCAGCGGCAGCGGCAGCGGCAAGGAGGCCGGCAAGTGAGGATCCAAGGACGGCTCTTTCTCTGGCTGAGCCTCTTCGTCCTGATCGTCGCGATCGTCTACGGCTACTGGTCGCGGGAGACCGCGGGCACGGTGGCGCTGTTCCTGGCCTTCGGCCTGGCGCTGATGATCGGCTTCTACCTGTCCTTCACGGCCGCCCGCATGGACGCGCTGGCGCAGGACAACAAGGACGCCGACGTCGCCGACGAGGCCGGCGAGGTCGGGTTCTTCTCCCCGCACAGCTGGGCCCCCGTCTCGCTCGGCGTCGGCGGCGCGCTCGCCTTCCTCGCCGTCGCGATGGGCTGGTGGCTGCTGTACTTCTCGGCGCCGCTGATCATGCTCGGCCTGTGGGGCTGGGTCTTCGAGTACTACCACGGCGAAAACCGGAACCAGTAGCACACGGCACACCCCGAGGGACCCGGACACTCCGACACGGAGGGTCCGGGTCCCTCTTTTGCCACACCTGCCGCGCCAGGGCTGACGAACCTTCATAGCGTGAGGCCATGAACGACATGCCTCGCTACCGCACCGTTGCCGGCTGCGCCCTGCTGCTCGCGTCCCTCGGGGCGGGGGCGGCGGCGTGCGGGAGCACGGACAGCGGCAAGCTCTCCTCCCACCCCTACAACGCGGCCGACCAGGTCTCGTTCGGCGTGGCGAAGGACAAGAAGCCCGTCCCCCTCAACAAGCCCCTGGAGATCACCGCCAAGGACGGCGACGGACGCATCACGGACGTCACCGCCGTCGACACCGCGGGCCACCACCTCGCCGGCGAACTCGCCGCCGACGGCCTGCGCTGGCACTCCACCGCACCCCTGACCGCCGGCACCCACTACACCGTGCACGTGTCCACCGAGAACGACGACGGCAAGCCGGGGAGCCGCAAGCTCTCCTTCGACACCGCCCGCCCCCCGTCCACCAAGCAGCTCAAGGTCAGCTTCGGCCCGCACGCGGGCGAGTACGGCGTGGGTGAGCCCATCACGGCCCAGCTCAGCACGCCCGTCAAGGCCCCGGCGGCCCGCGCCGTCGTGGAGCGCTCGCTGAAGGTCAGCTCCGTGCCCGCCACGGAGGGTTCCTGGTACTGGGTCGACTCCACCCATCTGCACTACCGCCCGCAGGAGTACTGGCCGGCCCACGCCACCGTGAAGGCCACGAGCAACCTCGCCGGCGTCAAGGTCGACGGGAAGCTCTACGGCGGCGCGTCGAAGCCCCTGTCCATCACCACCGGCGACAGCGTGATCGCCGTCACGGACGCCTCCGCGCACCGCATGAAGGTCTACCGCAACGGCAAGGAGATCAACGACCTGCCCGTCACCACGGGCAAGCCCGGCTTCGAGACCCGCGAGGGCATCAAGGTCGTCCTGGAGAAGCAGGCCTTCGTGCAGATGCGCAGTGCCACCGTCGGCATCGCCGCGGGCAGCTCCGACTCGTACGACCTGCCGGTCCACTGGGCCACCCGGGTGACGTGGAGCGGCGAGTACGTGCACGCCGCGCCCTGGTCCGTCGGCTCGCAGGGCTCCGCGAACACCAGCCACGGCTGCACCGGCATGTCGACCGACGACGCCGAGTGGTTCTTCGACACCGTCCGTCCGGGCGACGTCGTCAAGGTCGTCAACAGCGAGGGCGACGAGATGACCCCGTTCGACAACGGCATCGGCGACTGGAACCTGGACTGGAAGGAATGGCAGAAGGGGAGCGCCATACAAGGCGGTGGCTCGACCACCGGCACGGACAAGAACGACGGCGCCTCCACCCAGAACGTGGTCCAGGCCTCCCGCCTGCGCCCGGCCGTCTGATCGAGCCCACGAGCCACCCGCAGAACCCCGGACGCGACAGTGCCGCTCCCGGGCCCGCAAGGGCCCACGGAGCGGCACTGCCGCGTCATGTGCGCTTCCGCCGGGGGCGGGGAGCGCCCGCCCGCGGCGCGGCGGGCGGGGCAGGGCCGCTCAGGCCCCGACGGCCAGCCTCTGGCGCAGGAGCGAGGCGAGCGCGTTCGCGAGGTCCACGGGTTCCACCGGAAGAGTGACGGCCGCGTCGGCGCGGCTCCACGTGGCGAGCCAGGCGTCCTGCGGGCGCCCGATCAGCAGCAGCACCGGTGGGCAGCGGAAGACCTCGTCCTTGATCTGCCGGCACACGCCCATGCCCCCGGCCGGAACCGTCTCGCCGTCCAGGACGCAGACGTCGATGCCGCCCCGGTCCAGGGCGTCCAGCACGGCGGGCAGCGTCGCGCACTCCAGGAACTCGACCTGGGGCACGTCGGCCGCGGGCCTGCGTCCGGCGGCCAGCCGTACCTGCTCGCGGGTGTTCGCGTCGTCGCTGTAGACAAGCACGGTGGCGGTCGACCGCATTGTTCCTCCAGGACTTGAGGCGTCTGCGAGGCCCCGCGGCGGAGATCCGCCACGGCGCCGATGGCCGGATGCTACTCCGTCCCACGCTCTGTCAGCACCGGTCCGTACACGTCCATTGACCCTGTGGGGTGAGCCGTTCGGGCTGGACACAGGGCACAGACACACCGAACGGCACCCCGGGAGTGAGGGCGGGATAAGCGACCGACATAATGTCGGTCGTGGCGACAGCAACGACAGTAGAAACCGGGCCCGCGCACCCGACGGTCAATCGGCCGAACCTCACCAGCGTCGGAACGATCATCTGGTTGAGTTCCGAGCTGATGTTCTTCGCGGCCCTCTTCGCGATGTACTTCACCCTGCGTTCGGTGACCGGCGAGGCGCACTGGAAGGCCATGGCCTCGCACCTGAACGTGCCGTTCTCGGCGGGCAACACCACGATCCTGGTGCTCTCCTCCCTCACCTGCCAGCTCGGCGTGTTCGCCGCCGAGCGCGGTGACGTGAAGAAGCTCCGCGCCTGGTTCGTGCTCACGTTCGTCATGGGTGCGATCTTCATCGGCGGCCAGATCTTCGAATACACGAACCTGGTCAGGGAGGACGGCATCTCGCTCTCCTCCGACCCGTACGGTTCGGTGTTCTACCTGACCACCGGCTTCCACGGCATGCACGTGACGGGCGGCCTCATCGCCTTCCTGTTCGTGCTCGGCCGGACGTACGTGGCCAAGAGATTCACTCACGAGCAGGCTACGGCCGCCATCGTCGTGTCCTACTACTGGCACTTCGTCGATGTCGTCTGGATCGGCCTTTTCGCCACGATCTACCTGATCAAGTAGCGGGGCTCGCGCCCGACGCGCTCGCACACACTCCAGAAGCACCGACGCAGAAGATCCTGACACCGGGGTAATCCGTGAAAAAGCTCTCCGCACGACGACGCCACCCGCTGGCGGCGGTCGTCGTCCTACTCCTCGCGCTGGCGGCCACAGGGGGGCTGTATGCCGCGTTCGCGCCCGCGGACAAGGCGCAAGCTGACACCGCCGCGCAGTCCCTCAACATCGACGAGGGCAAGAAGCTCTACGACGTCGGCTGTGCCAGTTGCCACGGAACCGGTGGTCAGGGCAGCTCCGACGGGCCGAGCCTGGTCGGCGTGGGCTCCGCCGCCGTCGACTTCCAGGTCAGCACCGGCCGCATGCCCGCGAAGCAGCCCGGCCCGCAGATCGAGAAGAAGGCGAACACCTACTCCAACAAGGAGATCTCGCAGCTGGCCGCCTACGTCGCCTCGCTCGGCGCCGGCCCCGGCATCCCCTCCTCGCAGGAGTACGACCCGGCCGGTTCGGACGTCGCCAAGGGCGGCGAACTGTTCCGGACGAACTGCACCCAGTGCCACAACTTCAGCGGTGAGGGCGGCGCGCTGACCAACGGCAAGTTCGCCCCCGACCTCGAAGGCGTCTCGGCGAAGCACATCTACGAGGCCATGCAGACCGGCCCGCAGAACATGCCGTCCTTCCCGGACACGACGATGCCGTCTGCGCAGAAGAAGCAGATCATCGCCTACATCAAGACGGTCAACGCCTCGCAGTCCGAGTCGCCCGGCGGTCTGTCGCTCGGTGGTCTCGGCCCCGTCAGTGAGGGCCTGTTCGCCTGGATCTTCGGTCTGGGTGCCCTCATCGCCGTCGCCGTCTGGATCGCGGCCCACACCGCTAAGGCCAAGAAGTCATGAGCAGCCAAGACAACTCCCCAGAAGAGCACCTGCCGAGTGAGCAGGGCGCGCACGGCGGTGCCGTGGCGCGCAAGGACGATCCGTTCGCGGACCCGGGACTGCCCCCGCACCTCCCGCGCATCCAGGACATCGACGAGCGCGCGGCCAGGCGGTCCGAGCGCACCGTCGCCTTCCTGTTCGTCCTGTCGATGCTGGCCACGGTGGCGTTCATCGCCTCGTACGTGGCGTTCCCGATCGACAAGATCGTGTACGTGTTCCCCTTCGGGCACGTCAGCATCCTCAACTTCGCCCTCGGCATCACTCTGGGCCTCGCGCTCTTCTGCATCGGCGCGGGCGCCGTGCACTGGGCCAGGACGCTGATGTCCGACCGCGAGGTCCCGGACGACCGGCACGCCATCGAGGCGCCGCCGGAGGTGCGGGCGAAGGTCATGCAGGACTTCGCCGACGGTGCCGCCGAGTCCGGCTTCGGCCGCCGCAAGCTGATCCGGAACACGATGTTCGGCGCCATGGCGCTCGTGCCGCTCTCCGGTGTCATGCTGCTGCGCGACCTGGGCCCGCTGCCCGAGAAGAAGCTCCGCTCCACCATGTGGGCCAAGGGCAAGCAGCTCATCAACATGAACACGAACCAGCCGCTGCGTCCCGAGGACGTCGCCGTCGGCTCGCTGACCTTCGCCATGCCGGAAGGCCTGAAGGAGGAGAACGCGGACTTCCAGGAGCAGATCGCGAAGGCCGCGCTGATGATCGTCCGCATCCAGCCGGACGAGATCAAGAACAAGCGCGAGCTGGACTGGTCGCACCAGGGCATCGTCGCCTTCTCCAAGATCTGCACCCACGTCGGCTGCCCCATCAGCCTCTACGAGCAGCAGACGCACCACGTTCTGTGCCCGTGCCACCAGTCCACCTTCGACCTCTCCGACGGTGCCAAGGTCATCTTCGGCCCGGCCGGCCACGCTCTCCCGCAGCTGCGGATCGGCGTCAACGGCCAGGGCAACCTCGAGGCGCTCGGCGACTTCGACGAGCCCGTCGGTCCTGCCTTCTGGGAGCGCGGATGAGTACTGCGGAAGAAAACCCCCGAGCAGCCGCCGGCGAGCGCATCGCGGACTGGGCTGACGGCCGGCTGGGGATCTACTCCCTGGCCAAGGCCAACATGCGCAAGATCTTCCCGGACCACTGGTCCTTCATGCTGGGCGAGGTCTCGCTCTACAGCTTCATCATCATCATCCTCACGGGTGTGTACCTGACGCTGTTCTTCCACCCCTCGATGAACGAGGTGGTGTACCACGGCAGTTACGTCCCGCTCCAGGGCATCCGGATGTCCGAGGCGTTCAACTCCACGGTGAACATCAGCTTCGACGTCCGCGGTGGCCTGCTCGTGCGGCAGATCCACCACTGGGCCGCGCTGATCTTCCTCGCGGCGATGTTCGTGCACATGATGCGCGTGTTCTTCACCGGCGCGTTCCGCAAGCCGCGTGAGGTCAACTGGCTGTTCGGCTTCCTGCTGTTCGTCCTGGGCATGTTCACCGGCTTCACCGGCTACTCGCTCCCGGACGACCTGCTCTCCGGCACCGGTGTCCGCTTCATGGAGGGCGCGATCCTGTCCGTGCCGATCGTCGGCACGTACCTGTCGATGTTCCTCTACGGCGGCGAGTTCCCCGGCGGCGACTTCGTCTCCCGGTTCTACTCGATCCACATCCTCCTGCTGCCCGGCATCATGCTGGGCCTGGTGGCGGCCCACCTGATCCTGGTCTTCTACCACAAGCACACGCAGTTCGCGGGCCCCGGCCGCACGGAGAAGAACGTCGTCGGCATGCCGCTGCTGCCGATCTACATCGCCAAGGCGGGCGGCTTCTTCTTCCTGGTCTTCGGCCTCATCGCGATGGTCGCCGCGATCGCGACGATCAACCCGATCTGGGCGATCGGGCCCTACCGGCCCGACCAGGTGTCGACCGGCGCCCAGCCCGACTGGTACATGGGCTTCTCCGAGGGCCTGATCCGCGTGATGCCCGGCTGGGAGATCAACTTCGCGGGGCACACGCTCGTCCTGGGCGTGTTCATCCCGCTGGTCGTCTTCCCGCTGGTGCTGGCCGTCATCGCGATCTACCCGTTCCTGGAGGCCTGGGTCACCGGGGACCGGCGCGAGCACCACATCGCGGACCGGCCGCGCAACGCGCCGACCCGTACCGCGTTCGGCGCCGCCTGGATCTCCTGGTACTTCGTCCTGCTCGTCGGCGGCGGCAACGACATCTTCGCCACGCACTTCCACCTGTCGATCAACTCGATCACCTGGTTCGTGCGCGTCTCGTTCTTCGTCGTCCCGGTCCTCGTCTTCCTCGCCACCAAGCGGGTCTGCATGGGCCTGCAGCGGCGCGACGCCGAGAAGGTGCTGCACGGGCGCGAGTCCGGGCTCATCAAGCGGCTGCCGCACGGCGAGTTCGTCGAGGTCCACACCCCGCTCGAACAGGGCGACCTGCACCGGCTCACGGCGCACGAGCAGTACGCGCCGCTCGCCGTCGGTGAGACGACGGACGAGAACGGCGTGGAGCGCAGGCTCGGCCGCGGCGAGAAGCTGCGGGCGAAGCTCAGCAAGGGCTACTACGGCGAGGGGAACCAGATCCCCAAGCCGACCGCCGAGGAGTACGAGGAGATCACCAGCGGCCACGGCCACCACTGATCCCCGTCCCGCGACGGGACGCCATCGCCACGCACCGGGCCCCGGCCCGGTCCCTCACGGGGGACCGGCCGGGGCCCGGCCGCGTGCCGCGGGCGCCACCCGCGACCGGCCGGGGCCCGCGCGCCGATAGGCTACGGACCGGCGGCGGCCCGGTGCCCGGAAGGCGGCGGGGCGCCCTGCCGAACGAGACGAGCCGGCGGGTTCCGCCGGTCGAGGACACCCACCCCAGGAGCGACCATGAGCGCTGTGACCCCCGTCGGAGGCGACACCGTGGCGGTCCCCACCTGGCCGGGCATCCTCAACGCACTGCTGCGCGGCGAGGACCTGAGCACCGCTCAGACCGCGTGGGCGATGGACCGCATCATGAGCGGCGAGGCCACGGACGTGCAGATCGCCGGGTTCGCGGTGGCGCTGCGGGCCAAGGGCGAGACGGTCGAGGAGGTCTCCGGCCTCGTCGAGGCGATGTACCGGCACGCCCGGACCATCGAGGTGCCCGGCCGCACGGTCGACATCGTCGGGACCGGCGGCGACCTGGCGAAGACCGTCAACATCTCGACCATGGCCGCGATCGTCGTGGCGGGCACGGGCGCGAAGGTCGTCAAGCACGGCAGCCGCGCCTCCTCGTCGGCGAGCGGCGCCTCGGACGTGCTGGGCAAGCTCGGCGTCAATCTGGAGCTGACTCCCGAGCGGGTGGTGGAGGTCGCCGAGGAGGCGGGCATCACCTTCTGCTTCGCGATCCGCTTCCACCCGGCGCTGCGGCACGCGGCGACCGCACGGCGCGAACTCGGCGCCCAGACGACGTTCAACATCCTCGGCCCGCTCACCAACCCGGCCCGGGTGCGCGCCCAGGCGGTGGGTGTCGCGGACGCCCGCATGGCGCCCATCGTCGCGGGCGTGCTGGCCGACCGGGGCAACTCGGCCCTGGTCTTCCGGGGCGACGACGGCCTCGACGAGCTGACGACGACGGCGACGTCCACGGTGTGGCGCGTCCGCGACGGCCGCGTCGAGCGGGAGTCCTTCGACCCGCGCTCGGTGGGACTGGACCTGGTCCCCGTCTCGGCCCTGCGCGGGCAGGACGCCTCGTACAACGCGGAGGTCGCCAGACGCCTCCTGGCGGGCGAACCGGGCCCGGTCCGCGAGGCCGTCCTGCTGAACGCGGCCGCCGCGCTGGTGGCCCTGGACCAGACGGACGACGCGCTGCCGGTGCAGTTGACGGCGGGCCTCGCGCGGGCGGCGGAGTCCGTCGACTCCGGCGCCGCGGCCCGTGTCCTGGCGGGCTGGGTCGAGGCGAGCAACGCCGAGCGCTGAGGCGCGCGGCGCGCCGGGTCGCGCCGTACGCGCACGGAGAGCCCCCGCCGACCGGGCGGGGGCGGTCCGTGCGCGGGCCCGCCCGCGGGTCCGGGTGCGATGGCCGCCGGAGGGCGGCGGCCGCCTCCCGGACGGGCGGCGGACTACGAGCGGATCGTCATCCGCAGTTCGTGCCGTTCTTCCCGCCGGAATCGGAGCCGATTACTCCGATCCAGTCGACGCACTTTCCCGCCGCGCTGAGGTACACGGGCCCGGCGTACGTCGTGTACTGGCCGTTGTCGTACTTGATCAGGCCATTGTGAATGGCGATCCCCGCGTACATGTTGATGGTGGCGCCCGGTGCGTTCCGGACCGTCACCACGCAGTTGTCGCCGGTCGCGGAACTGTACGTGAGGAAAATCGTCCCCGACGTGCCGACCGCGGCGGAGTTCACCACGGTGTAGCCGCTGCCGCACGCGCCATTGTAGGAGGCGGCGGCCGCGGTGGGGGCGGCACTCGCGGCGGGTGCCGCGACCACCGCCAGGCCCGCGACGGACGCGCCGGCGGCGAGCACCGCGGCAATTCTCTTCTTCACTGACGTCATTCTCTCCCCTTCAGAATGGGTGGTGAAGCGCCCGTCGATACTGGCGTTCGGATTTGGGCGGGACAAGAGGATGAAGTGAACCAAAAGTGCATAGGGGAAAAGAATCCTCCGTGATGCAGGACACCTCCGCGAGGTGTTTGGGGCGCTGATCGGGCTGCTTTGTTCCGCCGGTCTCCCGAGGGGTATTGCGCGCACCGGCAGGGGTATTTCGCCGCGGGACCCGCGGAAATCCCGCGGGCCGCACGGACCGGACCCATTCCTTCCGTACTCGCACGCGCTGCGTCGTCCCCGCCCGGACCGGGAGCGCGGCCCCGGCCCCCGGAGCGGCTCGTACGCGTGTGGCATACTCGCCCCCAAGGTCATGAGTGACAGCGACTACGGCCCCGGCCCGCTGTCCGGCAACCCTCCGTCCGTGGCGGGGTGCCCCGGGTGAAGACCAGGCCGTGGGCAGCGAGGTCCGCGGCAAGCGCGGGCCCTGCGTTTCCACTGGGGTCCAGGTCCTCAGAGGGAGCTGTCCGTGAACACGCGAATGCGATAGGCGCCCCGCGCCCCTCCGTGTCCACTCACCCGCACGACCACGAAGGCTTCGCCATGTCCGCATACCTGGATGCCCCTGCCGCCCCCACCGCCCCCGGCCCCGCCGCGACGTCCGCCCCGGCCCTGCCGGCGCCGCTGCCGGTGCTCGGCACGGACGTCGACGTGCCGCTCGCCGACGGCACCGAAGTGCCCTACGCCGCCCTCGACTACGCGGCCAGCGCCCCCGCTCTGCGGCGGGTGTGGGACGACGTGGCCGCGTACGCGCCGTACTACGGCAGCGTGCACCGCGGCGCCGGTTACCTCTCCCGCCTGTCCACGGACCTCTTCGAGGCCAGCCGCCGCACGGTCGCCGAGTTCCTCGGCTGCCGCCCGGACGACCAGGTCGTCTTCACCCGCTCGACCACCGACTCGCTCAACCTGCTGGCCGGCGCGCTGCCGGAGGGCTGCGAGGTCTTCGTCTTCGAGACCGAGCACCACGCGGCCCTGCTGCCGTGGCAGCGCACGGCGCGGGTGAGCGTCCTCGACGCGCCCCGCAGCCCGGTCGCCGCGGTGGCCACCCTGGAGGCGGCGCTGGCCGGGCGCGACACCGCGCGGCCCGCCCTCGTGTGCGTGACGGGCGCGTCCAACGTGACCGGCGAGCTGTGGCCGGTGCCGGAACTGGCCGCGGCCGCGCACCGCCACGGGGCCCGGATCGTCCTGGACGCCGCCCAGCTGGTGCCCCACCTGCCGGTCGACGTGGCGGCGCTCGACGTGGACTGGGTCGCCTTCTCCGGACACAAGCTCTACGCCCCGTTCGGCGCCGGGGTCCTCGCGGGCCGCGCCGACTGGCTGCGCGCCGCCGACCCCTACCTGGCCGGCGGCGGGGCCACCCGCAGCGTCGTGCGCACGGCCGACGGGGGCGTCGGCATCGACTGGAACGTCGACGACTCGCGCCACGAGGCGGGTTCGCCCAACGTGATCGGGGCCTATGCCATCGCGTCGGCCTGCCGGGCGCTGACGGAGGCCGGCTTCGAGCACCTCGCCGCCCGCGAGCAGGCGCTGCTCGGCCGGCTGACGTCGGCGCTCGCCGAGCTGCCGCGCGTGCGGGTCCTCGGCCTCTTCGGCGAGGGCGCGCACCGTGTCGGCGTGCTGTCCTTCGTCGTGGACGGTTACGACAGCGCCGCCTTCGCGGCCGCCCTGTCGGACCGCTACGGCATCGGCGTGCGCGACGGGCTGTTCTGCGCGCACCCGCTCGTGCGCCTGCTGACGGGGGCCGAGGACGGCGACGCGTGCGGGGACGGGCCGCTGAACGCGGTGCGTGTCAGCTTCGGCGCCGGGACGCCCGAGGAGCACGTGGACCGCTTCGTCACGGCGGTGCGGGAGCTGACCGCCTGACGGCGGCGTGCGCGGATGCCCGGGCCCCGGCAGGTCCGGGCGCCGCGCGGCCGGGCCGCGCGGAGGTCAGGCCGCCCGGGGCGGGGCCGCGGGGCGTGGGCCCGACGGGCCGGCTCAGGCGTCGAGGCCGATGGAGAAGGCCGCTTCCAGGTCGTGCTGCGAATAGGCGCGGAACGCGACGTGCGTGTCCGTCGCCTCGACGCCCCGGATCTTGCTGATGCTGCCGGGGATCACGTCCGCCAGGTCGTCGTGCCGGGCCACCCGCACCATCGCGATCAGGTCGTACGTGCCCGTCACCGAGAACACCTCCGTGACGCTCTCCAGCGCCGCGATCGACTCGGCGATCTCGGGGATCCGGTCGACGCTGGTCTTGATGAGCACGATCGCGGTGATCACGGCTGTCGTTCTCCCTCGGTGGCCACGGCTGGCGTCCTCACTCTACCGGCCCGCCAGTAGCGCAGCCCCGCGTAGAGGAAGCCGCCCGTGAAGCCGACGAGGTGCGCCAGATAGGCGACCTCCGGTCCGGCGCCGCCGCCCCCCGCCTGCTGCTGCGCCAGGTATTGGAGCGCGAACCAGAACAGCAGCACGATCCAGGCGGGGAAGCGCAGCGGCAGGAAGAAGAGGAACGGGAACAGGCTCGTGACCCGCGCCTTCGGGAACAGGAAGAGGAAGGCGCCGAGCACCCCGGAGATCGCCCCCGACGCGCCGACCAGCGTCTCGTCGCTGTTCGCGTTGGCCACGGCGTACGCGGACATGGCCAGCGCGCCGAGCACCAGGTAGAAGGCCGCGAAGTGGACCCGCCCCATCCGCTCCTCGACCATCGCGCCGAACACGTGCAGGAACAGCATGTTGCCGAGCAGGTGCAGCCAGTTCCCGTGCACGAACAGGGCCGTGAGGGGGGTGATCAGGGCGTGTGGGGCACCCGCCACCAACTGGTCCGGCACGATCCCCCAGTGCCGGAGGTACGCGCTCTGCGCGCTCAGCAGCGCCTCGCCCTTCCCGTAGGCGCGATCGAAGCCCGACACTGGACTGAGCAGGAAGACCGCACAGCACAGGCCGATCAGGCCGTAGGTCACCACCGGGCTGCCCGCCGTGCGCCGTCCGATCGCGGTTGTGATCACGGACAGAGCATGACGCACCGGGACGGACCGGATCGGCCCGCCTCGCCGGATGGACGACTTCCGGAGGGGGCCGAGGCCGTAGGGTTGCGGGACCGAACGCGTCGCCACGGCGGCACGGACGCCCGGGAGGCGGTCCCCAGGAGGCCGCACGCACGGGGCACGGCGCGAGCGACGTGATGGGGTGACGGATCGTGGAGCAGCCCGCGGGCGGGGCTGACGGGACCGGCGGGGCCGCCGAGGCCGGAGCCGAGCCGTCGGAGACGTTCGACCGCCCGCTGCCCGAAGGGGTGCGGCGCAAGGTCGTCGCGCTGGTCTCCGACGCCTTCGGCGGGCTGACCGTCGCCGAGCTGCCGAGCCAGCTGCGCCAGTACGCCCGTTTCACGCCGGTGCGGCGCGCCAAGTTCGGGGGCACGGCCATGGCGGCCGCGCTGGAGACCGACCCGCTCTTCCGCCGGCGGGTCGGCGAACGGTTCGCCGAGTCCCAGCCCGAGCTGGCGGCGGCCGTGAACAACGGCTCGGCGCCGGGCGCCGCGGACCCCGTGGACGTGGCGGCGGCGGCGTACGTGCTGCGGCCGCCCGGCTGGGTGAAGCTCGTGACGGCGGCCGGCGAGGAGGCCGAGCGCGCCCAGGCGGAACGGGGCGACGAGGAGGCCCGGCGCGAGCTGGAGCGGCTGCGCGGGGAACTGGCCGCCGCGAAGACGCTGACGCGCACGGAGACCGAGCGGCTGCGCGAGGAGCTGACGGCGGCCCGCAGGGAGGGCGAGGCGCTGCACCGCAAGCTGCGCAGCGCGCTCAGCGACGTCAAGCGCGGCGAGGCGGCTCTGCGCAAGGCGGCCGCCGAGACGGAGGCCGCCCGTGCAGAGGCCGCGGCGCAGGTGTCGTCGGCGGAGAGCGAGACGCGCCGGGTCAAGGCCCGGCTGTCGGAGGCGGAGTCCGCCGTGGAGGCGGGCCGGCGCGCCGCCCGCGAGGGACGCTCGGTGGAGGACATGCGGCTGCGGCTGCTGCTCGACACCCTGCTGGAGTCGGCGCAGGGGCTGCGGCGCGAGCTGGCACTGCCGCCGGCGTCCGGGCGCCCCGCCGACACGGTCGAGGCGGTGGAGCCGGGCCGCATGTCGCCGAAGGACGTCGCGGCGCGCGCCCTGTCCTCGACCGACCCCGCGCTGCTCGACCAGTTGCTCGCGCTGCCGCAGACACACCTGCTGGTGGACGGCTACAACGTGACGAAGACCGGCTATCCGACGATGCCGCTGGAGAAGCAGCGGCTGCGGCTGCTCGGCGGCCTCTCGCTGCTCGCAGCCCAGAGCGGTGCCGAGGTGACGTGCGTGTTCGACGGTGCCGAACTGGCCGCCCCGGTCCTGCTCGCGCCGCCGCGGGGCGTACGGGTGCTGTTCTCGAAACCGGGCGTGACGGCGGACGAGTTGATCCGCCAGCTGGTGCGCGCGGAGCCGGACGGGCGGCCGGTGGTGGTCGTCTCCACGGACCGGGAGGTGGCCGACGGGGTCGCCGCGGCGGGCGCGCGTCCGGTCGCGTCCGCTCTGTTGCTGAAGCGGCTTTCGCGCTCCTGAGCAACTCCTGCGTACAATGCCCGAATTGAAGGGTGTTGAAGGGTATTGAAAGATTACCGAACGCAGCTGAACGTCAACTGTTCATTACTGTCAGTGCAAAGTCCGGATTTTATGCCCTCCTGACGAAGATTTTTGTCGCTGGGATTTGAACTGATCACAAGAAGGTCACTAAGGTCGGGTCGAACCTTCGCACGGTTGATCGCCCACCCGGGGTGAACAGTGAAGGTACCGCCGAATTCGCACAGTTCAGCTCATCACGGGGGAGCGGAACGAGCGGAGCCGGAGCCGTGGTCACTCGCCGTTCAGGGCCGGGTGCCGTGGTGCCGGTAGGCGGGTGAGGAAGAAGGAGCTCGCCTTCGTGGCGTCCCACCGTCGTCCCAAGCAGCCGAATCGCGCCCGTGTGTCGGTGCTCACCGCCATGGCAGCCGCAGCCGTCGCCCTCACCTCGCAGGCCGCGCACGCGGACCCGAAGCCGACCGTCAAGGACGTCAAGGCGAAGGTCGACGACCTGTACAAGCAGGTCGACAAGGCGACGGACAAGTACGACGGTGCCAAGGACCAGGAGTCGAAGCTCCAGAAGGACGTCGGCAACCTCCAGGACAAGGTGGCGCGCGGCCAGGCCGACCTCAACGCGATGCGCGACGCGCTCGGTTCGATGGCGACGGCCCAGTACCGCACCGGGGGCATAGACCCGTCCGTGCAGCTGTTCCTCTCCGCCGACCCGGACACCTACCTGGACAAGGCGTCCACCATGGACCAGGTGAGCTCCCAGCAGGCGGACCAGCTCCGCGCCATCCAGTCCAAGCAGCGCGAACTCGCGCAGGAGCGGCTGGAGGCCCAGGGCAAGATGAAGGACCTCGCGGACACCCGCAAGGAGCTCGGCGAGAAGAAGAAGCAGGTCCAGAGCAAGCTCGCCGACGCGAACAAGCTGCTCAACTCGCTGACCGCGCAGCAGCGGGCGCAGATGCAGCAGGAGGACCAGGAGCGCGCCAACCGCTCCAGCGAGCGCGTGGCCCTCGGCAAGGGGGTGCCCGCCTCGCAGCGCGCCGCCGTCGCGTTCGCCGCCGCTCAGACCAGACTCGGCGACCTGTACGTCTACGGCTCCACCGGTCCCAACACCTTCGACTGCTCCGGCCTGATGATGTGGTCGTACGCACAGGCCGGCGTCTCGCTGCCGCGCACCTCGCAGGCGCAGGGGACGGTCGGCCCGCACCTCTCCATGAGCCAGCTCCAGATCGGCGACCTCGTCATCATGGACGGCGGCAGCCACGTCGGCATGTGGGCGGGCAACGGGCAGGTCCTGCACGCGCCGCACACCGGCACGGTCGTCAAGTACGAGGCCGTCTCCGACATGACCTTCGACTACGGCGTCCGCGTCGGCTGACGCGGTCCCCCGTACCACCCGGCCGTCACCCCACACCGCCCGAACGGGCGAAACGCAGGGTCACCACGCTGACGCAGCGCCCCGCCGATGACCTCCGGGTCTCCGGCGGGGCGTTCGCGCTTGCGGCGAGGCGGTCGTTGGCCGCGGTGTGACCGGGCCGCTACTGTCTGCTTCCGCGCGGCACGGGCCGCGAGCGCGCACCGCGTGCGAACAGCGGAAGGGAGTGCGGCTCCTGTGGTGTCCCATCGCCGTCCACCGGTGTCAGGTCCCGGCAGGGGAGCCCGTATCGGCTCCGTGACCGCCCTGTCGGCCGCCGCGGCGGCGGCAGCCGCCCTCGGCTCCCCGCAGGCCGACGCCCAGCCGCGGGACACGCCCGAGGCAGGGCGGGCGGCCGTCGACTCGCTCCTCGCGCAGGCCGAGCGGGCCACCGACCAGTACAACGCGGCGAGCGACCGCGTCACCGACCTCGCCGCACAGGTGCGGCGCGCGCAGGACGACACGGCCCGCGGCCAGCAGCGCGTCAACACCATGCGGGGCGTCCTGAGTTCGGTCGTCGGCGCGCAGTACCGCTCCGGCGGCATCGACCCCTCGCTCGCGCTGCTGCTGACGTCCGACCCGGACACCTACCTCGAACGGGCGTCGCTGCTCGACCAGGTCGGCGCCCAGGAGACCGGCGCCCTGCACCGCCTCCAGGAGGCCGAGCGGGAGTTGCGGCAGCACCGCTCCGTCGCCGCGCACGACCTCGCCGACCTGCGCGCCGGCCGTGCCGCCGTCGCCCGGCACAAACGCACCGTCCAGGCCAGACTGGCCCGGGCCCGCGCCCTGCTGGGCGACCTGCCCGCCGGCGACCGCGACCCCTTCGGGCGCGCCTCCCGCGGCGCCGGGCGCGACCTCCTGGGGATCCCGGACGGCCCGGCGGGTCCCGCGTCCGCCCGCGCCGCGGCGGCCGTCGCCGCCGCACAAAGCGCGCTGGGCCGCCCGTACATCTGGGGCGCGAACGGCCCCGGCGGCTTCGACTGCTCCGGCCTCATGCAGTGGGCCTACGCCCGCGCCGGGGTCGGCCTGCCCCGCACCTCCCAGGCGCAGCGCTACGCGGGCCGGCGGATCCCGCTCTCCGAGGCACGCCCCGGCGACCTCGTCGCCTACCGGGCCGACGCCAGCCACATCGCCATGTACGTCGGGCACGGGCAGGTCATCCACGCGCCCTACCCGGGCGCACGGGTGCGCTACGACCCCGTCGGCATGCTCCCGATCTCGTCGGTGACGCGGGTCTGAGTCCCACCGCGGTGCGCCCGGCGCCCGCGATGGGCAACCGCGGGACGCGGCGCGCGGGCGGGGGCGGCCGCCGCGCTC
>NZ_JAKGCV010000609.1 GCF_021556455.1 Streptomyces fuscigenes | reverse complement strand
CGCCCGGTCCGCCCGCGCCCCCTCCGGTGCCCGGGCCGCCGGGCGGCCGTCCGGTGCCGGCGCCAGCCCCTGCTCCCGCGCCGTCCGGACCGCCGCCCGTGGGGGGCTCGGCGCCTCGGACCGTTTCTTCGCTGCTCACGATGTGTTCTCGCTTCGTTCGTGGGGGGAACTGGGCCACCCTAGGCCAGCACGACCCGACCCGATTTCCCACAATCGATGATCCGAGTGGGAGATAAGTCACAGATGCGAAGGTCTCTGGCGGGCCTGGCCTTCGACCTTGGGTCCTGCTCGCATCCTTCCCGCCCGCGCCTCGCGACCGGGGAACCACGCGGACTCCCACGTGCCGATTCGCATGATCGCCGTACGATCGACCCGCCGGTCACCCACTGGCGGCAACCCCCCGGCCCGCGGCAGAAGGAACGACAAAGTGAAAGCAGTTCTGTACGAACGCAACGGCTCAGCTCGCGATGTCCTCCGGGTCGAGGACATCGACCGCCCGGAGCCCGGCCCTGGTCAGGTACGTGTGAAGGTCACCCTGTCCGGAATCAACCCGACAGACGTGAAAACCCGTGCGGGTGTCACGGCGCGCGCCATTGACGGCTTCCAGGTGCCTCACCAGGACGGGGCGGGTGTCGTGGACGCGGTCGGCGCGGGCGTCGACGCCTCGCGGGTCGGGCAGCGGGTCTGGCTCTGGTTCGCCGCGTACGGCAACCGCTACGGCAGTGCCGCCGAGTACTGCGTCCTGCCGGCGGATCACGCCGTGCCGCTGCCCGAGGGCGCGGGCGACGAACTCGGGGCCTGCCTCGGCATCCCGGCACTCACGGCCCACCGCTGCCTGTTCACCGACGGCCGCCTCAACGGCCGCACGGTCCTCGTGGCGGGCGGCGCCGGCGCGGTCGGCCACTTCGCGATCCAACTGGCGAAGCACGCGGGCGCCCGGGTCATCACGACCGTGAGCGGTCCGAAGAAGGCCGAGCAGGCGTCGCGGGCGGGCGCCGACCACGTCGTGAACTACCGCGAGCCGGGCGCCGTCGACACGATCAGGGCTCTGGCGGGCGGTCCGGTCGACCGCATCGTCGAGGTAAACCTCGGCGCCAACCTCGAACTGGACCTCGCCGTCACCGGCCCGGACACCGTGATCTCGACGTACGCCGCGGCCGGGGACGTCGAGCTGCCGGTACGGGCCCTCATGAACGCGAACGTCACCCTGCGCTTCGTCCTTCTCTACGGCGTCCCGTCGCACGAGCTCACCGCCGCCGCCCGGGAGGTCACCGCCGCCGCGGCCGCCGGCGCCCTGACCGTCCTGCCGATACATCGCTACCCGCTCGCGGACGTGGTGGCCGCGCAAGAGGCCGTCGAGGCCGGCGCGGTGGGCAAGATCGTGGTCGACCCGGCCGCGACGGCCTGAGCGCGCGCCTGGGCCCGCCGGGCGGACCGGGCCGAGCGTGACGGCGCCCCGCCGGGCGGCACGTCTCACGCGCCGCCCCGCACCCGGCGCACCACACGCAGCAGGTAGGCCCGCCGGTCCAGCGGGTCGTTGTCCCAGCGGGCCCTGACCGGCGGCGTGCCCGGGACCGGCGCGTAGTGCCCGAACTCGGTCTCCAGCAGCCCCTCGCCGCGGGTCGGGCCGACCAGCCGCTGCTCCAGCGCGTGCACCGAGGCCGCGGGGACGTGCCCGGTCACCGTCGTCTCCTCACCCCGCACGACCGGCACGCCGGGGACGGCGCGGAAGCGCGCGAGGACGGGCAGCGCCGCTCCGTAGGTGTCGGACGGCAGGTCGAGGCGGAAGCGGTGGACGGGTTCGTGCACGCGGGTGCCCGCGCGGCGCAGCGCCTCCATCAGCACCAGGGGTGTCAGCGCCCGGAAGTCCCCCGCCGTGCTCGACATGCTCTTGTCGAACACCCCGTGGGCGTGGCTCTGGCGCGCGAAGTAGCCCGAGTGGGTCAGCGTGACCACCAGATCCGTGACGCGCCACCCCGCCAGGCCCTGCTCCAGGCTCTCGCGCACCGTCTCCTCGACTGCCCGCATGAACGCGTACGGCATCGAGCCGAGTTCCACGGCGATCCGGTAGTCGAGCCCCGAGCCGGCGGGCGCCGGATCGACGCGCAGCCCGACCGTCGCGAGGAACGGGTTCGGGTCCACCGATTTGAACTCGACGGCGGAGCCGGTGCCCACGGGGCGCTCCAGGTTGATCGTGGTCGTCTCGTGGAACGTGACGCCGATGCCGTACTCCTCGGCCAGCGTGGCCTGCACGACCTCCTTCTGCACCTCGCCGTAGAGCGAGAGGTGGACGTCCTGCGTGCCGTCCGGCAGGAGCCTGCCCTTGCGGTGGGCGATCAGCGGGTCCTGGTCGGCCAGTTCGGCGAGCGCCGTGTGCAGGGCCGCCCGGTCCGCGTCGCGGTCGGGCACCACCCGGGTCTCCAGCGTGGGAGGGGCGAAGAACCGGGCGCCGCGCACGCCGTCCGTGCCGTCCGTGCCGTTCGCGCGGGGCGGGCACGGGGGGCCGCAGGGCGCGGTCTCGGGGCCGATCGTGTCGCCGACGCGCACGCCCGCGAGCCCGAGCACCGTGGCGATGCGGCCCGCCTCGACGGCGTCGGCCACCACCGCCTC
>NZ_JAKGCV010000608.1 GCF_021556455.1 Streptomyces fuscigenes | reverse complement strand
TGGGCGGGCGGCGCGGACGCGGAGCCCGGACCGGGCGGCGGCGCGAATCCGGGCGCCGCCCCGGCGGCGGGAGCCCCCGGCGCGTCCTGCGGCTGCCCGCCCTGCTCCTCGGCGACCTCGCCGCCGAAGTTCTTCAGCAGCGCCTCCAGTCCGCCGTCGAAGCCCTGGCCGACGGCGGCGAACCGCCACACGTCCTTGCGGTAGAAGTCGCCGAGCATCACGGCGCGTTCGGTGGAGAACTCGTTCCCGGTGAACGCGTACCGGGCGACCTCCTCGCCGCCCGCGACGATACGGATGCAGCCGGGCCCGACCTGGGACATCTGGCCCGCGCCGTCGATCGTGGCCGTGAAGGACAACTTGTGGATGGCGGCGGGGACGTTGTCGAGCGTCACCCGGAACGACTCCGTGTCGCCGGCCTGGGCTCCGAGGAGCTGCACCGACTCCTCGGGGGTCTTCGGCTGGTTGAAGAAGACGAAGTAGCGGTCGTCCGAGAGCCGTTCGTCGGCATCGAGACCGAAGCAGCTGATGTCGAACGTCAGACCCGGACCCGCGATCTGTACGCCGACATACAGGTCGGTCCCCGCCGTGAGATCACTGACCTTGGACTTGTGGCCGCGCTGGAATTCCCTGGGCATGCGTAACGACCGTCCCCCGTTCCGAAGCGTGTGCGTCGCGCCAGGCTAACGGCTGTGCCGTCCGGTGCGTCAGTCCGGTACACGTTCGGTACGGAATCGGCAAAGTGCGGCGCGCGGGGCGTACGGGGGCACTTCCGGCCCCGGGCGCACCGGCGTTGCGGGGGCCGGGGCGGCGGCCGCCGGGCCGTCCTTCAGCCAACCGGTCCACCCGCGCGACGAGTTGACTGCCCGTCAGGTCGCGCGGGTGTCGGGGCCCGTGAGGCCGTCGCCCGCACCGTCGGCGAGGTCTTCGAGGCCGTCGAGGTCTTCGAGGCCGTCGCCGCCCTCGTCGGGGTCGTCGGCGGTGTCGGTCGGGTCGGCACCGGCTCCGGCACCCTCGCCGATGTCGCCGTCGCCGTCGCCGTCGCCGACGACATCGTCATCGGCATCGGCATCGGCGTCGCCGGGAGCCGGCTGCAGCAGGGCGCCCGCCGCCACGACGCCTTCGAGGTATCCGCGGGCGCGCTCGGTGCGCGGGTACGCCTCCAGGAGCTTCCAGAACCGGGGGCCGTGGCCGGGCACCAGCAGGTGCGCCAGTTCGTGCAGGAGCACGTAGTCGACGACGTACTCCGGCATCCCGCGCAGCCGGTGCGAGAGGCGGATGCTGCCCTCGGCGGGCGTGCACGAACCCCAGCGCGTGTTCTGGTTCGTGACCCAGCGCACGGACACGGGCCGCGCGGAACCGTCGAAGTAGCGCGCCGACAGCTCCGCCGCCCGCGCGATCAGCTCCTCGTCACCGAGCTGCCGCTTGCTCTCCTGGGCCGCCAGCTTGTCGAGCATCACCGTCACCCAGCGCTGCTCCTCGGCCTTGGTCATGCGCGCGGGGATCAGCACGATCGTGCGGCCGCCCTCGCGGTAGGCGGACACGGTCCGGCGCCGGCGGGTGCTCCGGCGGACCTCCACGGCGCCTGCGGCAGGGTCGGGCCCGGGGGCCGCCGTGCGGGAGGACGCGGCAGCCGCGCGCGGGGCGCGGCGCGGTTCGGGGCGGGGGTCGGCGGGCACGCCCCGACGTTACCCGCTGCACGGGCGCCGGGGGCCGGCCCGAGCAGTGACATGGACCATCGACGGCCCATACGTCCATATGTCCATATATCGATCCGCCGATACGCCAGTATGACGGATACCCCCAGCCTGTGGACAACCCGCGGCGCCCGACCCGCGCCGCGGGGCATTCTGGCCCCGGGCGCACACGAAACGAAGGCGCGGATCACGGGCGGAAGCCTCGGAGACCGCCGGCGTCCGCTCAGGGGCACGGGTGAGGGCACGGGCGGACAAGGGCACGGGCGGACGGAGGAGGAGTCAGGAGGACGCAGGAGGACGCAGGAGGACCGAGGCGGACGGGGCCGGACGCGCGCGGGGACCAGGGCGGACGCAGGAAGACGCAACTCACAAAGACGCAGACGCACAAACGCACAGGCGCACAGGCGCACAGGCGCACAGGCGCACAGGCGCACAGGCGCAGGCGTAACGCAGACGATCGAACGGGGGACGAACGATGCGACCGATGGTGAAGCCCGCTCTGCGGCGGGCCTGGCGGGGCCGGCGGACGGTGCAGTTCGGGGTGACGCCCGCGCACGCGGTGCGCATGGGCCCGGTGGACCGGGCGACGGCGGCGTTCCTGGACCTGCTGGACGGTTCACGGACCATGGCGGCCCTGCGGGCCGAGGCCCGGTCCGCCGGGCTGGGCGGGGAGTGGGCCGACGAGGTGGTGCGGCGTCTCGTCGCGGCCGGCGTGGTGGACGATCCCGGGGCTGCGGGCGAGGGTCTCGACGGGCTGCGGCGGACACCGGGAGCGCTGGAGTCGCTGCGGCCCGACCTGGCGTCCCTGTCGCTGGTGCACGCGGCCCCGGGGGCGGGCTCTGCCCGGCTGGCCGCGCGCCGGGAGGCACGGGTGCGGGTGCGGGGCGCGGGCCGGGTCGGCGCGGCGGTGGCGGCGGCGC
>NZ_JAKGCV010000607.1 GCF_021556455.1 Streptomyces fuscigenes | reverse complement strand
GGCCCGGCCGCGGTCGCCGCGACGCGGTGCGCGGCGCCGGGGTCAGCCCGCGATGCGCAGGGTGACGGACCCGGTGGCGGCGTCCCGTTCGACCGTGACCTGCGTGAGGTCGCGGACGTGGGCCGTCGGAGACAGCGCCGCGGCCCGGGGGCCCACGCCGACCACCCGCATGCCGGCCGCGCGGGCCGCCGCGATGCCCGCCTCGGAGTCCTCGAAGGCCACGCAGTCCGCCGGGGCGTGGCCCAGCTCGGCCGCACCCTTCAAGAACCCCTCCGGGTCGGGCTTGCTCGCGCTGACGTCCTCCGCCGTGACCCGCGCGGGCGGCAGCGGCAGGTCCGCCGCGCCCATCCGCGCGGTCGCGAGCGCGACGTCGGCCGAGGTGACGAGCGCGTGCGGAAGCCCGGAGAGGGACGCGAGGAAGGCGGGCGCCCCCGGCACGGGGACGACGCCCTCGGTGTCGGCGGTCTCCTGGGCGAGCATCCGCTCGTTCTCCGCGTAGTTCTCGGCCATCGGGCGGTCGGGCAGCAGGGCGGCCATCGTGGCGTACCCCTGCCTGCCGTGCACGACGCCCATGATCGTGTCGCCGTCCAGGCCGTGCCGGGTCGCCCACTCGCGCCAGACGCGTTCCACCACGGCATCCGAGTTGACGAGGGTGCCGTCCATGTCGAGCAGCAGGGCCCGGCAGGTCAGTACGGTCTCGGGGGCGGTGGCCTGCATGCGCGGAACTCCAACGGTGGGGACGGCCGCGGACCGGCGGGCCCGGAGGCGGAAGGCAAGCGGCTCCGCCCGCCGGTCAGGGAAATCGCGGGCGGAACCACTTTGTTTCATCACTGTACAAACGAGAGGGTACGCGGCGCCACTCCCCGGAGGTGAACACGGGGGAACGGGCGCCCGCCCGTCCCGCCCGCGCGCGGGACTGCCCGGGGGGCGGCGCGGCCGGGTGCGGCGGCCGCCGGGTCACTGCCCGGCGGCCGGCCCGTCCAGCAAATTCCGGAGCAACTGCTCGTCCTCGTCGGAGAGTTCGCTCACGAAGTGGGCGAGCACCGCCTGCCGGTCCGTGTCGGCGTCCAGCGCCTTGCGCATGCGTCGCGCCGTCAGTCCGTGCAGGTCGGCGACCGGTGCGTAGGCGAAGGCGCGACCCTGTTTCTCCCGGGTGAGCAGGCCCTTGTCGACCATCCGCGAGAGGACGGTCACCACCGTGGTGTAGGCCGGGCCGCCCGACAGCCGGCCGGTCACGTCCCACGGCGTCATCGGTTCCCGGCCGGCCAGCAGGACGTCGAGGATCTCCGCCTCCCGCTCCCCGCGCGCGCGTCTGGCCCGCGGGTCCTGTTCGTCCGATCCCATGCCCTGCCGCCCTCTCCAGCGTTCTACCGGCCCGTAGAAATTCTACGGCACCATAGAAACCCCTCCGCCGACTCGGCGGCCTGCCGTTCCCCGCGTCGCCGCTGCGGCGTGGTCGTGCCGCCGCGTGGCCTGCCGACCCGCACGTCCCCTGCCGCCCTGCGGGTCCCGGGCGTGACAGGCGGCCGCGGTCGGGGACGGTACCGTACGGGTCCGACTCCCGCCGCGTCACTCGCAGTTCGCCCGGAGTTCACGATTTGGTTCCCCGGCGTTCATCGTCTACTGTCTCGTAGACATACTACGCACCTGTAGAAGCGAAGGACCGCCGCGGGGAACGCGCCGATGCGTACCGGCCGACGCGCCGGGACCGCCGGCGGGGGAGCGGGCGTCTTTGATCCGTTCCCGTGCGCACGGCGCCGATGGCCGCGCGCCGTCCCGGCCCTCGCGGAGGTTCCTTCAGCGGCCGCGCCGCCCGGTCGCCGTCGCCCGTTCGCCCGTCGCCCGTTCGCCCGTCGCCCGTTCGCCCGTCGCCCGTTCGTCCGTCGTCCGTCGTCCGTCGAGGAGATCCCCACTGATGACCCACGCCCACCCGGTCCGGCTCGCCTTCGACGGCTCCGTCGTCGACGGCGGCCTCTACACGCACGTCACCGGCTTCGCGCGGGAGACCCCCTGGCTCAACACCCCGCTGCACCTGTGGACCAACGCGGGCCTGGGGGTGTTCTTCGTGCTCATGCTGATCGGCTGGTGGGGTGCGCGCCGCCGGGACAGCCGGGCGATGACGCTGGCGCTCGCCTCACCGATCGCCGTGGGCATCGCCTTCGTCGTCGCCGAGGTGGCCAAGAAGCTGATCACGGAGGTGCGGCCGTGCTACTCGGTGCCTCACGCGTACCTCGTCGACCCCTGCCCGGTGCGCACCGACTACGCCTTCCCCAGCGGGCACTCCACCGTGGCCTTCGCCACGGTGGGGGCCCTGTGGGTGCTGGACCGGCGGCTCTCGGTGATCGCCGCGCTCTTCGCGCTCTTCGAGGGCTTCACCCGCGTCTACCTCGGCGACCACTACCCGCACGACGTGATCGGCGCCGCCGTCCTCGCGCTCCCCGTCGCCTGGCTGGCGGCCCGGAGCCTGGCGCGCCTCGCGGACCCGCTGGTGGGGCGCCTGCGCACCGGCGCGTTGCAGCCCCTGCTCGCGGCCGCGCCCGCCGGCGCCCACGCCACCCGCTGACCGGGGCGTCCGCGCCACGCGCCGGCCCGCGCGGCCCCGGCCAGGGCCGCCGGGACGCCCGGCC
>NZ_JAKGCV010000606.1 GCF_021556455.1 Streptomyces fuscigenes | reverse complement strand
GAGGACGCGGTCCCGGCCGGCCGCGCCGAGCCGGGCCCGCAGTTCGGGCGACTCCAGCAGCCTGCCGAGGGCCGCGGCGAGCGCGCCGGAGTCGCCGGGCGGCACGGCCAGGCACGTCTCGCCGTCGGGGCCGGCCACTTCGGGGATCGCGCCGCCGGTGGTGGCGACGAGCGGCGTGCCGGTGGCCATGGCCTCGGCGGCCGGCAGCGAGAATCCCTCGTACAGCGAGGGGACGCAGGCGATCTGGGCGCCGCGCACGAGGTCGACGAGCTCGGTGTCGGAGATCCCCTTGACGAACCGGACGGCGTCCTCCAGTCCGTAGCGGGCGATGGCCTGCGCGACGGGACCGTCGTCGGCGCGCCTGCCGACGACGACGAGGTGCGCGTCGGGGTGCTCGGTACGGACCTTCGCGAGCGCCTCGACGAGGTGCACGAGCCCCTTGAGGGGGACGTCGGCGCTGGAGGTGGTGACGATGCGGCCCGGCACCTCGGGCACGGCCGCGTCGGGCGAGAACAGGCCGGTGTCCGCGCCGATGTGGACGACGTGGATGCGGCGGGCGGGGACGCGCAGGTCCGCGGCTATCTCCTGCTTCGAGGACCCGGAGACCGTCAGCACGGACGGCAGCCGCCGTGCCACCCGCCGCTGCATGCGCGTGAAGCCGTACCAGCGGCGCACCGACAGGCGCCTGCGCCAGTCCTCGGCGGCCTCCAGGTCGAGGCGGCGGTCGACGGTGATCGGATGGTGGATCGTCGTGACGAGCGGCGCGCCGACATCGCCGAGGAGGCCGTAGCCGAGGGTCTGGTTGTCGTGCACGACGTCGAACCGGCCCGCCCGGGCCGCGAGGTGGCGGCGTGCGCGCAGCGAGAACGTGAGCGGCTCGGGGAAGCCGCCCGTCCACATCGTGGCGACCTCGAGCGCGTCGACCCAGTCGCGGTACTCGTCGGCCTTCGGCGTGCGGAACGGGTCGGGCTGCCGGTACAGGTCGAGGCTCGGCAGCTCGGTGAGCGTGACGCCCTCGACCTCGTCCAGTACGGGGTAGGGCTGTGCGCCGACGACCTCCACCCGGTGCCCGAGGCGGGCCAGTTCGCGCGAGAGGTGGCGCACGTACACGCCCTGGCCCCCGCAGAACGGATTCCCCTTGTAGCTGAGGAGCGCGATGCTCAGCGGCGCGGAGGGATCGCCCGGACCCCCGCGGCGCCGAGCCGGCGGCGGCGCGGGCGCGGGAGGCGGGGGCGGCCCGGCCGGGTCCGGCGAGGCAGGGGACTCCGTGGCTCCAGCGGTCACTCCCGCACCCTTCCCACCCGGCTCTTTGTCGACTTAACGTGTCGACGGAGCGTAACCGGCCACGGCGAGCAGGGACAAGTCACGGCGGGCCGACGACAGCCTCCGAATCTACCGGCTGGTAGCCGCCCGGATGCCGCCGGATCAGGTGATTCCCACCACGCCGGGCCCGGCGGGGCCCCGTTCCCCTTCTGCGCGTTCCCCGCGCTCGCCCTCCCGCGCGGGCGGCCGTTCGCGGGCGGCGGCGTCGCGGGTCGAGGTCTCCGCCGAAGTCCGGGGCCGCCGGGGCGCGGCGTCCGCCGCCCGCCCGCTCCGCGCAGGGCGACGGCGGGCGTTCCGGCATGCCCCGCGTGGAACAACGGCGTCCGGTCGCGCCTTGCACCACCATGACGTCCATGAACCTCGCGAACACGACGCACTTCGGCACCATCGGTGTCTGGAGCTCGGCACTGCGCACGGGCAACCCGCGACACGGCGAGCGGGTCGGCGACGCGGCGGCGGAGCTGGAGTCCCTGGGATACGGCACGGTCTGGCTCGGCGGCAGTCCGTCGGTCGAGGAGGCGGGACCCCTGCTGGAAGCCACCACGCGCCTCACCGTCGCCACGGGCATCCTCAGCATCTGGGACCACGGCGCGCGGGAGGTGGCGGCGGCGCGGGCCCGCCTGGAGCGCGGCCACCCCGGGCGGTTCGTGCTGGGGCTCGGCGCGAGCCACAGCGCCCTGACGAAGGATTACGCGCGCCCCTACTCGACGATGAAGGAGTACCTCACGGCCCTCGACGAGGCGCCGGAGCCGGTCCCGGCGGGCGGCCGGGTGCTGGCGGCCCTCGGCCCGAAGATGCTGGAGCTGGCCCGCGGGAGGGCCGCGGGGGCGCACCCCTACCTGGTGACGGCCGAACACACGGCGGGGGCCCGCGAGCTGCTCGGACCGGACGCGCTGCTCGCCCCCGAGCTGAAGGTCGTGCTGGACCCCGACCTCACAGCGGCCCGCGCGACGGCGCGCGCCTACCTCGGCCGCTACCTGCGCCTGCCGAACTACACGAAGAACCTGGAGCGCCTCGGCTTCTCCGGGGCCGACTTCGAGGACGGCGGCAGCGACCGGCTCCTGGACGCCGTGTTCGGGCTCGGCGACGCGGAGGCGGTCGCACGGCGGGTCGGCGAGTTCCTGGCCGCGGGCGCGGACCAGGTCGCCGTCCAGGTGGTGACGGCCGACCCGGCCACCGACCTCCCGCTCGCCGAGTGGCGCGCACTGGCCGAGGTCCTGCCGATGACGGGCGCCTAGCCGCACCCGGCGCCGGGCGGGACCCGTCCGGCGCCGGGCGACCCCGCCCGGCCGGGCCCGTCCGCCCGC
>NZ_JAKGCV010000605.1 GCF_021556455.1 Streptomyces fuscigenes | reverse complement strand
CGGGCGTGCGGCCGTCCACGCGTACGCCCGCGCGGCCGGCCGCACGCGGGCGCGCTCCGCACTCGTCGTCGGAGCGGGGCCCAGGGCGCGCGCCGTCGCCGCGCTGCTCGTCGAGCACCCCGAGTACGGGCTGCGGCCCGTCGGGGTCGTGGACGGCACGCCCGCGGAGGAGGGCGCCGACCCGCAGGAGCGCGAGCGGGCCGGGGCACCGGTCCTGGCGAGCGCCGAGGACGTCCACCGGGCCGTGATCCAAAACGGAGTGGAGGAGGCGCTCTTCGTCGGCGCAGACGCCCCCGCGGGCCAGTCCGGGTTCGCCGGCACCGACCTGTCCTTCGGCGAACTCGTCACCCTGGTCCGCGGCCACGGCTGCGGCGTGCTGTGCGTGTCCGAGGGCGGCCGGGAGCCGGTCGCCGGACGCGCCCGGACGGCCGACCACCTGTGGGGCTTCGGGGTGCGGCGCGTCGACGACCCGCAGGGGCCCTGGCGCGGCCGGCGCGCCAAGCGGCTGCTCGACATCGCCGTGGCCGCCCCCGCGCTCCTCGCCGTCTCGCCCGTGCTGCTCGGCTGCGCCCTCGCCGTCCGGCTGTGCGACGGGCCCGGAGTGCTGTTCCGGCAGGAGCGGGTCGGCCAGGACGGCCGCCTGTTCACGCTGCTGAAGTTCCGTTCGCTGCGGCCCGCCGACGACAACGAGGCAGCGACGCGCTGGAACATCGCCGGGGACCACCGCATGTCCGCCGTCGGCGGCATCCTGCGCCGCACCTCGCTCGACGAGCTGCCGCAGCTGTGGAACGTCCTGCGCGGCGACATGAGCCTCGTCGGCCCCAGACCCGAGAGACCGCACTTCGTCGCCAACTTCAGCAAGACCCTGCCCGGCTACGCGGCCCGCCACCGGATGCCCGTCGGCATCACCGGCCTCGCGCAGGTGCACGGCCTGCGCGGCGACACCTCCATCGAGGACCGCTCGCGCTTCGACAACCACTACATCGACCACTGGTCGCTCTGGCAGGACGTCTGCATCCTGCTGCGGACGGCGACCACCATGGTCCGCCAGGCGGGCAGCTGATGGCGGCCACGGCACCCCCCGCGGCGGCGGGACAGGCCGCGGCCCAGGCAGCCAGGGCGGCGTCCTTCGCGCCCGCCCCGAGACGTGGCGCGGGAGCCGTGCGGCGCCACGCGCACCTCGTGCCCGTGCTCGCCGTCATCGCGCTGCTCGCCGCGCCCGCGCCGCCGGGCGGCAGCGCGTCCGAGGGCACCGGCACGATCGCCGACGCCGCGTCGGGCGTGCTCGTCCTGTTCTGCGCGCTGCGGGTGCTGCGGCTGCGGCAGCGGACGCTGGGCCGGACCGCGGCCGTCGCGCTCGGACTGCCCGTGGCCGGGGTGTCGATCGCCGCGGTCGTCTCCCAGGACCCGGCGTTCAGCCTCGCGGGAGTCCCGCGCTACCTGCAGATCTTCGTGCTGGTCCCCCTGTCGCTCGTGCTGCTCGTGCGCGACCGGCGCGACTTCGGGGTCGTGGCCGGGGGCCTCGTCGCGCTGGCCCTCGTCCAGGGCGCGGTCGGCGTCGTGCAGTACGCCACCGCGACCGGCGCCTCCTACGAGGGCAAGGACGTGCGGGCGGTCGGCACATTCGGCGCGACCGACGTGATGGGCATGGCCACCGCCGTCGCCTACGGCCTGATCATCGCCGTCGGCTACGCGCTGGACGAGCGCGGCGACCGGCGCCGTCGCGCCCTCGCGCTGGCGGGCGCGGCGCTGCTCGCGGTGCCGCTGGTGCTGTCGTTCAGCCGGGGCGCGTGGATCGCCACGGCCGCGGCCCTCGCCCTGATGCTGGTGGCGTCCGGGCTCCGGCGGGCCGTGGTGGTCGCGCTCGTCGCGGGCGCGCTGGGCGTGGTGCTGATCGGCGGGGCGGGCGTCGGCTCGCAGATGGTCTCGCAGCGGCTCGCGTCCATCACGCAGGTCACCGACGACCCGGACCAGTCCGTCACCGACCGGTACACCATGTGGGCGGCCGCCGTCGCCATGTGGCGCCAGGATCCCGTGACGGGCGTCGGCCTCAAGGGCTTTCCGGCGCACCGCGACGCGAACGCCTCGCTGGCACTGTCCTCGGGCAGCGACACCGACGGCGCCGGCGCGGGTTTCCAGCGGCAGCCGCTGCTTTCACCGCACAACATGTACCTGCTGATCCTGAGCGAGCAGGGGGTGCTGGGCGTGCTCGCGCTCGTCGGCAGCTGGCTCGCGCTGCTCGTGCGCGCCGTGCGCCGGCTGCCGCACGCCCGCCGCGCACGGCGCTGCACGGGGATCGCCGTGCTCGTGCCCGGGCTGCTGGTGTGGCAGCTCATCGACTTCGCGTACGCCGACATCGGGGGCCCCTCGACGGTGCTGACGGCGGTCATGTTCGGCCTGGCCGCGACCTGGTCGGTCGGCACGGTCGCCGGCCGGCGCGCGGCGGAGCAGGTGCCCGCGCGATGACGGACCTGACGGACACCCCGGACGCGACCGGCACGGCGGAGGCGACGCTACGCCGGCTACTCCTCGTGCTTCCGCCGCGAGGCCGGCACGTACGGCAAGGACACGCGCGGCATCTTCCGCGTCCACCAGTTCGAGAAGGTGGAGATGTTCTCGTACGTGGCGCCTGAGGACG
>NZ_JAKGCV010000604.1 GCF_021556455.1 Streptomyces fuscigenes | reverse complement strand
GGCCGAGGGGCCGCGCACCGGGGCTGTGCTGCGGCGGCGGGCGGCGGCGGCCGGGCGTCGTCTCGAACTTCCGTGCGGGGCCCGTGGCGGCCTCCACGGCCCCCGGCGGCGCGTTCGGCGGACCCCTGGCGGCGCCACCCGCGGCGTGCGGGACAATGAGACATGTACTCCATCGCCCCCGGAGCACCCTCCTTCCCGGGGCACCCAGGACCCCGGCCCGGGTGACAGGCGCCGGGCAGACGACGCGAGGCTGATTTTTCGTGACCCGGATCGTGATCATCGGCGGCGGACCCGGCGGGTACGAGGCGGCCCTCGCGGGCGCCCAGCTCGGCGCGGAGGTGACCGTCGTCGACTGCGACGGGCTCGGCGGCGCCTCGGTGCTGACCGACTGCGTACCGTCGAAGACCCTCATCGCCACGGCCGAGGTGATGACGTCGTTCGACTCCTCCTACGAGGAACTGGGCATCATCGTGGCGGACGACACCCCCGCGATCGAGCAGGCCGCCCGGGTCGTCGGCGTGGACCTCGGCAAGGTCAACCGCCGGGTCAAGCGCCTCGCCCTCGCCCAGTCCCACGACATCTCCGCCTCCGTGACGCGGGCCGGGGCGCGCGTGCTGCGCGGCCGCGGCCGGCTCGACGGGCGGCAGGCCGCGGACGGCTCGCGCACGGTCCTCGTCGACCTGGCCGACGGCGAGCAGGAGGTGCTCACGGCCGACGCCGTGCTGATCGCGACCGGCGGCCATCCGCGCGAGATCCCCGACGCCCTGCCGGACGGCGAGCGCATCCTGAACTGGACGCAGGTCTACGACCTCGACGAGCTCCCCGAGGAACTCATCGTGGTCGGTTCCGGCGTCACCGGCGCCGAGTTCGCGGGCGCCTACCAGGCGCTCGGCTCGCGGGTGACGCTCGTCTCGTCGCGCGATCGCGTGCTGCCCGGCGAGGACCCGGACGCGGCCGCCGTGCTGGAGGACGTCTTCCGCCGCCGCGGCATGAACGTGATGTCGCGCTCGCGCGCTGCCGCCGCCAAGCGGGTCGGCGACCGCGTCGAGGTGACCCTGGCCGACGGGCGGGTCATCACCGGCACGCACTGCCTGATGGCGGTCGGCGCGATCCCGAACACGGCCGGCATGGGCCTGGAGGAGGCGGGCGTCGTCCTCAAGCCGTCCGGCCACGTCAAGACGGACCGCGTCTCGCGCACCTCCGCGCCCGGCGTCTACGCGGCGGGCGACGTGACCGGGGTGTTCGCGCTCGCCTCCGTCGCAGCCATGCAGGGCCGGATCGCGATGTACCACTTCCTCGGCGACGCGGTGGCCCCGCTCAACCTGAAGTCGGTCTCCTCGAACGTCTTCACCGACCCGGAGATCGCGACCGTCGGCTACACGCAGGCCGACATCGACGCGGGCCGCATCGACGCCCGTGTCGTCAAGCTGCCGCTGCTGCGCAACCCGCGCGCCAAGATGCAGGGCATCAGGGACGGCTTCGTGAAGATCTTCGCCCGCCCCGGCACCGAGATCGTCGTCGGCGGAGTGGTCGTCGCGCCGCGCGCGAGCGAACTGATCCATCCGATCTCGATCGCGGTCGACAACAACCTGACGGTGGAACAGATCGCGAACACCTTCACGGTGTACCCGTCACTTTCGGGTTCGATCGCCGAGGTCGCCCGGCAGCTCCACACGCGCAAGGGCGCCGAGGACATCTGAGGCCGGCCGCCGCCCCGCCGCCCACCGGCCGCGCCCCGGGCCCCACTTGGGCTTCCGGGCCGGCCGGGCCGCGCGCGGGCCCGCCGTCCGGCCGCCCCGCCCCGCCGCTGCCGGGCGTGGGACGGTGCGCCGTATACCACTAACCGGAACCCCGTACGCACAACTTCGGTAATTAGGTGCAAACTGCTGAAAGCAGACGGTCATCCGGGTTACTGTCAGTTCCGTGTTCGCTGCAGAACGTCGCCAGTTGATTCTCGAAATGGTGCGCGCCAACGGAGCCGTGTCCCTCCGAGAGCTCGCCCGTGTCGTCCAGACCTCAGAAGTGACCGTACGGCGTGACGTACGGGCGCTGGAGGCCGAAGGCCTCCTCGACCGCCGGCACGGCGGCGCCGTCCTGCCCGGCGGCTTAGCGAGGGAGTCCGGCTTCCCGCAGAAGTCGCACCTCGCGTCCGCCGAGAAGACGGCCATCGCGGACCTCGCCGCCACCCTCGTGGGGGAGGGCGAGGCCGTCGTCGTCGGCGCCGGCACGACGACGCAGGAGCTGGCGCGCCGGCTGGCGCGGGTGCCCGGCCTCACCGTCGTCACCAACTCCCTGCTCGTCGCCCAGGCACTGGCGCACGCGAACCGGGTCGAGGTGGTGATGACGGGCGGCACGCTGCGCGGCTCCAACTACGCGCTCGTGGGCAGCGGCGCCGAGCAGTCGCTGCAGGGCCTGCGCGTCAGCCGCGCGTTCCTGTCCGGAACGGGCCTGACGGCGGAGCGCGGCCTGTCGACGTCCAACATGCTCTCGGCGAGCGTCGACCGGGCCCTCGTCCGCGCGGCGGGCGGCCGGATCGCCGCCATGAAGAAGGACGCCGAGCAGGCCAGGTACCCGAAGAAGGTGCGTGACCTCGCCAGACTGGAGGCGGACGCCGTCGAGTTGGGCGCGTACGCCAACCACAACATGC
>NZ_JAKGCV010000603.1 GCF_021556455.1 Streptomyces fuscigenes | reverse complement strand
CCGCGCCGGGCCCGGGCGGGGCGGCTCCGCGTTCCACGCCCTGCCGCCGGTCCCCGAAGACCCGCGCGGCGCCCGAGCCGCGGGAGCCGGCGCGGAGGGCGGCCCGCTCAGGCGCGGCGCGGTCTCACTCGACCGTGACGGACTTCGCGAGGTTGCGCGGCTTGTCGATGTCCCGGCCCAGGGCCAGCGCCGTGTGGTAGGCGAGCAGCTGGAGCGGGATGCCCAGCAGGATGGGGTCCAGTTCCGGCTCGTTCTTCGGCACCACCACGGTGTGGTCCGCCTTCGGCTGCTCGCTGTGGGCCACGGCCAGGATGCGGCCCGCCCGTGCCTTGATCTCCTCCATGGCCGCCCGGTTCTTCTCCAGCAGTTCGTCGTCCGGGACGATCGCCACGGTCGGCATCGCGGGTTCGATGAGCGCCAGCGGGCCGTGCTTGAGCTCGGAGGCCGGGTAGGTCTCGGCGTGGATGTACGAGACCTCCTTGAGCTTCAGGGACGCCTCGCGCGCCACCGGGTAGCCCCGCACGCGGCCGATGAACATCATCGACTTCGCGTTCGCGTACGACGAGGCCAGCGCCTCGATGTCGCCCTCCGCCCGCAGGATCTCGCCGATCTGCTCGGGCAGCCGCCGCAGCCCGTCGATGATGCGCTTGCCGTCGGCGACCGACAGGTCCCTGATGCGCCCCAGGTGCAGCGCGAGGAGCGCGAAGGCGACCACGGTGTTCGTGAAGCACTTCGTGGACACCACGCAGACCTCGGGCCCGGCGTGCACGTAGACGCCGCCGTCGGTCTCGCGGGCGATCGCGGAGCCGACGACGTTGACGACGCCCAGCACGCGCGCGCCCTTCCGCTTGAGCTCCTGCACCGCGGCCAGCACGTCGTAGGTCTCGCCGGACTGCGACACGGCCACGTACAGCGTGTCCGGGTCGACCACCGGATTGCGGTAGCGGAACTCGGAGGCGGGCTCGGCGTCCGCCGGGATGCGGGCGATCTCCTCGATCATCTGCGCGCCGATCATGCCCGCGTGGTACGAGGTGCCGCAGCCGAGGATCTTGATGCGGCGCACGCCGCGTGCCTCGCGCGCGTCCAGGTTCAGGCCGCCCAGGTGCACGGTCGAGAACCGGTCGTCGATCCGGCCGCGCAGCACGCGGTCGACGGCCTCGGCCTGCTCGGAGATCTCCTTGTGCATGTACGTGTCGTGGCCGCCCATGTCGTACGACTCGGCCTCCCACTCCACGAGGGTCGGCGTCGGCGAGGTCAGCGACCCCTCCGTGGTGTACGTGCGGAAGTCGTCGGCCTTGAGGGTGGCCATCTCGCCGTCGTCCAGCGTCACGACCTGGCGCGTGTGGGAGACGAGCGCCGCCACGTCGGAGGCGACGAACATCTCCTTCTCGCCGATCCCGAGCACCACGGGCGAGCCGTTGCGCGCCACGACGATGCGCTCGGGGAAGTCGGCGTGCACGACCGCGATGCCGTACGTGCCCTCGACCAGCTGGAGGGCCTGGCGGACCTTCTCCTCCAGCGTCGGCGCCTGCGAGCGCGCGATCAGGTGTGTCAGCACCTCCGTGTCCGTCTCGGACAGGAAGACGATGCCGTCCGCCTCCAGCTTCACCCGCAGCTCGGCCGCGTTGTCGATGATGCCGTTGTGGACGACGGCCACCTTGCCCTCGGCGTCGAGGTGCGGGTGCGCGTTCTCGTCACTGGGCGATCCGTGCGTCGCCCAGCGCGTGTGGGCGATGCCCGTCGTGCCGCTGAAGCGCTTGGGGACGCGCGCCTCCAGCTCGCGCACCCGGCCCTTCGCCTTGACGCTCCGCAGCGTCGCCGCCCGGCCCGCCGCCGGCTTGCCGGTGATCACGATGCCGGCGGAGTCGTACCCCCGGTACTCCAGCCGCTGCAGCCCTTCGAGCAGCAGCGGAGCGACGTCCCGCTTGCCGATGTAGCCCACGATTCCGCACATGTCAGGCCCTGCCCCTCCTGGTTTTCGGATGTGCCCCGGCCCGGGGGCGCCCGCACGGGCCCCCGGCGCCCCGGGGCCGGCCCGCCTGGGCCGTCCGGGTGACCGCCGTCATCCGTAGACGATGCGGCGCAGCTGTCTCAGCGAGAGTTCCGGCGGTGCCACGGCGCGGTGCGGCAGCTCGGCCGCGATCCGCTCGAAGATCACCGTGTTCGTCGCACCGCCCGCCTGCATCTCGCGATGGCGGCGCCGGACGAACTCCTCGGTCGTCTCGTCGAAGTACGCCAGCACGTCGAGCACCACCCGGGCCGCCTCACCGCGCCGCAGCGAGGTGGAGCCGACCAGGTGGTCGATGAGGTCGTCATGCGACGCGCGGCGATCGAGCACCCGTTGATAGTGCAGAGACTCGCGGCGTTAAGCAACATTTCTGCCCGGAATCGGGCAAGCGCAGGCCGGTTCCGCGTCGAACGGCGTAATTTTCCTGCGTTCACCGGTCCCGGAGGACCGCCCGCTTGGCGGTCGTGAACTCCGCCGCGGTGAGCACGCCCCGCCGGCGCAGCTCGCCCAGTTCCCGCAGGCGCCGCAGCAGCGCGTCGGCCCGGTCCTCGCCGCCGTCCCCCGCCGCCTCGGGCAGGCCGCCAGGGGCTACGGGGGCGGGCGCGGAGCCCGGAAGCGGCGGGAGCGCTCCCGGAGCGGCGGCCG
>NZ_JAKGCV010000602.1 GCF_021556455.1 Streptomyces fuscigenes | reverse complement strand
ACCGGCGGCGGGACGGGGCGTGGGCCGGGCGCGCGGGGGAGGCCGGTACGCACGGCGTGCCCGGCCGGCGGCGTCAGGGCGGGCCCGGCAGGCGCGACACCGGGACCCGGCGGAACGGAACGGCCCCCGGCTTACGGGCACTTAGCACGCGCCGTTCACCCCCCGCAAGGGTGTGCGACGAGATCGCGCTTGCGTTCCGTCCGGTCGGCACCTACGGTCTTAACGGTACGAAGTCGTTTCGCTTATCTCGCTCGCCACCGGCCGCCACGCAGAGCACGTGCCACCGGGCCACCACGGAAAGGGGGCGCCACGACCATGACCCTGCCCGACGTGTCCCCCCGCGAGGACCGGCCGCAGGCCGGGGAGCCTTCGTCCGCGCACCCCGGCGGGGGCGCCGCGGCAGCCGCCTGCGGCGGACCCGCTCACGGCACCCGCCGCCGGCGCAGCCGTATCTCCCCCGAGCGGGAGGCCGAGATCCACACGAGCGTGCTCGCGCTGCTGCGCGAGGTGGGCTACGAGGCGCTCACCATGGACGCCGTCGCCCTGCGCGCGCACTGCAGCAAGGCCACGCTCTACCGCAAATGGAGCGGCAAACCGCGGCTCGTCGCCGCGTCGCTGCGCCACGAGCGGCCCTTCGACTTCGAGGACCTGGACACCGGCAGCCTGGCGGGCGACCTCCACGAACTGGCCGAGCGCATCGGCCGGGCCGAGAAGGACGCGGAACTGCTCCAGGCCGTGGTGCCCGCCGTCACCAAGGACCCGGACCTCGCGGAAGCCTTCGGCGAGGTCCTGCGGCAGGACCACGAGGCCCTGTTCGGGGTGTTCGACCGCGCCGCCGCCCGCGGCGAGGTGGCCGGGGACTGCCCGGCGCGGGAGTACCTGCCGCACATGCTGCTCGGTGGCGTCGTGGCCCGCACGCTGCTCGACCTGAGGAAACCCGACCCCGTCTACCTCAAGCGGTTCGTGGACGCCGTCGTCCTGCCCGCCCTGACCCGGCGCTAGGCACCGCGGTCGCGGCGGCGCCCGCCTGCGCCGCGCGACCTCCGCGCGGGCCCCGTCGCGGCCCCGCCCGCACCAAAGACCTGCACGAAAGACCTGGAGGACCCGGCGTGGCCATATCCGCCGTCGACGAACCCACCGCCACCCCGACAGAGCAGACCGCCGGCGCCGAGGAGCGCCGCCACCCGCCGAAACGCTGGTGGGCCCTGGCCGTCATCGGACTCGCCCAGCTCATGGTCGTGCTCGACGCGACGATCGTGAACATCGCGCTGCCGTCCGCCCAGCAGGACCTGGGCTTCTCCAACGACGGCCGCCAGTGGGTCATCACCGCGTACTCGCTGGCGTTCGGCAGCCTGCTGCTGCTCGGCGGGCGCCTGGCCGACCTGCTCGGCAGGCGCCGGACCTTCCTCATCGGCCTGGTCGGCTTCGCCGGGGCGTCCGCGCTCGGCGGCGCCGCGAACGGCTTCACGATGCTGGTCGTGGCGCGCGCCCTGCAGGGCCTGTTCGGCGCGGTGCTGGCGCCGTCCGCGATGTCGCTGCTCACCACGACGTTCGTCGACCCGAAGGAGCGCTCCCGGGCGTTCGGCGTGTTCGGCGCGATCGCCGGTTCGGGCGGTGCCATAGGGCTGCTGCTCGGCGGCGTGCTGACCGAGCACCTGGACTGGCGCTGGACGCTCTACGTCAACGACGCCATCGCCGTCTTCGCCGTGATCGGCGCCCTGGTCTTCGTCCGGGGGGCCGCGCCGGCCCAGCGCCCGAAGCTCGACCTGCTGGGGACCGTCCTCGTCGCGGCCGGCCTCTTCGGCGTCGTGTTCGGCTTCGCCAACGCGGAGACGCACGACTGGAGCAACTGGATGTGCTGGGCCTTCCTGGCCGCCGGCGGCGTGCTGCTCGTGCTGTTCACGCTCTGGGAGACCCGGGCGAAGCACCCGCTCCTGCCGCTGCGCGTCCTCGCCGACCGCAACCGGGCGAGCTCCTACGTCAGCGTGTTCATCTCCGGCGCGGGGATGTTCGGGGTCTTCCTCTTCCTCACGTACTACCTCCAGCAGACCCTGCACTACTCCCCCGTGCAGACCGGTCTCGGCTTCCTCCCGATGGTCGGCATGCTGATGCTGACCGCGCAGCTGGCCACCAACCTCCTCATCCCCCGGATCGGGCCCAAGCCCGTGGTGCCCGTGGGCATGGGGCTGGCGGGGGCGGGCCTCGTCTGGCTGACCGCGCTCGACCTGCACAGCACCTACCCGGCGCACGTCCTGCCCGGCCTGCTCCTGCTCGGCGTCGGCCTCGGGCTGGTGATGCCGCCCGCGATGAGTCTGGCGACGCTGGGCGTGCAGCCGCGCGACCAGGGCGTCGCGTCCGCGACGGTCAACACCATGCAGCAGGTGGGCGGTTCGATCGGCACCGCGCTGTTCAACACCATCGCCGCGACCGCGGCGACCCGTTACGCCAAGGACCACATCGGCGAGCACGACCTGCCGGTGCAGGCCGCGCTGCACAGCTACGCCAGCGCCTACTGGTGGGCCGCGGCGTTCTTCGCGGGCGGCCTGGTCGTCTCGGCACTGCTCTACCGGCGCGGCCGGCCCGCCGGGTTCGCCGCGGCCGCCCCGGCCCCGGAGAAGGCGCCGGCCGGCGCCGCGACGCGCGAGTCGGCCGCG
>NZ_JAKGCV010000601.1 GCF_021556455.1 Streptomyces fuscigenes | reverse complement strand
CGCCGCGCGGCGCGGGGGCCGCGCTCCGCCCGGCGCACCCGCGGGCTGCGGGGTGCGGCCGTGTGGAGCGTTCGGTCGGACGGTCGGACAGTGGTGGTCCGCTGATCGCTTGCCCATGACGTCGGTTCCTCCTCGGTCCCTGCGATGGGGGCAATGCTTCGTTGCTGCCGTGTGCTGCCTGTGCTGCCGTGTGCTGCTGGCCGTGCGGTTCTGCTGGTCCTGCTGGTCGTGCGGTTCTGCTGGTCCTGCTGGTTCTGCTCCGGGCCACCGAGGCTGCCGGGGTCGACGCGCGCGGCCCCCGGGGTGCCGCTCGTACCGTGTGTGGCCCTTGTTCCATTCGTTCATCCGCTTGTAACAACAAGCGGAAAACACAAAAGGACCCGGTGGCTGCATCGCCGGGTCCTCTTCCCCAGCAGAATAGCCCACATGCGTGCTGTGTCAGGAGCCAGATCCCGCAGATCACCCGGGCCGGCCGGGCCGCCCGGGGTGGTCCGCACCGTTCTCACCACGGAAGACGCCGTCCGGATCGAGGCGATGTACGAATCGTGTACGGCGGATGTCGCGCGGAGCGGCGGCGCCGGCCGAGACGGCTTCGCCGGCGCTCCCGACCCGGCCTCGCGCACGGTCGTCGTGGTGGCGCACGGCTTCACGGGCAGCGTCGACCGGCCCGCGGTCCGCCGCGCCGCCGAGGTCTTCGCGCGCCGGGCCGCCGTCGTCACCTTCTCGTTCCGCGGGCACGGCGCGTCGGGCGGCCGCTCGACGGTCGGCGACCGGGAGGTGCTGGACCTGGCGGCCGCCGTGCGCTGGGCCCGTACGTTCGGCCACCGGCGGGTCGTGACGGTCGGCTTCTCGATGGGCGGCTCGGTCGTCGTGCGGCACGCGGCCCTGTACCGCGAGCGCCCCGAGGCGCGGGCGGACGCGGTCGTCTCCGTCAGCTCGCCCGCCCGCTGGTACTACCGGGGCACCGCGCCGATGCGCCGCCTGCACTGGGTCGTGACCAGGCCCTTCGGGCGCGTGGTGGGCCGCGTCGGCCTGCACACCCGTATCCACCAGCACGACTGGGACCCCGTCCCGCTGCCGCCGTACGCCGCCGTGCCGCTGATCGCGCCGGTCCCGCTGCTCGTGGTGCACGGGGACCGCGACCCGTACTTCCCGCTGGACCACCCGCACATGCTGGCCGACGCCGCTCCCGAGGGCGCGGCGGAACTGTGGATCGAGCCGGGCATGGGCCACGCGGAGAACGCGGCCGAGGAGCCGCTCCTGGCCCGCATCGCGCAGTGGGCCGCCGACCGCGCGGAGGCCGGACCGGTCCCGGACGGAGCGCGGGCCGCCGACCGGGCCGGGGCCGAACCGGCCAGGGACCGAGCGCGGGACCGGACGTGAGGCGGAACCCGTCCGACCTGGCCCGCCACCCGCCGTTTCGGCCGCGGCGGGGCCCCCTCCGGCCGGGCTCGCGGGGCGGCGCGTGCCGGAGCACGCCCGGGCGTCGGCCATGATGGATGCCGACGAAGGACGAGTGCGGGCCGAGCAAGGAGGTGCGGCGATGGCGGCGGGCACGATCCGCTACTGGGCCGCGGCGAAGGCCGCCGCAGGCGTGGCCGAGGAGCCCTACGCCGCGGACACCCTGGCCGGCGCGCTGGCGGACGCACGGGCGAACCACCCCGGTGACCTGGCGCGCGTCCTCGAGCGGTGTTCGTTCCTGGTCGACGGGCTCACCGTCGGCACCCGAGGGCATGAGACCGTACGGCTTGCCGAGGGCGGCACGGTCGAGGTGCTCCCGCCGTTCGCAGGAGGGTGAAGCGCACAGCATGAGCAGCGATCAGCACTACCCGTACGACCCGGCGCGGGGACACGGCGCGCCGCCCCCGCAGCACGCGGGCGGCCCGCGGTCCCAGGACCCGGCGTACGGGGGGTACGAACCCGGGCCGCAGGGCGGCGGGCCGTCCGACCTGGAGCAGACCCAGACCTGGCAGGGCCAGACGTGGGACACGGCGAGCCAGCCGGTCGTCGAGCGGCCGGCCGGCCGGCACGCCCAGCAGCACCCGCGACACCAGCAGCAGCCGTACCAGCCCGACCCGCAGCACCCGGGGCACCCGTACGAGGAGCAGTACGGACACCCGCGGCAGCCCGGGCACCAGCAGGCGCAGCCGTCGTACGGACCGGCCGCGCCGCACCGGCCGGGCACCCCCGCCGGGCCGCAGCAGCACCTCGCGCCCCAGCCGCAGCCCGGGCCGTACCAGGGCCCCTCCGCGCAGTCCTCGATGGAGGAGACCGCCTACCTCCCCACAACGGGCGCGCACGCGGCCGGGGGAGCGTACGCGCCGCAGCCGGCGCCCGGGCAGCCCGCCTCCTCGATGGAGGAGACCGCCTACCTTCCGGCCACCGGCGCGCCGTACGCCCAGCAGTCGCAGCAGTCGCAGCAGCAGGCGCGGTCGCACGCGCACCGGGCGTCTCACGCGGCGCCCCCCGGGCCCGCGGCCTCCTCGATGGAGGAGACCGCGTACCTGCCCGCCACGGGCGCCGGAGCCGGACCCGTCCAGGCCCAGCCCCCGGGTCCCGGAGCCCAGGGCCCCGGAGCCCAGGGCCCCGGGTACGCCGGGCAGTCCGGCGCCTATCCGCTGCCGCCCGAGGTGCCGGCGGCCGGGCGCGCCGGGTCCG
>NZ_JAKGCV010000600.1 GCF_021556455.1 Streptomyces fuscigenes | reverse complement strand
CAGGGCCGCGAGCGCGCGGTCGGCGTGGCCGCCGGCGAGGTCGTCGCGCATGCCGATGCCGGCCGTGTCGGCGGTGTCGAGCGCCAGCAGGGTCGCCTGCCGGTTGCCGGACAGGGGCATCACTTCGCGGGCCGCGGGCGCCAGGTGCCCCACGCCGGGCAGCGCCGCGTACGCGCCGCCCTGGCCGAACGGCGGGGTCCGGCTGCCCAGCACCCGGATCGGCGCGCCCGTCTGGAAGGCTGCCTGGTCGCTCTGCGAGGCGTCCCAGGAGGCGCCCTGGCCGATCGCCAGCACGCCCATGGCCACGGCCAGGACCACCAGCAGCACCGGGCCCGCGCCGCGCAGCGGCCTGCGGCTGAGCTGCCAGCCCGCGAGTGCCGCGGGCAGCCCCCGGCCCCGGGCCGCGCGCCGCTCGGCGAGCCGTGCGGCCGGCGGCAGCAGGCGGAGCGTCAGGACCGTGCCGGCGAGCAGCGCCAGGGCGGGTGCCGTGACGAGCAGCGGGTCGATGCTCAGGTCTCCGTCCGGGCCGCCCGTGCCGGTCAGGGCTCCGCTGCCGGTCGTCTGCCGGTCCAGCTGCCAGTACGCCACCGCCGCGACGGCGAGCAGCGCGAGGTCACCGCCGGCCCGGACCGGGCCCGGCAGCGCCCTGGCGCGGGCGGGCCGCCCGTAGCCGCGCGCGGTGACCGCCGGCAGCGCGACGGCGAGCGCGCACGCCAGCGCGGCGAGTCCGCCCACCAGCCAGGTGGCGCCGGTCGGGTGGGCGTCCAGCCGCAGCCCGATCCGCGCCAGCAGCCCCTGCCCGCCGAGCAGCCGGGTCAGCGGGCCCGCGACGAGGGGGGCCGCCACGGCCGCCGGGACCGCCAGCAGCAGCGCCTCCACCACGGAAAGCGCCACGACGCGGCCGCGGGACGCGCCGCGCGCCAGCAGCAGGCGGGTCTCCTCGGCGCGCTCCGAGGTGAGCAGGCGTGCGACAAGCAGCAGCGCGTAGCCCGCGAGCAGCACCAGCTGGAGCGAGACGATCAGCAGCGTGGACCGGGCGACGAGCAGGGCCCGTTGTGCGCCGGCGAGCAGGTCGGGCAGGGAGGTGCGGACGGTGGCGTCGCCGTCGAAGGCCTTCTCGGCGGCGAGATGGTCCTTGGCGTGCGAGGCCGACGCGCGCAGGGCGCCGGCGCGGCCGGCCGTGAAGGTGCGGTAGTCGGCGGTCGCCAGCCAGGACGCGCTGCCCCGGGACAGCCGGCCGCCCCCCAGCACGGCGGGGTCGGCCACGAGCGGGCCGTACGTGGTGAACGAGTCCGTGCGCACCCCCCGGCCGCCGAGCGCGTCGAGCTGCCAGTACGGGTCGGTCGGGTCGGCGGGGCGGTAGACGCCGGTGACGCGCACGCGCACCGTGCCGCCGTTCAGCCGGTCGGTGAGGGTGAGGACGCTGCCCGGCGCGAGCCTCAGCTGCCGGACGGCGACCTCCGGCACCGCCGCCCCGATCGTCCCGCCCGGCCCGGGGGCCGCTCCGGCGGCGGGCCAGGCGCCGCGGACGAGGCGGAGCCGGGAGCGGTCCACGGCGGCGAACTGCGTGAGGTCCGGGTCGCCGTGGCGGGCCGCCGGGGGCTGGAGGGAGCGGGGCAGCCCGTAGGGGCCCGAGGTGTCCAGGGAGCGCAGGCGCACCGGCAGCCCGCCGTACACCCGGGAGGCGAACCGGTGCGCGGCGGCGTCCAGCTGCGGGCGGCTCGCAGAGGGGGACTGGACGGAGACGACCAGCGAGGCGGCCGCCGTGTCGTCCGAGCCGAGGGCGTGGCGCAGCCCCGCGTCGCCGATGGAGCCGGAGAACGCCGCCAGGGTCGCGAGGACGGCCGTGGTCAGGGTCATCGCGAGCAGGGCAGCCGCGAGCAGCAGCCGGTGCGCGCGCACCCGCAGGAAAACGAATCCCGTCACGCCTCCCCCTGAACCCCGTACCCGGCCCCGGGCCGCCTCCGGCCTCTGTCTCCCCCCGACGCGGACCGGTGGGCCCGCGGAGGCGCGCGGCTCCGGCGCGGCTCGCGCCCGCCGTGACCTGCGCGGTGTCTCCGGACCGGTCCGGCCACCCCCGCGGATGACGTGCCCGAACGTCGGTTCGGGGATCGTGTCAGGCGCATGGGCCGGGAGAAAACGCTTGCGGGAGGACGTGACGGGATTGTGACCGGAAATCGACCGCCGCCGACCTCGTACCGGACGCGGCGCCGCGCGGTGCCCCGGGCCCCGTCGGCGGGTGCCGCACGCGGGGGAGCCAAGCCCGCCGCCGGCCCGGGCCGCCCTCGTCGCCGCCCCTTGTACGGACCCCGGCCGTCTCGTACCACCGCGGACGGATCGTGCCGCCGCCCGGCCGCCGGCGCCGCGCCGGACCGCCCGGAGCGGGGGGTCGCGCGGACCGCCGCCCGTGGAACCGAACGGGGCATCGTCCGCGTACTCACCACAGAGCCCGTGTCGTACGCTTCACCGGATGTCGGGCGTACAAGATCCAGTCAAGGCCGGTGCGCGGCGCGGGCCCTGACGGCCATACTGCTGGCCGGAGGAGGTTTCCCCCGGCACCCGCCGGTGGCGGGACGACGTCTGGACCTGAGGGGGAGGTCGCGTGACACATCCGCCGAGCGCGCGCACGGCGCCGCCACCCGCCGCGCCGAGTCCGCTGCCG
>NZ_JAKGCV010000005.1 GCF_021556455.1 Streptomyces fuscigenes | reverse complement strand
GCGCCCCTGTTCGCGGGCCCCCTGCGGGCGACGGTCCGGGCCCGCAGGCGGGCCGAGGCCGGGGCGGCCCGGCGCGCGGGGCAGGTTCGCGCAGCGCGCACGGACGTGTCACGGTGAGCGACACAGATCACCGGTCACGGCGTTACATTGCGGCGGGGTAAGTGGGTACGCTCAGTGCGGACCGATTAAGTTACCGCTTAGTAAACGCCTGAGCGGCCGCAGCGTGCGGAAACCTGCGGATCCTCCCCACCTCGCAGGCCCGAGGAGCCCTCCATGCAACTCGCCGCGATCATCGTGTCGCTGGTGCTCGCCGTCGTCGGTGCGGCGCTGTTCTGCCGAGCCGTCGCGCAGATCTTCACCTTCGTGCGCCTCGGCCAGGCCGTCCCCGCGGGCACCCGCACCGACGAACCCGGCGCCCGCACCATGACGGTGGCCAGGGAGTTCCTCGGCCACACGCGGATGAACCGGTGGGGCGTCATCGGCGTCGCGCACTGGTTCGTGGCCGTCGGCTTCTTCTCGCTGATCCTCACGCTGATCAACGCGTTCGGCCAGCTCTTCCAGGCCGACTGGCTGCTGCCCGTCATCGGGAACTGGGCGCCCTACGAGGTCTTCGTCGACCTGATCGGCGTGCTGACGACCCTCGGCATCCTCGTGCTCATCGTCGTCAGGCAGCTGTCCCGGCCCGGCCGCGCCGAGCGCAAGTCCCGCTTCGCCGGCTCCAACTTCGGCCAGGCGTACTTCGTCGAGGCCGTCATCCTGATCATCGGCCTGTGCATCCTGGCGCTGCGCGGCCTGGAGGGCTCGCTGCACCACGAGACGTCGTACACCGTCTCGTACCTGCTGTCCTACCCGCTCGTCGCCGCCTTCCGGGGCCTGAGCACGAGCACCCAGCAGAACCTCGTCTACGCCATCGCACTGGTCAAGATCGGGACGTCCTTCATCTGGATGATCACGGTCGCGCTGAAGACCGACATGGGCGTCGCCTGGCACCGCTTCCTCGCGTTCCCGAACATCTGGTTCAAGCGGCGCGCGGACGGCGGCACGGCGCTGGGCGCCCTGCAGCCGATGGCCAGCGGCGGCAAGGTGATCGACTTCGAGACCGTCTTCGACGACGAGGAGAGCGCCGAGGAGACCGTCTTCGGCGTCTCCCGCATCGAGGACTTCTCCTGGAAGGGCATCCTCGACTTCTCGACCTGCACCGAGTGCGGCCGCTGCCAGTCGCAGTGCCCCGCCTGGAACACCGGCAAGCCGCTGTCGCCCAAGCTGCTGATCATGTCGCTGCGCGACCACGCCCACGCGAAGGCCCCCTACCTGCTGGCCGGCGGCGGCAAGAACGCCGAGGGCGAGGAGAAGGCGAGCGCCGAGCAGCTGGCCGGCGTGCCCGCCGCCGCGCTCGCCGAGGCCGAACGCCCGCTGATCGGCACGCTCGAGGAGAACGGGGTCATCGACCCCGACGTCCTGTGGTCCTGCACCACCTGCGGAGCCTGCGTCGAGCAGTGCCCCGTCGACATCGAGCACGTCGACCACATCGTCGACATGCGCCGCTACCAGGTCATGATCGAGAGCGCCTTCCCGAGCGAGGCAGGGACGATGCTGAAGAACCTCGAGAAGCGCGGCAATCCCTGGGGCCTCGCCAAGAAGCAGCGCCTCGAATGGACCAAGGACCTCGACTTCGACGTGCCCGTCGTCGGCAAGGACGTCGAGGACCTCACCGAGGTCGACTACCTGTACTGGGTCGGCTGCGCGGGCGCGCTGGAGGACCGCGCGAAGAAGACCACGAAGGCGTTCGCGGAACTGCTCCACATCGCCGGCGTGAAGTTCGCCATCATGGGCGGCGACGAGAAGTGCACCGGCGACTCCGCCCGCCGCCTCGGCAACGAGCCGCTGTTCCAGCAGCTCGGCCAGGAGAACGTCATGATGCTGAACATGGCGTTCGGCGAGTCCCTCGACGACGACGGGGCGGTCGAACCCGCCACGAGGAAGCCGAAGGCGTCGAAGAAGATCGTCGCGACCTGCCCGCACTGCTTCAACACCATCGCCAACGAGTACCCGCAGCTCGGGGGCGAGTACGAGGTCATCCACCACACGCAGCTGCTCCAGCACCTGGTGGACGAGGGCAGGCTCGTGCCCGTCACCCCGGTCGAGGGCCTCATCACGTACCACGACCCCTGCTACCTGGGCCGGCACAACAAGGTCTACACGCCCCCGCGCGAGATCATCGCCAAGGTGCCCGGTCTCAGGAACGAGGAGATGCACCGCCACAAGGAGCGCGGCTTCTGCTGCGGCGCGGGCGGCGCGCGCATGTGGATGGAGGAGCGCATCGGCAAGCGCATCAACAACGAGCGCGTGGACGAGGCGCTGTCGCTGAACCCCGACATCGTCTCCACGGCCTGCCCGTTCTGCCTGGTGATGCTGACCGACTCCGTCAACGGCAAGAAGAACGATGGCAAGGCGAAGGAGTCGCTCCAGGTCGTCGACGTGGCGCAGCTCTTGCTCGACTCCGTCAGGACCCCGGCCGGCCCGGAGGACGCACCGCAGGAGGCGGACACGCCGGAGCCCGAACCGGCGAAGTAGCCGGGTCCTCCGGGACGAAGCAGCCGGGCCTTCCGGGGCGCGGTCGAACGGGCCCTTCGGGGCAGGGCGAGGGCCCGCAGGCGCGCGAGACGCGGCTGCGGGCCCTCGGCGCGTCCGGGGGACACGGGGAACACGGGGGACACGGGGCACCGGGGCACCGGGACACCGGGACACCGGGACACCGGGACACCGGGACACCGGGACACCGGGACGAGCGTGGCGGGAGTGGCCCAGCGGTGCGCCAGGGGCGCCTCCCTCCGGAGGCGGCCACCGGCGGCCGCCGCCCGCCGAGCCCGTCACCCGTCGAAGGGGCCGGTCACCCGCCGAAGGGCCGGTCACCCGCCGGCGGTGCCGGCCCCTCGTCGACGGGGCCGTGACCGGACGGCGGTACGGGTCACTCGTCGGCGGGGCCGCGGGCGGCCGGCCGTACGGGTCGCTCGCCGACGGGCCCGGTCACTTGTCGACCGGGTTGAGCACCCACACCGACGAGCTGTTGTTGCTCACCTGGACGGCGGTCCCGCGGATGGCGAGGCGCCCCGTCGGAGGGTAGGCGTGGGCGATGGTGACCGGGCCGTCGGCCCAGCCCTCGATGCGCCAGCGGTCGGCCAGCGCGGCCCGTTCCGCCGCGTCCGGCGACGGGTCCTTGAGGACCGTGGAGTCGCACGCCCTCAGCAGGACGTCGGCCGGATACGTCAGCGCGTCGGGCAGCGTCAGGCAGCGCGATCCCGCTGCGGCCTGCTGGAACTGGACCGTGCCGTCGCCGTGGTTGCGCAGGCTCCACTCCGTGCCGTCGCTGCCGCAGGTGGCGACCTCGTCCCCCGCGAGACAGCGGCCGGTGGCCGCGTCCTTGACGTAGTACGCGCCGTCCACCGCGCTGCCGCTGAGGGTCGTCGCGACGGGACGGGCCGTACCGCCCCTGGCGGCGGCCGGGAGCAGCAGAAGGGGCGCGGCCAGCGCGGCGGCGACGGCGGGCCGTACGAACGACATGGGACCTCCAGGGTGGGGGAACGGGCACCGGCTGCGAACACTCGACGTAGCGGAACCACTACCACGAGCGACGGCACGCGGACCGCAACGACTCCGGAAACCCCCAGGTGGATGTCACAGGACGGACGCAATGGCGTGCCCGTTCGCCGCCTGCGGCGCTCGCGCCGCGCCGGAGCGGGTACGTTCGAGGACGTGGCTGGATTCAGGAACGGACGCGGCCGGGACAACCGCGACCCGCGGCAGCAATCGCAACCTCCCTACCCGCAGGGGCAGGGCGGGCGGCGGCAGCAGCCCCCGCAGTGGCCGGGGACCGGTGCGCCGGCCGGCCAGGGGCAGTTCGGCGGCGGGCAGCAGTACAGCGGTGAGCCGGAGTACTTCGGCGACCAGCAGCAGTACCCGCCGCAGCAGCAGTCCTACGCCCCGCCGCGGGGCGCCTCGCCCCACCCCTACCAGCAGCAGCCCCCGCACCAGCAGGCCCAGTACCAGCAGGGCGGCCACCAGCAGGGCGGGCACCAGCAGCCGCGGTACGAGCCGCAGGGGCCCGTGCCGGGGGGCATACCGTCCGCCGACCCGAACCCCTCCGACAACAACCCGGGGCACACCCAGGTCTTCCGCACGGACGACCCGTACGGCGGCGGCGCGACCTACCGCGCGGGCGCCGCGCCCGCCCCGGTCGGCCCCCGGCTCGGCTGGCGGGACCTGCTCACGGGCATCGTGATGCGCCCCAGCGAGACGTTCCTGCAGATGCGGGACCACCCGGTGTGGGGCCCCGCCCTGATCGTCACGCTGATCTACGGCATGCTCGCGCTGTTCGGCTTCGACGACGCGCGCGACGACGTCATCGGCTCCACGCTGTCCACGGCGATCCCGTACGTCCTCATCACCGGCGCCGCCTTCGTGATCGGCGGGCTGATCCTCGGCGCGGTCACCCACACCCTCGCCCGCCAGCTCGGCGGCGACGGCTCCTGGCAGCCCACGGTCGGCCTCTCCATGCTGATCATGTCGCTGACGGACGCGCCGCGCCTGCTGTTCGCCGCGTTCCTCGGCGGCGACAACGGCTTCGTGCAGATCCTCGGCTGGCTGACCTGGCTGGCGGCGGGCGTGCTGATGACGGCCATGGTGCGCCGCTCGCACGACCTGCCGTGGCCCAAGGCGCTCGGCGCCTCGGCGATCGAGCTGCTGGCCCTGCTGTCCCTGCTGAAGCTCGGCACGTTCTGACGCTCTGACGTTCTGGCGCTCTGACGTTCTTACGTTCTGACGTTCTGACGCTCTGGCGCTCTGATGCTCTGACGTTGCGGAGGTGGGCGGCCCGCGCCGCTCACCGGGCCGGGCCGGGTGGCTCACCGGACCGGCGGCACGAGCGGAACGGCGCACGGGCGGAGGGGCTTCCCTTCGCCCGCTCGGAGGACGGGCCGCGTACGCTGCGGACGACCCACCGTCCCTCGCCTCCCGCACCCTGCCAGCCCTCCCCGCCCTGCCAGCCCTCACGGCCCGCACAGCCGTCACCGCACGAAGGACGCAGCCCCATGCGCGCAGCAACCCCGCAGGTCCACCTGATCGCCCGCCCGGAACTGGACTACGACGAGGTCGCCGCGTACCTGCACGACGTCGGCGGCGCCTCGTGGCTCGAGCGCGTGGACCGGGGCGAGATGGACGACGCGCAGAACCTGGCCGAGTTCGCCGGCCGGATCTGCTACCGCTCCTGGGAGCCGGGGCTCAACCCCAACGTGCGCCGCGTGCGCACCGACCAGTCCGCGTACCTCCAGAACATCCTGGCGTCCGCGCACGGCTCCGTCCTGGAGCACGTCAACTTCACGTTCGTCCTGCACGACGTCAGCCGGGTGGTCACCCACGAGCTCGTGCGCCACCGCGCCGGCACCGCCGTCTCGCAGGAGTCGCTGCGCTTCGTCCGCCTGGACGACCTGCCGTTCTGGTTCCCCGACTGGGCCGAGGAGGACACCGAGCTGCGCGAGCGGGCCGCCGAGCTGCTGGGCCGCATGGAGGAGTTCCAGCGCTGGATGGCGGGCCACTTCGGCCTCGACGAGGAGGGCGTGAACTTCGGCGAGAAGAAGGCGAAGACGTCGTTCATGCGCCGCTTCGCCCCGGAGGGCCTGGCGACGGGTCTCGTGTGGACGGCGAACGTACGGACGCTGCGGCACGTCATCGAGAGCCGCACGTCGAAGGGCGCCGAGGAGGAGATCCGCCTGGTGTTCGGCCGGCTCGCCGAGCTGATGGCCAAGGAGGCGCCGGCGCTCTTCGGCGACTACGAGGTCGAGGACGGCGCCTGGACCCCGAAGTGGCGCAAGGTCTGACGGTCACCACCCGCCCGGGGAGCCGCGGAAGCGGCGCCCCGCACCCCGGGCGTGCCCCATGCCGGGCGCCCGCTCGCGCGTCACGGCCCGCCTCCCCCCGGTCCCGGCCCGGACCGGGCCTCAGGCGTCGAGCACCTGGCCGGAGCGCCGGACCACGGGCGGCTGGACGCTCCAGGCTGACTTGACCACATGACGGTAGTAGCCTGACTCCTGCTCAGATGGCAGCGGGAGGCCCGGCGTGGCGCGCAATGTAGGGATCTACACCCGCATCTCGCGGGACGACGAAGGTGACTCGCTCGGCGTCGCACGGCAGCGTCAGGACTGCGAGCGGCTGACCGACCTCCGATCGTGGCAGGCCGTGAAGGTCTACGAGGACAACGACGTATCCGCGTTCAAGCGCAACGTCGTTCGCGACGAGTTCGAGCTGATGCTCACGGATCTCCGCGCCGGCCTCATTGACGGAGTCGTCGCATACGACCTGGACCGGCTGGCTCGACAGCCACGGGACCTCGAACGCCTCATCGAGGTCTTCGACGACCGTCCCCGCCTTGAATTCGCGACGGTCACGAACGATGTGAACCTTGGAACCCCGGACGGTCGCACCATGGCCCGCATCATGGTCGCGTTCGCCAACAAGTCCTCCCACGACGCCTCCCGAAGGATCAAGCGGAAGCACTTGGAATTGGCCCAGCAGGGCAAGGACAGCGGCGGGCCGGCCCCCTACGGATGGCGGAAGGACGACCGGAGCAAGGTCGACGCGGCGGCAGCCGAAGTCATCCGTGAAGCACAACGCGAGGTCCTTGCCGGCGTGCGCATCGGCACCATCCGCACACGGTGGCAGGAACAGGGCTTCGGGAACCCTCGCGAGGGAACCAAGCGCATGGCTCACCACCACGTCGAGCACATCCTGACCAACCCGCGTCTCGTGGGCTACCGGACCTACCACGGCGAGATCCTTCACGGCGAGGATGGTCGGCCCATCATGGGCGAGTGGGAGCCCATCAACACCCTCGAAGAGTGGGAGGCGGTCTGCTCCGCCGTTGCCGAGCGCAAGCAGAAGCACCCCGGCAAGGCCCTGGCCAGGAAGTATCTGATGTCTGGCATTGCCCGGTGCGGACTCTGCAAGACCAAGATCCGGGGCCAGATCAACCAACGGTGGACACCGGAGTCCAAGGCGGCGAAGTACACCTATCAGTGCTCCGTGGTCAACGGGGGATGCGGCAAGGTCGGGCGGACCGGAGAACCCGTTGACAGGCTCATAGCTCAACTCGTGTTGGAGGAGCAGCGGGCCCGAGCCGCCGTAACGGCGGTGCCGGCCGAAGAGCGGTGGCCTGATGAATCCGAGTTGGAGCAAGTCACACAGGACATCGCCCAACTCGTGGAGGCGGAACGCTCGAAGCAGATCACCGTGGCAACTCTGTTGCAGCTCCTACCGGCCAAGGAGCGGTTGCGCGACGAGTTGAAGTTGAGGCGCGCTCGGTTCTACAAGGAGCAGAAACAGGCCGAGGCGAAGGGGGACACGGCGAACCTGACGGTAGACGAGTTCTTCACTCTCCCGATCGAGCGGCAGCAGGAGATCGTCTTGCACAGCTTGTCCGCCGTGATCATCCATCCGGCGGGACGCGGAAAGCGGAAGTTCGACCCCAGCCTCATCGAACCGGTGTGGCGCTGACGATCAGGCACGGCCCTGTAGAACCAGAGCACGACGCACCCACTCCTCATCCCGCTCAGGGGCCCGCCGAAGATGCAACCGGATCCACTCTTCGGTGGTCATGACCTGCCCGCCGGCCACACTTTCGCTGCCCTTTGAGCGTATGGTCTTTTCACTCATCGAATTCGCCTCCGACGGGCTCCTGACGTGCCATTTCGCGGTTGTGTTGGATGTCGCGGTGGATGTTGGCGGCGAGCCAGGATTCCCCGGGGGTGTGGCCGTGGCCGGCGTAGGTCCAGTGCGCGAGCGTGAGCGTGGTCGACTCCGGGTCGTCATCGGGATCCGGCAGGCCGAGCGCTTCGCATTGCTGGGCGGCCCGGTAGTCGGCGCGGACCTGTCGGAGAGCCCCGAGGGTGGTCGAGTACCGGCGGGACTTCGTGGAGAAGTGGCCCCGAAAGCCGAGCATGTGAGCCCAGCGCCACAGCTTCCGGTCTGGATAGGCCGGGTCGAGTTCGGAGCAGGCTTGGATGAGGCGGCGGGTGTGGTCGGGCAGGTCCGGCAGATTGTCCAGTTCGGACAGCTCCCCGATCCGCCGATCCACGGTCCCCGTCGCCTCAGCGGCCTTGGTGGCGTACTTGGCCACGTAGGAGGCCACGGCCTGTTCGGTGAGGTCTTCACCGTTACCGAAGGCCCCGATGGGCTGCACGTCGAGCTGCGTCCCCCAGCGCAGGACCCGGGCGGGGTGCTCGCCGGAGGCGGGCAGGGCGACCTCAGCGCGGGCAGCAGCGGCCCGCAGAGCGTCGGTGAGGAGGTCGATAGTGGCCCAGGCCGGGGGCGGGGTGTCGGGGCCGTCTGGTCCGTCGAAGCGGATGACGGCGTGGAAGTGGATGGCACCGCGCTTTTGGTACTCCGCGACCTTCCCGTACGAGACTCGGAGCTGTTCTTTCAGTTCGCGTTGGGTGATGCCGGCGCGGGCGGCGAGTTCGCGGGGGAGGTAGATGGTGACGTAGCGCCAGAGGTGTCCGGCGTGGTTGTTCCACAGCACGGCGCCCGCGTAGTCGTAGGTGGCCGGGTCGAGGGCGGTGCCGAGTTCGGGGGCGCCTTCGGGGTGGCGGGTGCCGCAGCGGCAGCGGCCGTTGGCGGGCCGGTTGTGGACGGGGCCGAAGGAGGGGGCGGTGAGGGTGGCGAAGACGCGGGGGTGGTCGCGCACGGTGTGCGGGGTGCCCTTGTTCGGGTCGCCGGTGAGGCCGGCGCGGATGAGGTGGTAGGTGTCCCCGGCGTAGGTCCAGGCGCAGGCCGGGCACCGGGAGGCACGCCGGTTGCCGCACGCGACCCGCAGCCGTCCGCCGGGTTCCTTGTCGGTCGAGTAGGAGTGCAGGACGGTGCCGGTGGTCGGGTCGATGGTCTTGGTGGAGCCGATGAGGTGGATGGGTTCGGAGCAGCCGCCGGTGCGGCGGATCTGTTCTTGCCAGCGCTCGAAGCCGTCCGACCCGGCCACCCTGAACAGGTCGTGGAGGGTGGTCGGGTCGAGGCCCGCCGCCGCGAGGGTGGCGGAGGTGTTCACTGCTGGTTCTCCTTCGGGGTGTGGGCGTCGAGCCAGGCTTCGGCGCACACCTTGTGGACGGGCTTGCCGCGGTCGGAGCGCAGCGGGGTGGGCTTGTCGCACAGCACGCAGGGCTGGTCGCCGGTGTGGTCGTAGTGCTCCGGGGAGCGCCAGTCGAGGAGGGCCATGGGGCTCACCGGCCGGCGCGGGCGAGGGCGGCGGCGGGGAGGGTACGGCCGGTGCCCTGGCAGGCCGGGCAGACCGCCGGGAGGGTGGCGCGGGTGCCGTCGGGGCGGCGGGTGCCGGTGGTGATGTGGACGGTCGGGAAGCCGTCGCAGTGGTGGCAGATGGGCAGCATGGGGGCGTGGTCGGGCATCATGGGGTGTCCCTTTCGGGTCTGTGTGGCTTGGAAGGGGTTGCAGGCGCCCGGCGCGGCGGAAGTTTGGCGACCGAGGCCGCGCCGGGGGCCGTTATCGGTTGCGGCGTCCGTGGCCCTTGGCCACGTACATGGCGGCGTCGGCGGCGGACAGCGCGTCGGTGAGGCGGGGCAGAGCGAGGTCGGTCAGGCGGCAGACGCCGAGCGAGGCCGACACGGGGAGTACGCGGCCGTCGTAGAGGACCGGCCGGCACAGTGCGGCCGTGAGAGCGGGAAGCCCAGCGGTACGCGACTCGGCGGTGACCAGCGCGGCGAACTCGTCTCCACCGAGCCGGGCAGCGACGCCATGTCGGCTGACCCAGGAGGCGAGGCGGAGCCCGGTTGCGGCGATCACGGCGTCACCGGCGGCGTGGCCGTGGTGGTCGTTGATCTGCTTGAAGTCGTCCAGGTCGACCAGGACCGCCACGGCGCCGGGCGAGCGGCGGATGATCCGTTCGGCCCGCGCGGTGAAGCCGCCACGGGTGTGCAAGCCGGTGAGGGGATCGCGGCGGGCGGTGGACAGGCGGCGGGCGAGCAGGCTGCCGTGCAGGGCCCATCCGGTGACCGGGGCCACGGCCGCGAGGAACATCGGGTCCATGGGGCTCACCGGGCCTTGTGCTGGCTGTTGAGCAGGGAGCGGATGACGATGGCGCACACGGCGACCGAGGCCCCCGTGACCGCGACCGCGAGGAGCATCGAGACCAGGACCGTCCCGACCACCAGGACGGCGGCGGTTCCGCCGGCGGCAAGGGCGACGAGGGCGCCGGGCGTGAGCTGAACCGTGGGCCGGGTGGAGACCGGTGCCGGGGTGGGGGTGGTCGGGGTGTGGGTGTGGCCGCAGGTGCAGGCCGGGGTGTGGCCGTCCGAGGTGGGCACGAGGGCGGCCGGCGGTACGACGGTCGGAGCGGGGGCGGTGTCGGGGCGGGGGTACTTCGGCGTGAACACGATGTGCCGTCCTTTCGGGTCAGGGGTTGCAGCGGTGGGCGCGGGCGGCGAGCTCGGCGCCGGCGCGGTCAGGCTTGTCGGTGGAGAACTTGCAGCCGGGGGCGGTACAGGTCGCGGTGTGCTTGGTGCGGCCGTGGCCGTCGTAGTGGGAGCCGACCTGGACAGGGCCGATGCGGAGCAGGTCGTAGAAGCGGCGCGGACGCGGCATGGCGGGGTCCTTCCAGGTCAGGTCAGTTGGGCTACGAGGGAAGCGGCGAGGGGGCCGGGGACGCCGAGGCGGGCGCGCAGGGTGTCCGCGTCGATCGGCCGACCGGTGCTCTCGCGGTGGGCATCAGCGGTCTTGCGGGCGTAGTCGAGGAGCGCCGGGGGCACCGGCGCCGGGTCGGCGGCGGGCAGTTCGGCAGCGGGCGGGGCCGCATCAGGCTCGCGTTCGAGACTGACTTCGGGCGTCGGGATGGGTTCGGGCTCCTCGATCCCCGCCGCCAGGGTGGGTTCGCTGGCGGGGTCGATGAGTTGGTGGACCTGCCGCATGAGGGCGCCGAAGGCGAGCAACGCGGCGGAGGGGGGTACGGCGGCGACGACGTAGTGGAGGAAGGGTTGGCCGGAGCCGACGCCGGCGACGTTGAGGCCGATCGAGCCGAGTGATCCGGCGACGGTCAGGCCGACCGCCCACCAGTCCGTCACCCGCCGCAGGGCGGCCCGGAACATCAGGACTTCGCCGGCCACGATGAACAGGTCGAGCGTGGCGGGCCATGCCCAGGTACGGGCAGTGGACTGGGCCAGGCCGTTGGTCTTGGCGACAGCGGCCAGGTGGGCGTAGGACAGCCAGAACGCTGCCCCGGTCAGGGCCAGGATGACCGCGCCCGCCACGAGGATCGCGGTCCGCTCTACCTCCTGCTTCGTCATCGTCGGGTCCTTTCTCGTGAGGAGGGGGCCGGGCGGTCGAGGGGTGGGCCGCCCGGCGCCCGGGTGGTCAGGTGTTGGGGTCGAGGCCGGAGCCGAGGCAGGTCAGGCACAGGCCCTCCTGTTGGCCGACGACGCGCTGCCGGCGGCCGACGCGGACAGTCCGGGCGACCTGCCCCGAGCCCGTGCACGAGGGACAGACAGGCGGTTCGGCCGGCGCTTTGGCCTTGGTGCGGGTGGTGGTTTTGCGGGCCATGGCGGTGCTCCCTTCCGGTTTCAGGCATGCGGGGGGTAGGGACCTGGCGCGAGACGGTCACGCCAACCGATGGAGCAGGGGTGTTAGTCGGTGATGGGCCGGGGCTTGATCAGCGAGGGGCCCTCGACGGGTGCCGGCGCGTCGGCGGGCACGGTGGGGCGGAACGGCTTGAGGAAGGGCAGTTCCGGGGTGAGGTGGGCGAAGGCGCGGCAGGTGGCAGCGGCTTCGGTGGGGGTGGTTTCGGGGGTGCGGATGCGGGACCAGCCGCCGGAGGAGTCGCCCGCCACGGCGATGCCGGGGCGATCGGCGGGGATGGCGGTGGCGGCGAAGACGGCTTCCGGGGAGATGTCCCCGAGGCCCATCTCTGCGGTCTGCTTGTCGTTGACCCGGTGCACCACACGGCCGGTGAGCTGGGCACGTAGTGCGGTGGCTCCCTTGCCGAGGTCGGAGCCGAAGCGCTGCCCGCACACCTCCAGGAAGATCCCGACCGCACGCGACATCTGCGCAAGACGGACCATCTGCGTCACCATCCGATCCCGCCGTTCCTCTTCCTTGCGGACGGTGGTGAGGAAGAGTTCCGCGACCTCATCCACCAGCACCACCAACGGCACCGGCCGCACCGTCTCCGGCAGCTCCCACAGGTCGGAGACGCCGTGCTCGCTCAGCAGATCGAAGCGGTTCTCCATCTCCGTCACGAGGGCATCGAGCAGGCCGGCCGCCTCATCCCGATTCGTCGCGAGGGCGGACAGGCGCGGGGCGTAGGGGCGCTGCTCGACCCCGCGCTTGCAGTCGATCCCGACCAGGCCGACCGGGTGCTTGGCGAGGCCGGTGACGAGGTTGCGCTGATACATGGACTTGCCCGACTGGTTCGCGCCCAAGGTCAGGTTGTGCGGGATCTTGCGGTAATCCCGCACGAACGCCGACCCGTCCTCCCGCAACGCCACCGGAACCACCATCGGACCCGAAGGGGCCCGGCGGGGCATGCGGACTCGCCGGAGTACGTCGTAGCCCGTCATCCGCAGTTCCACGAAGCCGGGCTTCGTCGTGGTGACGTGCACGGAGTGGACTCCCCAGGCGTGGCGCAGACGCTCGGAGGCAGCCGCCACGTCGGCAGGCTCCAGACCGGCCGGCAGACGCAACGTGACCCGCATCCCCGTCGACGTTCCCCGCACCTGGCGGACCTTCGGCGGAACCGGCTGGACCTCGGAGCGTCGGGCGACGTTGCGGACCAGGAAGGCCCGCAGCCGGGAGGGCTGCACGGTCAGGCCGCACACGTCCATCGTCGAGGAGTAGGTGACCGTGAAGCGGCCTATCGCGATCGGCAGGCCGACCAGCGACCAGTACGCGCGAGGAGCGCGAACCTTCGCATAGCCGATCCCACCCGCGCCGGCCGCGACGCCGGACAGTTCGAGCAGCGTGGACACGTCCGTCACGAGGATCAGACCCCCGCCGTGACCGCAGCCGCCCGGAAGGAGATCCCGTGCCGCTTCTGCCCGTTGAACTCGTTCTCCCAGTCCCGCGCCTTGAGTCCAACCACCGTCACCGGCATACCCGGGGCCAGACCCTCCGGCAGGCCCGTCGACGGCACGGTCACCTGGTAGAGGTTGCCCTCACCCTCGTCCGAGATCAGCAGACCCACCGTCGCGAGCTGCGCACCGGTCTCCCGGTCCACCGCGATCTCACCGGTCTGCTTGTTGACGAGCTTCGGCGTCGGCGCAGTCGCCACGAACACCACAGCGGTCGAGACATCGATCTTGAAGGACGGCATTACTGTCTCCTGAAGTAGGTGACTGTCTTGGCTAGCCATCTGGCTACATGACCAAGGTAGGCATCCTGGCTAGCCATGTCAACACCTGACTGTCCTGGCTGTCCCAATGAGAGTCCGTGCGCGTACGATCGACCCATGACCTTCGTCCCCGACCCGCTTGACCCTGACGACGACCGGCCGCCCTATGAGCAGGTGGCAAGCAGCCTTGGCGCGGCCATCCGGACCAGGAAGTTCGCACCTGGTGAGAAGTTGCCATCGCATAAGGAACTGACGGACGGCTATGGGTTCGCGCGCGCGACGATTCAGCGGGCACTACGCGAGCTGGAAGACGAGGGACTGGTTGTCTCCCGGAAGGGCAGCGGTGTCTTCGTCCGAAACCGCACCGAACGGCCGGCTGGCCTGAGGCCGTACGTTGAGCAGGCGTTTTCCAGTCAGGAAGTCACCATTGACTTCGCCGGATTCTCCAGCGAGACCCTTCACGGCGCGCTGCAAGAGCCCCTGGACAAGATCCGGGTTGGACGACTGACCCCCTCGCGGATCGCGGTTCGCATCCTCGTCCCTGACATGTCGGTACCGCAGGCGGCACCTGTTCGCCGTGAAGATGGCGCGGATGACGAGCGGCTGCGCCAGCGCATGCACGACATCATGCTTGGCTACACGCGAAGCATTCGTGACTCCGTCGCGGAACTCGGTCACCTTGGCTTGGTGCCCGACACGGGGGTTGACGTGCGCGTTCACAGCGGCACCCAGTTCTTCAAGCTGTACGTGATCAACGGAGTCGACGCGTTCTTCGGGTACTACCCGATCAAGCCGAACAGGGTCGTGGCTCAGGGGGAATCCGTCGAGATCTACGACCTGGTCGGGCGAGACACGGTGCTCTTCCATCACTCGGTCAACGACGGCGACTCGTCTGGTGGAGATCAGCAGGTACAGCAGGCCCGCATGTGGTTCGACAGCGTGTGGGAGACCATCGCAAGGGACTTCGACCTTGACAGCCACTGATGCGCTGCGCGAGCCGCTGACTAGTGCCTCCGTCGTTCTCTTCGACTTCGACGGACCCATTTGCGACGTGTTCGCGGGAATGCCGGCGCACCAGATCGCGGTTCGCCTTGCCCAGTTCGCACCGTCAGATCAGTCAGTGCTCAGGTCGAAACTCGCGGGAACTGATGACCCGCTCGAAGTGCTCCGCCTCGCGTACGCCGCTGACATCGAGCTGAGCCGAAAGGTCGAGCAGGCCCTCACTACCGCGGAAGTGGAAGCGGTCCAGGTGGCAGGTAACCCGACCCCAGGAGCAGTCGCGGCACTCACCGGTGCGCGAGCGGCAGGGCAGCGTGTAGGGGTAGTGAGCAACAACTCGGCCGAGTGTGTCCGGGCTTTCCTGGCGCGACACGACCTGTCGGAGTACGTCGAGGAGATCATTGGGCGACCGCAGGAGCGGCCGGACCTGATGAAGCCGCACCCACACTCGCTCATCCGGGCCGCCGAGCTGTTCGGGGTCCCTGCATCTTCGTGCGTCCTAATCGGCGACTCCGTCACGGACATCGAAGCCGCGCACGCGGCGGGGAGCCTCGCAGTCGGCTACGCCAACAAGCCCGGCAAGGCCCGCGCTTTCTCGGACGCCGGCGCAGATGCGATCACCGACGACATGCATGCCATCGCAGAGGCGCTGAGCCGTTCGGGCGGCTGATATACCCGCCTTCGAGCTCTTTCGCAACACTGGGGGCAGCGCAGTGGCCATCTTCGTTCCGTCCACTCTTGACGGGGCTTCAGTCGAGCTGCTCGCAGGGGTGGGGGAAGCTCAGCGAGCTACCCGCCGGACTCGCCACTCAGTCAACGGGTTCGAGGAGCGCGCCGCCAACTTGGCGATTGTGCGTTACAGCGACGATCCCGGTTACTACCTGTTCTACTGCTCTGTGGACTGGGAAGTCCTGACGGACACGTATCACGCGGCGGCACAGGAAGCCGTGAACCAAGCCAACTACGAGTTCGATAACCTCCACTTCCTGCCACGCGCTGAACAGCCCTGATCGCGGCCGGGAGCCAGAGCCGCGCCTTGCGCTGCCCGGAGGTCGCTATGTTGGAATGCCTGCCTGTCGGGCTCGTATAGGCGAAGTGTTACAGGTTTCTCTACCTCATCAAGGCACCCGGCTGCGCTCCGCTCCGCCGGGCGCGCTTCCCGGCTCCGCTCCGGGCGCCGCTCCTGCCTTCGGCCCGCTCCGCCCACGCTGCGCCGACGCGCGCCGACGAGGGGAAGGGGCCGAGGCCATGAAGACGAGGTACCCGAAGCGCCACGGCCGGCCACCGACAGAACATGCCTCCGGCGGGGGCGCTCATGCGTCCGGGGCGGGATGGCCCGTCCTGCGGGTGCCGGCATCGTCGGGGAGAGCGTGGAGGGCTCCCATCCCGACCACCTTCGACCCAGGCAGAGCCGAGCAGACGCGGCCCAGGGCGTCCAGGTCGTTCGTACAGTGGCGCGCTCCACCTGGACGCCCTGAACCACGCCCGCTCCACGGTGTGTGGGTCGAAGGCGGACGGGATGGGAGTAGGTTCGAATGTGGTTTAGGTCACACTCAAAGCCCCAGCCGTCGAGGATATGGGGGCAAGCTTCGCAAAATGGCTGTGGACAGAGCTGTGGAAGCGGGCTACGTAGCTGTGGAAATGCCTGATCACGCTTGGTGTACTACATGTAGTGGTCCTGTGGAAGGCTGAGCACCACATCTTGGGGTTGGCGCATTGCGCTGTGTTGCCCCCCAGTGCTTCACTAAGAGTGCTCAAAGTGAGCAAGCCCCTACCCGGGGCTGACACAGAGCTGTGTCCTCACCAGTTAGGGGCCTGTTTGCGTTTGGCTGCGCGACAGTGACCCTACCTCTACGGGGGAAGAACCCCAAGGGGGAATCTGGCCGAGGCACGCTCGGAATCGAGACTTCATGCCTCAGCCGAGGACGTACCACGTCACCCAGCGACCGGACGGCCAGTGGCAGGCCAAGGCCGCCGACGGCACGAGAGCGTCTGCGGTGGCTCGCACTCAGGCCGGCGCCGATCGACGCGCGGCGGAGATTCTCAGAAACAACGGTGGTGGCGAGCTCGTCAAGCACGGGCGCGACGGCACCATCGTGGACAAGCGCACCATCGCCCCCGGGAACGACCCGTTCCCTCCTCGTGGTTGAAGGTCGGTTGTCAAGCCGAAGCTGATGGGTGACACCAGAGGCTGACACCAACAGCGGCGATCAACGCCGGTCGGCAGCGGACGCGGACACACGCCCCATGTGGGTAGCGCGAGCGCCGACCGGCACCGGGTGGATCGAATGATCGACCTGATAAGGATGAGGCTCTAGCTAGTTCCCCGAGGGGGCGCCACTTGCGTCAGAGTGGTGCCCCTTCTGGCTTTACTCAGCCGCTAAGACCTCGCGAGACCCGTGGCCAGGGGCTCGTGGTGATGCCAGATGAGGTATCGATCTTCTCGACGCAGCTCTGCGGCGCCCCATTCCAGTCGGATCACGCCGGCGTTCATGGAGCAGGCGTAAGCGACGAGGACCAGGCCAACTTCCAGAGGGAGCTGACCGAGGTCCCTGTGGGCTTCGGATTCTTCGAGTTCTTCTAGCCCTAGGTCCAACTCCCCCTGCATGGGTTCTGGCCCGTGGCGTCGAATGAGGTCAGCACGTAGGCCCGTGGCTCGTCGGAGTCTCGCCGCGGTGACAGGTACGTCCGTCTTGGCGTAGCGGATCGGGTAGATCACGTGGTCCGCGACGATCATGACGGTTCGGGCTTGGAGGCGGACCGCAGTTGCGCCTGGGAGGTGTTCGAGGCCGGCGGCGAGCTCCTCGTACTGCACGGCGTGGAGGCCGTGCCCGTACGCCTCCAGTGTTTGGGTGTGCACACCTTGGTGGCCGTTCCGCGCCCGTTCGTGTGCCCGCGACAAGCACGCCGGTATGGCCTCAGCCAGCGCCCCCGCTACCTCACCGAAGGTCTCCTTGGCCCACGGACTGACCATGCCCATCGCCTACCGCCCCTTCCCCCGAGCATCTCGCCCGCCAAAGCAGTACGGCGCCCACCGTCCCGGCCCAGACCTCGAAGCGGTAGTGCGCATCGGGGCGCATCCATGCACAGAGCAGGCGTACAAGCCTTCCGTAAGCCCAAATCGGATGCGGAAATTTGACATCCGATTCGGATGCTTGCATGATCCTTACGGTCGCATGTCGCTGTGAGGTGCGGCAGCTCTCGAAGGAGACCCATGAGCGAGACGCCATCGGACACCGTGGAGTGGCAGCTCAAGCCCGGCGATCAGATCGAACGCAAGGCTCTGCACAGCGCGTTCGGGGGACGGACGCAGGGAGGCATCGGGCCGTCGGCCAAGACGCCCAACGTCTTCGTCTTTACGGACCCCGTCGCCGGCGAGAGGCATGGCTACTACGACGACTGGATGCCGGACGGCCGCTTCCACTACAGCGGCGAAGGCCAGTACGGCGACCAGCGGATGATCTCCGGCAACGCCAGCATCCTGAACCACCAGACTGAAGGACGCGCGCTCCGCGTCTTTCAGGGCGCCCGCGGAAAGGTCACCTACCGCGGCGAGTTCACCGTCGACCAGGAGAACCCCTGGTACTCCGCGGATGCCCCCGAGACCAACGACGGCCCTCTCCGTAAGGTCATCGTCTTCCGGCTCAACCCGGTAGACACCGCCCCCCAGGAGCCCTCCACCAAGCTCGGCCGGCTGCTCGTCTCACACCCCAACCAGGTGGACGACCTCCCCTTGGAGAGGAACGAGAGCGAGACCACGTTCGTCAACCCGAACCAGGAGCCCTACGAGGCCGACCGCAAGGAAGCCCGGCTGGTGAAGGCCTTCGCCGACTACCTGACCAGCAACGGCCACCAGTCCGGCCGGCAGCGCATCCTGCCCCCCGGCGAAAGCCGCCCCCTCTTCACCGACCTCCACGCCAAGGGACTCGGCCTCCTGATCGAGGCCAAGGGCAGCGTCACCCGCGAGAACATCCGGATGGCCATCGGACAGCTCGCGGACTACAGCAGGTTCGTCAACCACACCATCCGCGCCATCCTGCTCCCCTCCGAACCGCGGGAAGACCTCCTTGCCCTGGCCAAGGCCCAGGGCTGCGCCGTGATCTGGCCCGCGGGCAAGGGATTCACCAGCACTAACCCCATGGCCCTCCCCTAGCGGCGAATCTTACTGTGACCGTGCCCTAACCACCGTGCCCAAGGTTCGCATCGAGGCGCGCCGGCATGCCGCACCAGTTCAGAGGGGGGCACCTCCGGATTTCCGGAGTTGGGAAGCGTCGCGCACAGGATTGTCCAGGGAAGTCAACGTCAAGACGAAGACTGTCAGACACCGGCTTGGACCGGCAGAGGGCAGCTCAGACCGGGAGAGGCCAGTTCGGACCGGCTAGGACCGGCTAGGGCCCCGGGCTATAGTCTGGGCTATAGACCTGCAAAATGTAGCTTCCACTTTGGGGCCTCGCTCCGAACGAAACCGCAGGTCACAAGGGCTGGCTCTACGCACAGAGGCCCGACCCTGGTCTTCCCACCAGGATCGGGCCAGTGCATGGAGTCGTTGAGCGGGTCCCGGCCGACTACTACTTGGCCGGGGCCCGCTTCGCTGCCCCTGCCATCGTCCGGCTCACCGCCCTACATCGACGCTCTAGCGCGCCAGCTGCTCCACACAGCCTGCGACTGCCGCGATCGCGGTGAGCAGTGCGATCAAGATCTCGGCCTTGGGGGGCCGTCGCCTTGGGTCGCGCTCCTGCTCTTCTTGATCATCGGGCTTTCGCAGATCTGCCATGTCCTCTTCCGATCCGGTGAAACCAACCCCCCAGACTGGCGGGATCTTCGGCTCGATAGTCCGAAGCTCGGGATGGACCGGAAGTGGACGGCAGAAGCATATCGGTCGGCACCGACAACCCGGTCTCCCGCCAGGTACGGCGCCCCCCAAGTCCCTTAAATTGCCTCCGTGTTCTCCTTGGCCGCATCGCCAGACCTACGTACTACAGGCAAGGTGCTCCACGGGAAGTTGATCCACTCGTCCGTGCGCTTCCACACGTACTCGCACTTGACCTGCGACTGCGACTTCTCGTAGATGACGGCGCTGCGTACCTCGGCGACGTGCTCCACACAGAAGTCGTGCACCAGCTTGAGCGTCTTGCCGCTGTCGGCCACGTCGTCCGCGATCAGTACGCGCTTGTTGCTGAAGTCGACGACGTTCGGCACCGGCGCCAGCATGACCGGCATCGCGAGCGTGGTGCCCACGCCGGTGTAGAACTCCACGTTGACCAGGTGGATGTTCTTGCAGTCCAGGGCGTACGCCAGCCCACCGGCCACGAAGACACCGCCCCGCGCGATGCTGAGCACTATGTCGGGCTCGAAGCCGTCGTCGGCGACCGACTGCGCCAGCTCACGCACGGCCGTGCCGAACTGCTCGTAGGAAAGCTCTTCCCGGGACTGGCTCACGCGTGGCACTCCAAAAACTCAGACATCGGTCCGATGGAAATTGAGATACGACCGCGAGGCCGTCGGCCCCCGCTGGCCCTGGTAGCGCGACCCGTACCGCTGCGACCCGTACGGGAACTCGGCGGGCGAGCTCAGGCGGAACAGGCACAGCTGCCCGATCTTCATGCCCGGCCAGAGCTTGATGGGCAGGGTCGCCATGTTCGACAGCTCCAGCGTGACGTGCCCCGAGAAGCCCGGGTCGATGAACCCGGCCGTCGAATGCGTCACGAGCCCGAGCCGGCCCAGGCTGGACTTGCCCTCCAGCCGCGAGGCGATGCCGTCGGGCAGGGAGATCACCTCGTACGTCGAGGCGAGTACGAACTCCCCCGGGTGCAGGATGAAGGCGTCGTCACCCTCGGGCTCCACGAGCCGGGTGAGGCCGGTCTGCTCCACTGCGGGGTCGATGTGCGGGTACAGGTGGTTCTCGAAGACCCGGAAATACCGGTCGAGCCGCACGTCGATGCTCGACGGCTGCACCATCGAGGGGTCGTACGGTTCGAGGCGGACGCTGCCGGAGTCGAGCTCGGCGCGAATGTCCTTGTCGGAGAGAAGCACGCCCCGAGGATACGCAAAGTGCGCGGGCCGACCCGAACCGGCCGCCCCGCGCACCCTCCGCACACCGCGCGCCCTGCCCTCCCCTGTCCCTGCCCCCAGCCTCGGGGCGAGGAAAACTCAACGAGGGCGGACGGGGCGACGCGCAGCACCACGAGGCCAGGCTGAAGACAGGAGGCGCGAACCATCAGATCTACGGCCTCAGATCCACGGCCTCAGATCCGCGGCCTCAGATCCGCGGCCTCAAATCTGCCGCCTCAGATCTGCTGCTGCCCCAGGGCCAACGCCCCGGCCACGGGCGGCAGGGGCGCCACCTCGGGCGTCGGAGCCGGCACGGGCACCGGGACAGGCACGGCATTGCGCAGCCGCGCGCACCGCGGACACCGGATGAGCCGGCCGGGGCCGATCCTCCCCGCGTCGAGATGCTGCATCGGGAACGATGCGGTGCTGAACACATGGCCTTCGGCACAGCGGACGACAGTGCGCTCCATCAAATCCATCAGGTCCCTTCCCCAAAACGCGGACGAACGCCACATTAGGGGATGATCAGGGCAGGACCGCGCCCGGCACTCCGAGAGCCCAACCTACGCCCAACTCCCGGTCACCACAGCCGCGTCCACCGCTCCCCCACAGCGGATCACCCCCCGAACACCCCTGCCCCCGCACCGCCGCCCCACGGCAGACCGGACGCCACAGCCCTACCCGTACCGCCCCGGCTACCCCAAGATCCATCCGGCACTCGCGGCTGCCCCGACCCACGACAAAGCCCCCACGACGAGCCACAAGAGGGCTGCGCCAGGGGGCAGAGGATGGGGTACAGTACACATCGATACGGCGCCGGAGTCATCGGGCGCCGAGTGCGGGTGTAGTTTAATGGTAGAACATGAGCTTCCCAAGCTCAGAGCGCGAGTTCGATTCTCGTCACCCGCTCCACGACAAACCCCCAGGTCAAAGACCCGGGGGTTGTTTGTTGTCTAGACCTCTCTAAGCGTCGCGTGCCAGATCCGTGCCAGATGCACTCTGAGGCCCGTCCGCCGGCTGTTCCCGGGCGTCCTTCCTCCGCTCCTTCACCAGCCGATCGAGTCCGGCCGCGACCTCCTGCTGACGCTCCACGTCCGAGTGCTGGTACATCAGCGCGGCCCGCTCCGAGGACTGACCGGCGCGCACCATCGTGTCCTTGAGCGTGGCCCCGGATCGGGTGGCGAGAGTGTGTCCGGTGTGGCGGAGGTCATAGAAGCGGAACGTGTCCGGCAGCCCCACCGCGATCCGCGCCTTCCGCCACTTCCGCCCGAAGGTGGACCGCCGGAACGGCTTGCCCTTCTCCCCCACGAACAGGAGTCCGTCAGCCCCCTCCTGCGCATACCAGTCGAGATGCCGCCGTAGTTCGATGTGGAGGAAGGCAGGCAGGACGACGAGCCGCCGACCGGCATCGGACTTGGTGGGGCCCTCCGCCCGACGCCCCGTGGCCAGCTCCGGAGCCGCCCGGCGAACACGAACGGTCATCGCGTCCAGATCGACGTCACGGCGCCGCAACTCTGCCTGTTCTTCCGGCCGCAACGGACCGTACGCAGCTAGGTAGACCATCAACCGCCACCGCGGTCCGAGGGCAGCGGCCAGCGCGTCGACCTGGTCGACGGTGGCAATGGACCGTTCCGCCGCCGACTCCTTACCCGCGCCCCGGATGCGGCACGGATTCCGGCGGATCAGCTCATCCTCAGTGGCCGTCTCCAAGATCGCCTTGAGAAGCCGGTAGCTCTTCGCCACAGTCGTCTCAGCGCCGGTCGCGTCGAGCCGTTCGGAACGCCAACTGCGCACCTTGGGCGGGGTGATCTCGTCAAGGCCCAGCTCACCGAAGGTGGGCAGGATGTGGAGGCGTAGGAGGCGCCGATACAGCTCATCCGTGGTCGCCGACAGCCGCCGTTCCTTGACCCACCGAAGCGCGTACTCCTCGAAGGGCACGGCGCCCTCGTCCGGGTCCTTCCAGTCCCCACGCCGCATCTCGGTTCGCATCTCCGCCAGCCAGTCGTCAGCCTCACGCGACGTCGCGAAGGTCTCGGGCGCCGACCGCATAACGCCATCCGGGCCCGGATACCGCGCCTGGAAACGCCCAGAGGGCAATTTGCGGATAGCGCCGAAGGTGCGCCGCTTGCCCTTGTTGTTCGCCATTACGCGGCCCTCCTGCCGTGAGTCCTGCGACGCTGTGCGGGCGAAACGGTGTTTCGGGTGATGAACTCAGCCAAAGCCCCTTCTGGGATGCGCACGTGGCGGCCGACCTTGACGAAGACGATGCGCCGCTCGGCGACGAGCCGTCGGGGGAAGCGCACCGAGGTACCGAGGCGATCGGCCACCTGCGGAATGGTGAGAAGCCGGTCGCTCATGCTCGCGCCCCTTCCTTCGAGACGCGCACGCCCGCCGCGATCAGGGCCTCATCTGGGGTGTAGCCACGACCGGCGAAGCGCCACCGGCCGACGCTGACGATGGACCGATCCGCCAGGCCGAGGGCGGTCCGTTGCTGCTCGGCGCGATGCTCGGCCCGCGCGGTACGCAGGGCAGTCAGCGTGGTCGAGTAGCGGCGGGACTTGGTGGAGAAGTGGCCGCCGTAGCCGAGCATGTGCGCCCACTTCCGCAGGCCAAGCGGCTCGAACTCCGGCAGCGCACCGAGCCACCAACACGTGCTGATCATGCGCAGCGTGTGGTCCCGGACCGGCAGCGTGGCAAGGTCGGTCGCCCTTCGGATGCGGGTGTCGACGGCGCCGGCCGCCTCCGCTCCCTTGGTTGCGTACTTGGCGATGTACGCGGCCACGGCCGCTGACGTCAGCCGCTCGCCCGCGCCGAACTCCGCGATGGGGCGTACGTCGATCTGCTGGCCGAAGCGCAGCACGCGCGGTCCGATGACGTCCCCGCCGGGTGCGACCAGTCGGACCCGACCCACGGCGTCGTGCACAGCGTCGGTCAGGAGTCGGGTGGTGGCCCAGCCGGGCGGGGGTGAGTCGGGTCCGTCCGGTCCGTCGAGTCGGATGACGGCATGGAAGTGGATCAGGCCGCGCCGCTGGTATTCGGCGACCTTGGCGTACGAGAGCCGCAACAGTCGGGGCAGTTCGGTACGGCTGAGCCCCGACCGTCGGGCAATCTCACGACGCAGTTCCAGGGCGAAGCGATGCCAGAGTCGGCCCGCGTGTGCCTGCCAGAGCACCGCGCCCGCGTAGTCGTAACAGCGCGGGCACATGGCCTCCCCGAGCCGCCGATCACCGTCCGCGTGCCGGATCAGGCAACCGGTCGACACACCATGCGGGCAGTACTCCCCCGCACGCCGAGGACGACATGGACGAGCACGCCCACCCTGCTCACGGCGCCTGTGGACCGGGCCGAAGCCCGGCGCGGTGAGCGTCGCGAACACACGCGGGTGCCCGCCAACTGTCGTCGCGGTGTCCTTGCCACCGACGAGTCCCGCACGGATCAGTTGGTATGTGTCCGCCCGGTAGAGGCCGGCGCAGGTTGGGCAGACGCTCGCACGTCGATTTCCACAGGCTGTGAGCAACCGTCCGCCACGCTCGGCCGAGGCGAAGGAGTGCAGGACCTCACCCGTACCTGCGTCGACGAGGGCAGCGTTACCGACCAGGTGAATCGGGTTGGTGCAGCCGCCCAGGCGGACAATGCTGCCGCACCAGGAACCGAAGTTGCCTTCCGACGCGCGGCCGACGAGAGCGGTTACGGCTTTCGGTGTGGTGTTCATCGGCCGCCTCCGAAAGCCTGGGCCATGACGGTGGCGATGGCTTCGGGTCGGGTCTTGGCGCTGAACCTTAGGGTCGGGTCGGTCAGCCACAGGGCCGCCGCGTGGGCCGGGCAGAGTCGCTGCTCAGCGCCGTCCCGGTCGACCAGGACGACTTCCACGCGCCCGACGCAGGTCGGGTTCTCCGTCTCACGGAGGGCGCAACGGGGCTGTGGAGATTTGCGCCGATGGGTGAGGGTGGTCAAAGTGTGAGTGCTCCTTTCACTGCTGTTCTGGCGGTTGGAGTGGGTTCCTGGCGGGGTCGGGTTTGGCGACTTCGCGCCCCGTCGGGAGCCCTTGATACGGGCGGTCATGGCGTGTCCTTGGGCGGTACAGCCGTCACGCTGTACTCGATCGGGCCGAACCACCTGCGCGCGCAGTAGAAGCCGCGGCCCAGGTCCACGACCGGTGCACCGAGCGGCGCGGCAGCGAACTCCATTCCTTCTTCGCGTGCCGGGTCAGATTCGGCGTCTACGAACACGGTGCAGGCCGGGTGGCGAGGGATGACGACGTCCGGGTTCGCTGCCAGGAAGTCGGCAAGCTCTCGCAGAGCGCCGATGAACTCGGCTCGGTCACCGGACTTGATCACGTACGAGGTCACGTGTGTTCCCCCTTTCGTTCAGAAGCGGAAGAGGCCGAGGACGCCGCCGATGCCGTCGAGGACCGTGCGGACGACCGGAGCCGCCGCTGTGGTGGCGACGAGGAAGCCGAAGACGCCGGAGAGCAGGAAGTCGACCCACCGCAGGTAGCGGATACGCAGCAGGAACCAGATCAGGAGGCCGAGCAGGAGCACGGCCGACATGGTGATCAGCACGGCGGTTGCCTCTCATTCGGTGTCGTCGTCGGGGCGGTCGACCCGTTCGAGGGTCACGGTCAGGCCGGCGGACGGGCCGCCGAGAGCATCGACCAGTTCGGGGATGTACGGGGTCAGGTGCGCGTACTGGGCTGCGGTGGCTTCCGCCTCTGCCTCCGAGACCAGGTGGGAGCGGGCGCGTTCCCAGCCGTCTCCGGAGGCCAGCACGGCCGTCCCGGCCTGTTCAGGTGTGATGGCCTGCGCGGCCTTGAGCGCGTCCGGGTTGAGGTCGCCGAGGGCCATCTCTGCCGTGCCGGGGTCGGCGACCCGGTGACAGACCCTGCCGCCGAGTTGGGCCCGTAGCGCGGTGACGCCCGGTCCCAGGTCGGAGCCGACCCGCTGTCCGGCGACGACGAGGAACACACCGAGCGCTGCGCCGAGTTGGGCCAGCCGGATGAGTGCGGTACCCGCAGCTTGCGCTTCGTCCTTCTCGCCGCGGTTGGCGATCAGGAACAGCTCCGCCAGCTCGTCGACGATCACAACCACGGGTATCGGACGCTTGCCGTCGGGCAGGCCCCAGATGTTGCGGACGTGAGCAGCCCGGCACACCGCCATGCGGCCGAGCGTGAGATCCACCAGCGCGCCAAGGAGCTTCACCGCCTGCCCGCGGTCGGTGGCCAGCGGGAGAGCCGGGGCCCGTACAAAGACAGTTCCATGCCGCCCTTGCAGTCGATGCCCACCAGCGCGACCGGTTGCGGGGCCAGGCCCGCCACCAGTGCGTTGATCAGCGTCGACTTGCCAGACCGGGTCGCGCCGACGATCAGCCAGTGCGGCACCCGCCGCAGGTCGACCACCCACGGCGCCCCCGTCTCCACAGCGCCGACCACGACGCGCAGCAGGTGTCCGGGCCCGCGTTGCTTGGGGATGCGCGGTTCCTTGAGTGGGTCGGCCGCCGAGGCAGTGATGCGGACGACGCCGGGCCGGTACGGGGTCACCCGCACCGCGTGCACCTGCCAGCTCTCCGCCATTGCGGGCGCCGCCTTGACGAAGCTCTCCGGCACCTGCCCCGGCAGCAGCCGCACCAGGAACCAGAAGCCGCCCGGGGTGGGACGTATGAAGCTCCGCCACGGCACACGCGGTTGTGGAGGTGGTGCGCCCTTGCCGACCAGGCCGGAGACCACGATCAACGCAGCCTTACGGCTCACGGCCAGGCCGCACCCGGCCATCAACGGCCGCCAGGTACGCGAGACCCGTACGCAGGCGAACGGGAAGCCGAGCACGAGCCACCAGGCCACGGGGTAGCGGCGGCGCAGCGCCGGGCCCGCGATGAGCAGGCCCAGCACCAGCGCAACGGCCACCACGAAAGCCCAGCCCAGCCAGGTTGTCCCGGGCGCGGGGGTGGAGGCCAGGAGGGTCACTGTCCGGCCCCCTTGCCCGCCGGAGCGTTGAGGGGCTTGATCTCGGCAGCGCGGAAGGCGACGCCGTGCCGACCGTCGTTCTCCCACGGGGTGGCCACCAGGTCGCGGACCTGGACGGGCATCCCGAGCTGAACGCCGGCCGGCTCACCGGCCACGCTCACGTTGACAACCTCGGCCGTCGCCCCCGCCATGAGGCACAGGCCGACCTGGAAGACCGTCTTGCCAGTGTCGCGGTCAACGCGGAGCTGACCGGTTTCCCGGTTGGCGACGCGCGGAGCCGGAGGGACGGCACAGATGATCCCGGTGAACTTGCTTGTGTCGATCGGAAGGCTTGCCACTGCTTGAACTCCCTTGCCGTGACGACCCGAAGGGCATCCCTTCGGGATGACTACCACCCGTAGTACGGGCGTGAGTCACAAGAGTGCAACCCGTAGTACGGGTTGTCAAGCAGCTTGGAGTGAGGGACGCTGTCCCTGCCTACGGAAGAGCGCCCAGGCGCCCGTCTCCGTAGGCAGCCGAGGGACCGACGACGCCAGCCACGGAGACTGAGATGCCGCCTGAGAAGGCCCAGGCCAAGTACCGCCAGATCGCCGAGCACCTACGCCAGGGGATCTTGGACGGCACCTATCCAGCCGGCCAGCCACTGCCATCCGAAGAGATGCTGGCCCAGCAGTTCGGAGTCTCGCGACCCACGGTCCGTCAGGGCATCGCGGAGCTCCGCGCCTCAGGGCTCGTCGAGGTCATGATGGGCCGCGGCATGTTCGTACGCTCGCCCCAGACCCGACCGAGCATCCTGCGCCCTCGCGGAGTGCGCCGAGAACCCGACGGCCGCTACGTCGAGGCCGACGGCCTGCTATGGACGGACAGCGAGGACGCCACCGTCACCCGCACCGACGCCCCGCTGGCTCTCGCGGATCTCCTGCGCATCCCGCCAGGCGAGCCAATGTTCACCCACGACGCCCTACAGACAGCCGACCGCGGACGCCTGCGCCAACTCCACCGCACCTACGTGCCGTTCTCGGTCCTCATCGGCACCAAGTACGAGGAGGAGGCACCGCCGAGCGCGCCGCACCTCTACGCGGCACTCGCCGAACTGGGCCACGAACTGCACTTCACCGAGTACCTGAGCACCCGCATGCCCCTCCCCGACCAGGCCCAGGCCCTACGCATCCCCGACGGCGTGCCCCTACTCCAGATCATGCGCGTCACCCTCAACGCCGACCGCAAGCCGCTCGCCCTGGAGGAATTCCAACTCCCCGGCGACGACCTGGAGATCAGCTACCCCCTCTGAGGGAATGGCTCAAAGTTTCTCTACGTCTTCAAGGCGGCTCGCTATCGCTCGCCGCGCGCGGCCCAGCCGGCCGGGCCTGCGCTCCTGTCTCCGCCCCGCTCCAGCCCGGCTGGCGCGTGCCGCGCCATGAGGAAGCAGCTACTTCCGATCGTCGGGAGGCGCAGCACAGTTCAGGCGGACGACTCATCAAGCTCAAGCGCATCGACAACACGGCGCACCTCGCATCAGACCGCACAAGTGGCTTCACAAGGCACAATCTCCCTCGCTACCATCGCTGATAATTCAAGTTGCTGGCTGCACTTACCGGGGGGCCGCGTGGCCGACTACTCTGCCAACGAATCCATGCTTGGCTACCTGTATCAGGCCAGATATGCGCTGCATGCCGCGTTGAGCCGGATCCAGTCCGGCTCAACCGCCAACGTACGAATCGAACAACTGGACGACGTTAGTTTCGATGCACCCGGGACGCCGACGGAAGTACTGCAACTCAAGTACCACACTGATCCCTCTACGACCATACCTAACGCCTCAGCGGACATCTGGAAAACGTTCAGAATTTGGCTAGATCAGCCAGCAGGATATTCTTTTTCGCAGGAATCTCCCGTTTGTCGATATCTAATTACGACCGGCAGGGCGGCGACAGGTTCTGCAGCCTACTATCTGCGCGATCAGGACCGCGACTTGAGCAAAGCGGCCGAGATTCTCACGAAGACTGCAGAAACCTCCAAAAACGACAAGCAGCAAGACGCATACGAAATGTTCCTTAAGTTGGAGTCAACGGAGAGGGCTGCCCTTGTTTCAACCGTCATCGTGATTGACAGCGAGCCACTCCTAGATGACCTCGAATCCGATCTGCAGAAGAAGCTGTACTTCGCAGCCTCTTCGGATAAACGACCAGCTTTCCTTCGGCGCCTAGAGGGCTGGTGGTTTCAGCGATGCGTGCAGCATCTCAGAGATAAAACTGCCCCACCCATCACGGTCGCAGAGATTCAAGAAGAGCTTGAATTGATAAGAGAGGAATTTAGGCGCGATAACCTACCCATCAATCCTGAGATTTTCGACATCGTTGAAGAAGAAGGAGGTGACAGCGCCTACGTCCGTCAGCTCCAGCTCATCAATGTGACTGGTCCACGACTAGCAGGGGCAGTGTCGTGCTACGTTCGCGCTTTTGCACAGAGATCAGAATGGCTTCGAGATGACCTACTTGCTCCGGGTGAACTTTCTCGGTATGAGGAACGCCTAAAGGAAGCGTGGCGGGTAAGATTCTGGGAATCACGAGAGGAAATTGGCGAATCCGCCGCAGAAGCAGAAAAGCTAAAAGTCGCCCGAGCACTCTACAAGTGGATTGAGCAAGAAGCCGATATTAGAATCCGAGAAATGTGTCGCGAATCCTTCGTTATGCAAGGAACTTATCATGGCCTCGCCGATCAGCGTATAGTTGGATGGCATCCCGATTTTGAAGCGAGATTGGCGTCTTTGCTTGAGAGCGAGCCTGCATGAGCCAGTGGCTGCAACAGTTCACTAGCCAGGAAGAATCAGCGCTCTTCAATCCTGCCTTTCTTTCCGTCGTCATCCGGAAGTCTGCCGAATTTTACGAGTCCGAGGCCAATGAGAAGATGCCATTGTCCTTGGCTTTTTTGGCCGTCCCCGCCGCCATGAGTAAACAAATTCGTGACACTTTTCCGATCACAAAGACCACGTCTCTTCTGGTCTGGATGGAAACGCATGAGAGAGAGCGCCTAGTACTGCAGAGAAATACGCCCGCGCTGGCGCCGGCAGTGAGAAAGGCACTGATTCTCGGCGCGCGAGCCGGTCTGTTCACACTGGAACATTCCAGGGTTGGCGCTACTCCCTCACGCAGGATCAGGAATCTGCGGTCACTATCTCAGGGATCCCCTGAAGTGAAAGACATTCTTAAGGTCGCTGAGCGACTAGGGAAGAGTTTCGCAAGATCAGGTGATGCCGCCTCGATCTTTTCAATTTGGGGAGTTGCTGCAGGATGATGCAGATTCGCGAAATCGTACTCTACTCGTGGACCGGAAAAAGGCGCAGGCTGCCGCTAAGGTTGAACGCGGTCAACATCATCACTGGAGATTCTGCAACTGGTAAGACAGCTCTTACCGACATCATTGACTACTGTCTCGGTAGTGGGACGTGTGATGTACCACGGGGAAAAATTACAGAGACTGTTGCATGGTATGCACTGCTTCTGCAAGTGAACGAATTCCAAGTATTCGTTGCCAGGCAGGCCCCGGAGGAAGACGCGCAGTCGTCTCAGCGAGTCTTTGTAAAACAAGGCGCGTCAGTTGGGGTCCCCGATTACGCGGAACTCACGCCTACAACGAATGCCGATGGCCTCATTAGTCTCCTGTCGCGACTGCTCTCGTTCCCTGATACGGGAAATGCAGAGTTGCAAGGGCTCCCTAATTACTCCGTTACCCTCCGTCATGCTGCGTTCTTCCTGTACCAGCAGCAAGACGAAATCATCAGTCGGCAAAGACTTTTCCATCGCCAAGGAGAACCGTTTGTCTCGAACTCTATCCGGGAAACCCTGCCTTTTTTCCTAGGCGCTATCACGGCGGAAGACGTTCGGGTTGCGCGTCGCATCAATCGACTCAAGAAAAGGATTCGGGACACTACTAGAGAGATTACTGACCTAGAAGCAGCAGCCGACCGGGGCGGTACGCGAGCGCGACAGCTTCTAGCGGAAGCAGCTAGTGCAGGACTGACTACTGCCAATGCCTCTGGAGAAGATTCATCGAATCTCGATGCACTGGCAGAATTGCGAGCTGTTTTGGCATTGCGTCAGAACGCTAGCGGAAGATCCACAGAAACGGACAGTGCGCAGCTCGGCGATACTGAAAACGCGCGCCAAGGTCTACTCCAAGAACGTGACCTTATTCGGAGGAGGTCTAAGCAAGCGCAGAGTTCCCTTGAGTCTATCGCTACCCTTCTGAACGACCGGAGAAACTTTGAAAGGCAAGCGGCTGAGCAACGGTCCAGACTTGCCTTCGTTCAGCTAATTCCTGACGCCGGAATCGAAGAATGCCCTCTATGCGGTTCCCACGTGGACGGACAACAGGAAGAGATCAACGAGCTGCGTGAGCACTTCTCCTCTCTGAGCCGTATCCCTCAGGCATTGCCATCTGAGTCTCCCCGGTTGAAGGCTCTTGCTGACACCTTGAAGCAGGAGATCGAAGAGTGCCAGCAAGCGATCAGAAGCACCTCTGCCCAACTGGAGGCAATCCAGCGAGCGAGCGAACGCGATAGAAACTTGGCGTTGCAAGAGAACGTGCAGGCAACCGTAGTCGGCCGCATCGACTTTTACCTTGAGGGAGTGGGAAGCGATGAACGGCTGAGGCTGCTCAAGCAAGAACTGGAATCCCTTCGCGTTCAGCTGGAGGCGGCCGAGAATGAGGTTGACTCCGATCTGATCCGTGACAGGACGCTTTCTATCTTGTCCAGACTGAATCAACTGATGACCAACTGGTCTAGCCAGCTCCCTATCGAACATTCGTCTAATCCTCTCAGGTTTGACATTAAGAAACTGCAGATCATTTTGGACACCCCGTCTGGGCCCCTAGCGATGCCGCAAATCGGAAGTGGTCAAAGTTGGGTTGCCTATCACGTGCTAGTACATATGGCACTCCATGAATGGTTTGCCGAGCACGACAGGCCCGTGCCAGGGTTCGTGTTTTTTGACCAACCGTCTCAGGTTGGTTTCCCTGCGGACTCAGAGTACCGAGATAATGATGCAGTTTCGGGTGACAGGAATACGATCGCGGAGACTTTCCGTTTCATCATTGATGCTGCCGGTCGGGCAGTAAAGCCCTACCAAATTATCATTGCTGAACACGCAGACTTCGACGAACGATGGTTCCAGGACTGTGTACGAGAGAAGTGGCGGAACGGTAAAGCTCTCATTCCGCAAGACTGGTGACCACTCGTTAAAAGCAGCGCAGTTGAAGCTTTGGTCACGAGCCGGAATCAACACGTTCGATGTGTCACGGCCAGCCGATATCGGCTCGTTCTAGCGGACGACAACCATAACGTTGCTGAGGCCAGCCGGGGTACAGCGAGGCACACGCGCGCCCGGCCAGTCGACGCACCCGCCATCGTGGCTGACTGTCGTCGGCTGAGGTCGTGCCACAACCACGCCAGAAATAGGAGCCAGCCACGGTCAACACCCGTGTCACATGGTCGAGCAGCCGCTCGCTTCCTAAACCGACGAAGCCAAAGATCAACCCGCAGATCACTCTGCCTCTCTCCTAAAGTGGTGCCCAGCTTCGCCCTGCAGTGCGCTACTGATCTCCAGAAGGCGCTCTTCTGGTAGTGCGAAGGCGTTGCTTGGGTTTCGGTAGGAGTGCGTACCGTCGTTGATCCAGACGCCTCCTGCCGATCTCCACCGAGCGGGAGCCCATTGGCCCTGGTTCTCAAGGAGCGCCTTTGCCACCGCGACGGGCTCTTCGATCAGGGTTAGAGCCGCGAGCGCAGTGGTGAGAGCCACAGCTGCATCGGCAGGAAGCCTCGCGTCGCCGAGTGTGGGAAAGAGCAGCAAGAGTCGGGCGTCGGCATCAGCCGTGCCTTCTACTCCCGGCTGCCGAGCGGCGGACAGCAGCTCTGTCCAGGCCATACCGGGCCCCATGAAGTGACCGTCGTCCACAGCGAGGGTTTCCGCTTCGGACCAAGCCGGCTGATGGATCAGATAGTCCACGCCCCCTTCGTCCACGAAGTTGCGGTAGACGACGTAGATGGTGTGACCGGAGCGCAGCGGCACGCTGAACACCGGCCACGCATGCTCGGCGGACAGTCTGCGGTACAGCTCCATGGCCGCATCCCAGTCGGCACCGAACGCGGCTCGTTGCGCGTCCTCCCCACGCAGGCGGGAGCCAAGATGCACAGGCCAGAACAGCGGGTCGTCCAGGTAGGCGCCGCCCTGGACCAAAGGGCCGCCTTCGTATCCGGGAATCCTGAGCACGTGCAGATGATGGCACGGCGGACAGTCACCGCGTCGGGAGCGCGGCTCGACCCTCTTACGTCTCAGTTTCCGTCTCATTCAACGCCGTTCGACGACGTTCAGAAGGGACCGAAGCCCGTAGCAGCTCCGTCGACCAGCTGACCGTGAACGCAGGTGAAAGGCCCTGTACACGGCCCCGCGAGGCACCACCACAGTTGGAAAGCGTGGCCACGTGTTGAGGGGAGTGGCGGTCCGAGGCTTAATTGTGATCCGCCTCGTGGACGTCACGCCGTCGCTTCCCGCTCAATGCGGGCAAGCATCCGATCCGCTGCTGTCTTCTCCTCGTGCGCCAGGACGTACGGACGGACGAGCGGCGTCATCTCAGCCCCTCCGGCGCGCATCCGACGGCGGTAACGTCCCGCCGCGGTGTCCAGGGGTGGATAAAAGGTCACGGCGCAACGCACGGTCGGAGTCGACACGTAGTGCGTAGTCGACGGCGCGGGGGCTGCATGCCAGCCACGTCGGCGGGGGGTGAGGACATGGAGGAGGGCAGCAAGTACCTTGTGCACGTCGATCGCTCCCTAGAAGCGGTTGGCCACGCCCGGGGGGTGTTCCAGCACCCGCCCGGGTCCTTTGGTTGTGGGGTCGGTATGGCTCAGTGGTTTGTCCCTGCGGCTCGTCCGGGCTGCGGCGCTGGGGCGCCGGTCCCGGCCGGGCCGCAGGGCATAGTCCGTAGCCGGCGAGCGCATATGTAGGCCCCGTCGCGCGATCGTGGAGGAGTCGACAGGGTCTACCGGAGCAGACCGTCAGGCTGCTGAGGCGTCCGGAGGAGCTGACACGTCCCTCAGCCCGGCGCACTCGGCCATCTCCATAGCGAGACCGGATGCGGGCAAGCGCGCCAGCAGCTCGGCCGCAGCCGGGCGGATTGGGCCGAGGCAGACCAGGCCGTCGCCGAAGACGGAGACATCCGCCTTGAGGCCCAGGAAGTCCGAGGACAGACCAGCCGCTCGCAGTTGATCGGCCAGGCTGTCAGCACCGCGCTTCGCCTCGGCCCAGCCACGGACGTACGGCACAGTCGGCGACAGGTTCTCCGCTCGCTTCGCCACGACGCGGCGCGGGTCGCTCATGTCTTCCACCTTCTCTGGTCAGTCAGTTCTGGGTACGCCCGTTGGCGTCGTCAGCGTGCTCGGAGTCGTGGGCGCCCTGTACGGCCCGTCGAAGCAGCTCCGCCAGCCGCTGCGCGGTCTCAGGGGAGACACGTCCCAGCTCGATGAGCCCCAGGCCGAAGGCGTTCAACTCGGCGCGCAGATAGGGGAAGTCCTTTGCCATGCCCGCAGCCGTCAGTACGTCACGCAGGGCGGTGGTGGCGTTGCGTGCGGCGTACCACTCGTCGGTTTCCAGAGGTGACCAGTGAGCTGCGTCGCCCTGGCCGTCCTCAGCGTGCATGGTCGACTGTCTCCTCGTTCTCCTCGGCCCACATCGCCGCTGCACTCGGGTACTGCTCGTTGTAGTGGTCCGCTCGTGCGATGAGTTCGGCGGTCGCGGCGAGCATCACGGCAAGACACGCCGTTCGCAGCGGAGATGTCTCAGGTCGTCGGATGGGGGCCCGAAGCCACTGGTGCCGGTCCGTCGCGAGGGGCATCGGGCCCGGCACGACGATGAATGACCCATGCTCCATGTACCGGTAGGGAGGAGAGGTGCTGGTTTCGCGGGCAAGGCAGCGTTCGAACCGTGACCGGGAGTTGGTGGGCAGGAAGAAGCCCGCTTGCTGGGCTGCACGGTCAACCGCAACCGGGCCGAGGGCCATCTCTCGTCGTTCCATCTGCTCGAACACCTCAGTGCCAAGCCTCAGGTTGACCACGACGACATCGAAGAGCCGGCCGGTGGCCAAGGCGTACGGTTGTCGCGGATCGTCCGCCCACCGCGCTCGGCACATCTCCGGATCATCCGCGCCCGCGGAGAGCCATTGGACACCCCGCCTCGTCATCCACTGCACGTCATCCCACCTCGCTCTGATACGACCGACGGCCCATCAGGCGCCGTGAGCACAGATTGGCCCGCAAGCCCCTGAGCTGGGCAGATGACGAAAGCTGACGGGGGATGACAAGCAAGGCGACGGCACGTCATCCCCCGTCAGCCCCACATGCCGCTGCACATTCCGAAAGACCTGGTAGCCGGACGGGTGTGTTCCGTACATTGGGTGCCAGCAGCAACGTCCAAGGCCACCACGGGAGGCGATCACCACGCCTGCGGAGCAACCGATCGGTGTCCTACTGCGCGAGTCACGCAAAAAGCGCGGCTGGAGTCAGCCGCGACTGGTGAGCGAGCTGCGCAGGGTTGCCGCGCGCCACGGCCAGAACCTGCCGGCGGACGCCAGCGTGAAGCGCCGCATCGCGACTTGGGAGAACGGGCACAGCGTGCCCGACGAGTTCTACGGCCCCCTGCTGTGCGAAGCACTCGGACTCACGGCCGCGGAACTCGGGCTGAACCACCACACGGGGCAGGACTCGGCTCTTCTTGACGCCAGCTACCCGGAGAGTCCCGAAGCCGCCATTCAGACCGTCGACCGCCTGTGGCGAGCGGATCTCAACGGCTACGAGCCGCTGCTCCAAGCCGATCCGTCGGAGGCGGCGTGGAGTGAAGCGTCTCTGCGGTGGCTCGTCGCCCCGCAGGCATCCTTCCCCGAGTCCGCGAGCAATCGAGGGACACGGGTGGGTCTTGCCGATGTCGCCATGATCAAGTCGACCAGCGACCTGTTCGCCCAGCTCGACGACCGGTTTGGAGGCGACCACGCCCGCCAATCCGTCATCCAGTACCTCAGCCGCGACGTCGCTCCCCTCCTCAGCGGCCAGTACACCGAGGCAGTCGGCCAGGCGCTGTTCTCCACCGCTGCCGAGTCGACGCTCCTGGCCGGCTGGATGTCCTACGACGCCTGCCACCACGGTCTCGCCCAGCGGTACTTCCTCCAAGCCCTACGCCTCGCTCAGGACAGCAACGACCGACGTTTAGCGGGCAGCATCCTGTCCGCGATGAGCCACCAGGCCACCTTCCTCGGCCAGTACACTCACGCGGCAACACTCGCCCGTGCAGCACTCATGGGCATCTCGGCGGTTGCGACACCGACGCTCCGGGCCCAGTTCCACGCCATGGAAGCCCGCGCGCTCGCTCGCACCGGCGACAGGCGAGGCTGCGAAATGGCACTCGCCGAAGCGACGAAGGCCCTGGAGAGCCGTAATAGCGACGACGAGCCCGAGTGGATCACCTACTTCGACGAAGCCGAACTGGCCGCCGAAGCCGCGCACTGTTTCCGGGACGTCCGCAGCGCCCGCCAGGCCGTAGCCCACGCGGAGAACGCCATGAGTGGCAGCCACGTCCGCAGCGACTTCTTCGCCACCATGGTCCGGGCAGACGCCCACCTCCACGGCGGAGACCCGGAGGAGGCGTGCCGCGTGGCCCTGGACGCCCTGGACCTCGGCGAACAACTGAAGTCGTCACGGTGCGTGGCCTACCTCGCAGAGTTCCGCCAGAACCTAGACCAGCTCGGGTCATCGTCGATCGTCCAGGACTTCCAGGAGCAAGCCGCCGACCACCGTCTGTGGCTCGCCACAGGTTGACCGGCAACTTCTCAGGTGAGGAACAGGCGTGCTGTCGAAGCACGGCCGTGGCACGATGCCTCCCCGGGCCGTAGACGGTGAGGGCAGCGGTGACCGAAGAAGAAGCACGGCGACAGATGAAGCAGCTTGCTCACGAGCGAGCAATCGAAGGACATGTTGGGGCTGACCGCCTCATCCAAGCCGGTCTTGACGCACTCATGGCGGGGGTCGATACGCCCTCGTTGCCGCTGCTGGCCGGGCTGGGACACCGGGAGGAGCCCGAAGCGGGCGAGTTGTTTACTCAGGTCGTGCAGGAGTTGGGCTGGCACATCGAGGCTCCAGCGAACTCGGCAGCCGCTGCATGGTCCCGGATCTACTGGCTCGCGGAGCAAGTGGTCGACGGTTCTCTTGATGCCGCCACCGGCGTCGATCGCATGTGGCTGCAAATGTTGACAGAGCTCAATATGAGCTGGCCATACACAGAAAAATTGCGCCAGATCGCTATGTGCGCGAGCAACCTGGAGGACTGGGACGAGAGCTGGTCCATCTCCCTGGAGGCGCTCAAAGCCCAGGCGTTGCAGGCGGCCCATCACCTCGTGCGTAATCGTCCGTCCAAGCAGGAAGCCACGTGACGCGAACGATTAAAACGGCCCCCACTCGCGCCGACTGCCATTCGTACGCAGCGAAGCTACCCGCCGGGCGAACTCCGCCGCGGACTTCTCGCTCGTCGCCACCTGTTGTCCCAGCCAGAGAACCATCATCAGCTCGCGCACGTCGGCCAAGACGGAGTAACCCGGCCAGTTCATGATGTCGAAGCCGTAGTGATGCACGAAGGCTTCGTACTCCTCGCGCGTGTGCCAACCGAAACGGTCGTAGAAGAGCGCCGTCTGAATGAGGTCCCACTCCCGCGGCGCCAGCGTGAACCCGTCCAGGTCGATGAGGATGGCGTGCCCGTCGCGATGCCGCAGGATGTTGCCGATACTCGCATCGCCATGAATCATCCCGAAAGGCAGCACGAAGTCCAGGCGGTCGTACTCCTTGCTGAGACGTACGACCCGCTGCTCGAGGAACGCCGCATCCTCCGACGGGGCCCCGTCGAGAGCCCGGAGTGACGCCCAGAGCTTGCCCACCGGGTCGAAGTACGACAGGTGCAGCGACTCCGGCTCTTCGAGCCAGTGGAGTCGTCGCAGGAGGTCTGCCAGTTCGGCGACCGTTGCGTACTCCTCGCGATCCTGAGCGCTCTCCCAGAACGTCACGACCCGACCACCTGCCGTCAGCGGCTGCTCGACGGTAGGCAGAACCCGCGTCGCCGGGAAGTTCTGCGTAGCCAGCCACCGGGCCACGGCAACCGCTCGTTTCATCTCAGCCGCTGCGTCAACGTCCCGCGCGATACGGACGATCACCGGAGCAGCGGGCAGACGGTAGACAGCGTTGGAACCGAGCCGCAGGAGCTCCGCCCCGGTCGGGTAGATGCCAGCAACCGCGCATGCCTCCCGCAGGGCAGCACCGGCCGTCTCCTCCGTGAACTGCTGCCGCTTGTCCGCCCCGCCGACCGCCTCCGAGATCATGCCGTTGACGGTACTCGTCGTGCCAGATCCGTGCCAGAACACCGGATAGGCTGCCTGTCCGAGCGAAGGGCTGCCGCCAGTCGTGCAACATCGCGCCAGCCCCCGGGTGCACAGGTCATCCGCTCATGTCTGGCTGGACCTGTATCAGGTCCGTCGGCAGGTTCTGCTCAGGTACTACGTCGCGAGACGGCTCAGCGCTTCTTGGTCTTCCTCTTCTGCTTCGGAGCCCACTCCCCGCGATGATCCTGGCAGCGCGAGTAGCCGATCATCGCCGGCCTCTGACAAGGCCTACCGGTCTTGGTCTTCGTCGACCCACACTTGACTTGGTACCCCATACCTTCTCCTGACGACAGCAGAGTCGGACAAGCCATCGTCGCGAGACAGCATGTGGTTACGGTGCGGTAGTTCTGAGAGAGGCGAATTACTGACCATGACCGTCCGAATTCGATAGGCGGCCTCTGCATTCCAGATGAAGGAGAAATGTCGGCGGTAGTTGTGACACGGGTTGAGCTATGAGCCAGTTGCGTTTTCAGCTCCTTCAATCTCCCCCAACCGGACAGACCGGTATCCCAGCAACTGCACTGCGAGGGCCCCTGCCCGGCCTACGTGGCCCTCGTCTCGGCGCGAACGACCGGGGAAGACAAGGTCGCTCGCAGCAAGGTATGTCATGAGTTCGGCGGCGTGATCCCGGTCGACCTCTACGAGCGCATCAGCGACCTCTGTTGGCGAGTCCGGACCACTTGCTCCAGGTACGGCATACCGCTCCCAAGCACGCTCGGCCTCCACGACGAGACGTCGCACCTGCTCCGCGACCGACCCGTCTGTCTCGGAAGCCACATGGGCGAAGACACCGTCTTCTCGCGCCAGGGATGTCATCAGCGCGCGCAGCTGCCACCCGATGTCCATGGGCAGATGTTCCCAGTTCGGCGGTTGCTGCCCGTGCCAGATTCGTGCCAGAACGACCGGAGAACCATGGGCACCACCGGTCATTTCAACAATCCGGCAGCCTCCCGACTCCAGGGCGTTTCAGCACGTCAGGGCCCTACTTAGAGTGGACGGGCCGTTGATTCCCAAGCTCAGAGCGCGAGTTCGATTCTCGTCACCCGCTCCAGAGAAAAGCCCCAGGCCGGCGGCCCGGGGCTTTTGTGTTGTCCAGATCTCCCCAAGCGTCGCGTGCCGGATCCGTGCCGGATTGGCCGTCCGGCTTCTCCCGTGCAGCTTTTCGCTGCCGCTGAACCAGCCCGTCGAGTCCGGCTGCAACTTCCTGCTGCCGCTCCACGTCCGAATGCTGATGCATGAGCGCGGCCCGCTCACGCCCGAGCCACACGCGCCCGCGGTGTCCGCAACGACACCAACGGCCCCTCCACCGAGGCTGACGGACCGCGCTGGACAGACGCTGAGGGACCCGCGGTCACGCAAACCGACGCCCCGCCAGCGCTCGGAGACCTGCTGTACATCCCGCCCCGCGAGCCCATGTACACCTATGTCGCGTCGCAGACCGCCGACCGCGGCCGTCTCCGCCAACTCCACTGCACACATGTGCCGTTCTCGGTTCTCCTTGACACGAAGCATGAGGAGGAAGCACCGCCGCCAGCCCCGCAGCTCGGGGGGGCACACGGTGCTACATGGTGCTACCGTGGAGGAATGTCAACTCAGCCCCAGATCACCCAACGCGACCTGCGCAGCCGGTCCAAAGAGATCATGGATGCCGTCCAGGGTGGGCAGTCCTTCACCGTCACGCGTGACGGGCACCAGATCGGGGAGTTGATCCCGCTGCGTCGGCGTCGGCGGTTCGTTCCGCGCTCGGAGTTCACCGCTATGTCCCGCACCGCGTCGGACGTCTCATTGGAAGCGTTCCGGGCCGACCAGGACGCCACCGCCGAGCAGGAGACGGACGACCCCTATGCCCGCTGACTACGACCAGGGTCTGCTCGACACCAACATCGTCATCCTGCGCAAGTGGATCGACCCCGCGGAACTGCCCGCCGAGGTCGCGATCACCGCGATCACCCTGGCGGAGCTGTCCGCAGGGCCACACGAAGTGCGCAGGAACGAGGAGCAGGGCGACTACGACGAACACGCTGAGCGCGGCCGGCGCCTCGACATCCTGCAGCGCGCCGAGAACGAGTTCGACCCCATCCCCTTCGACACCGACGCCGCCCGCATTTACGGGAGGGTCTGCGCCGCCGTGATCGGAGCCGGGCGAAAGCCACGGCGTCGCGTCGCGGACCTCATGATCGCAGCCGTCGCCGTCGCCGAAGAGCTGCCCCTTTTCACCACCAACCCCGACGACTACAAGGGCCTCGGCGACCTCCTCACCGTGGTCCCCGTCAGCCGGCCCACCGTCCGACACGACCGGTAGCGCCTGCTCGGCGCACCGAGCCGCACCTCGCGCAGCGGTACGGCTCGGTGCCACGGCAGCGGCCCAGGGGCGCTTCGGAGCCCATACGCGCCGCTGACCAGCACAGACGCCGACAAAGCCCCGTGATTCCGAAGCTCGGAGGGCGGGTTCGATTCTCGTCACCCGCTCCACGACAAACCCCCAGGTCAGCGAGCCGGCGATTTTCTGTCGTCCAGACCTCTCCAAGCGCTCCGTGCCCATCACGTGCCTGCCGGGCGCCCGGCGGAGGCGCTCGCTCCGCATCCGGTATGCCGGGCGCGGCCCCGGACCTGCCGGATGCGCGGGGGGCTACTCGCCCGCAGCGCCGACCAGCGTGCGCAGCCCGGTCAGCATGATGGCGAGGCCGTGGCGGAAGTCGTCGTCGGGTGTGTCACCGGCGGCATGACGTTCGCGCAGGGCTCGCGCGAGGACCGGAAAGGGGAAGTCCGGGTCCGCGATCGTCTCGAGTTCGGCCGAAGCGTCCGGCCGCGACTGCTCCTCGATCGTCCTGCCGATGACGAAGTGCACCAGCGCTCCCGCGGCCCGCGACGCGTCGCCGAGTCCGAAGCCCGCTGAGTGCAGCACGTCGGTGCCGCGCTCCACGAACGCGCCCAGCGCGACCGCCCGGGTCAGATCCGCCCCGGAAGCGACACGCGCACCGTCGCGGTGGACGAGCAGAGCGCTCCGCAGCCGTCCGAGCGTCTCCTCCAGCCACACCCACCACGGCCGGTCGCCCGGGGGCCTGTCCAGCATGGCGGCGGCGGGGGCCAGCATGGCGTCGGTCATCCGGTCGAGGAGTGCGCGCTTGCCGTCGAAGTGCCAGTAGAGCGCGGGCGCCTGGACGCCGAGCTCGGACGCGACCTTGCGCACCGTGAGCCCGTCCATGCCGTGTTCGTCCAGCAGCCGCAGCGCCGCTCGCGCCGCCTCGTCCTTCGTGATGGCCATGCCCGCCTCCAGCGTCCCTTGACAGATTAACAAGTTAAGGAGCACGGTGAGAAGAGGAGCTTAACTTGTTAAGGAGAGTGCTCATGACCACGGATGTACTCGTCGTCGGGGCCGGGCCCGTCGGCCTGCTGCTCGCCGCCGAACTGCGCCTGGCCGGCGCCTCACCCCTGGTGCTCGAGCAGTCGACCGCGCCCTCGGGCGAGCGCAGGGCACGGGGAGTGGGGCCGCTGGCCGCCGAGGCACTGCAACGCCGGGGCCTCGGCCCGCTGCTGGCCGCCCACCATCCGCGGGGGGATGCCGAGAGAGCCGCCGACCACGGCAGCGAGAAGCATCACTTCGCGTGGATCCACAAGATCGATCCCGCGCTCCAGGAGGAGCCGGGCCGCCGGGGCGTCCTCATCCGGCAGCCGGATCTGGAGGCGATTCTCCGCGAGTACGCCGCCGGGCTGGGAGTCGCCGTCAGGAACGGCCATGTCGTGACCGCACTGGCTCAGGACGAGGAGGGCGTCACCGTGACCGCCGACACCCCTGGGGGGATCCGGCGGTTCCGCGCCCCGTACGCGGTCGGGTGCGACGGCGGCCGGAGCACGGTCCGCAAGCTTGCGGGCTTCGAGTTTCACGGCACCCCGCCCACGATGATCGCCCGTCACGCCGAGGTGGATCTCGAAGGCGCCGAGAGCCTGCCCCCGTCCGGCCGGACCCCGGCGGGCACGCTCTTCCACACCCCGGGCCTGGTCGGCACCTTCGACTTCGACCTCGGGGACGCACCTGCCGACCGCACGGCTCCGGTCACCCGCGAGGAGATGCAGGCCAGTCTGCGGCGGGTCTCCGGCACCCGCGTCACCGTCACCCGGATCGGCTCCGCGCTCCGTGTCAGCGACCACGCCCGCCAGGTCAGCACTTACCGCAGGGGGCGGGTCCTGCTCGCCGGTGACGCCGCCCACGTCCACTCCCCCAACGGTGGACAGGGCCTCAACCTGGGCCTGATGGACGCTGCCAATCTCGGCTGGAAACTGGCGGCCGAGGTGCGCGGCGAGGCGCCGGAGGGCCTGCTGGACAGTTACACCCGCGAACGCCGTCCGGTCGGTGCCGCCGTCCTGCACAACACGCGGGCGCAGTCGGCGCTCATGCGGCCGGGCCCGCACACGGACGCCCTGCGCGACATCGTCTCCGACCTGATGGATCTCCCCGAGGTCAACCGCTACTTCGGCCGCATGATGTCGGGGCTCGCCACCCGGTACACCTTCCCGTACATGCCGTCGGACGCTCACCCACTGGTGGGCCGGCACTGCCCCGACCTGGAACTCGCCGCCGTCACTCCACGGGCCTCCCGGACCGTGCGGCTCAGCCGTCTCACACCGGGCGGCGGGACGGTGCTCCTCGCCCCGGCGGGCAGCCGGGTCCTCGCCGATGCGGCGCCGTGGCAGGACCGGCTGGCGATCGTCGAGGCGTCCCGCGTCGACCGCGACGACCTGTCGGCGGCCCTCATACGCCCCGACGGCGTCGTCGCCTGGGCGGCCGCGCCGGACCTGTCACCGGACGGCTCGGCTCTCACCGCCGCGCTGGGCACCTGGCTCGGCGCCCCGCACTGATCAGTGGTCCCACGCGATTCCCCCCGCCGCCCGGACGGGTCGAAGTGACCCTGGCCGGACAGAGGCCCGTCGCACCGGGCGGCCGTCCGGGCCCGACACGCTTTGCGATGCCCCTTCAGCTCATACGCGTGGGCCGAGGAACAGGCCACCGCTCGCGTCGACGACCTGGCCGGTGATCCAGCGAGCGGCGTCGGAGGCGAGGAAGGCGACCACGTCGGCGACGTCATCCGGCCCGCCCAGCCGGTCGAGCGCCGTCATGCCGGAGATCTGCTCGGAGAGGCCCGGCACCGCGAAGACAGCTCCGTTGGTCTCCGTCCTCGTGGCTCCGGGGGCCACCGCGTTCACCGTGATGCCGCGGGCCCCCACCTGGTTGGCCAGGGTCCTGCTCATCACCTCGACCGCCGCCTTCGTCATCGCGAAGGACGTCTGGGCCGGGTTGGCCATCCGGGTCGCCACGGACGAGATGCCGATGATCCGGCCGCCGTCACGCAGCAGGGGAAGCGCACGCTCGATGATGAAGTACGGTGCTCGCACATTCACCGCGAGCAAGTGGTCGAATTCGGCCCGGGTCGTCACACCGAGCGGACCGGCCGGCGCCGCGGCCGCGTTGTTGACGAGTATGTCGAGCGGACGACCGGGCACAGCGGCGTCCATACCGGCGAAGAGTGTCTCGACGTCGCCGTCCACCCCCAGTTCGGCCCGGACGGCGACGGCCGCCCCGCCGGCCCGTTCGATCCTCTCCACGGTCGTCGCCGCCCCGTTCTCGTCCGTCCCGAAGTGGACGACGACCAGGGCCCCTCCTGCCGCGAGCCGAACCGCGATCGCCTGCCCGATGCCGCGTGACGCGCCCGTCACCAGCGCCGTCCTGCCGACCAGATCACCCATGACGCCCACTCCCCCAAATGTTAGTCACTAACATGTAGGTAGTGTGTACCACATGAATGAACGGAACCCCACCCTGCGGGAGCGACAGCGCGAGGAGACACGGCGCGCCATCCAGACCTGCGCCGTGCGGCTGTTCACCGACCGCGGCTACGACAGGGTGACGGTCGCCGAGATCGCCGAGGCCGCCGGCGTCTCCTCCATGACCGTCTACCGGCACTTCCCCACCAAGGAGGACCTCGTCCTCGTCGAGCAGCCCGTTCGCCACATCGCCGAACTGGTCGCCTCGTCGCCCGCGTCGTTTCCCCTGGTGCGCCGTGTCGGCAGCGCACTCGTCGACGCAGCCACGGCGTTGACCCGTCGCGAGGTGGACGAACCGGCGGCGGGCGAGCGGTTCCTCCTGGACTGCCTCCGGCTCATGATCGCGACTCCGGCGTTGCGCGCCAGGCACCTGGACAGCCAGTACGCGATGCAGCAGGCCATCGTCGAGGCCCTCGGGGAGGACGCGGCCGATCAGGACGACGCATTCCTCGCCCGGGCAGCGATCAGCGCGTGTCTGGCCGCGATGCACATGGCACTGACTCGCTGGGCCGAGGACGACGGACGCACGCCCCTGCCCGATCTGATCACGCGTGCGCTCACGGCGTCCTTCGGCGACACCGCCGTCGTCAGGCGTCCGGGCAGCTGACGCGGAGGCGCGGGCGTGCCCGGTACGGAGCGCCCGCTCCCGGCCTGGCGTTCCCGGACAAGAAAAAGGGCGGGCCCGCACGGTGTCCCGTGCGGGGCCCGCCCCCGGAGCCTTCGTCAGTGACCGAGGTCCGTCAGGAACTTCTTGGTGTACTGGAGCGGGGTGGAGCTGGGGACCGAGTTGCAGGTCGGGGAGGCGTAGGTGGCGGAGCAGGGCGTGTCCCGGTCCAGGGACCAGAAGTGCAGCCCGGCAAGGCCGTTGCTGGTCGCGTACGACGACAGCGTGTCCACGTCGGCGGCGGTGAAGATCTCGCTGGTGGAGTCGTTCATGCCGATCATCGGCGTGACCGCGATCTTGCTCGCCGGGACCCCGTAGGTGTGCTCGAGGTTCTTCACCGCCTGGATGGCCGACTGCGCCATCTCACAGCTGCCGGACTGGACCACGCACACGGTGTTGGAGGTCGAGGAGCCGTAGTCCATGGTCATCAGGTTGATGACGTACTTCTTCAGGCCGGAGCCGAGCACGGCCTTGACGACCTGGTCGCCGAGCGAGTTGACGCCGCCGTAGCTGCCGTCGGACGCTCCCAGCGTGGCGAGCGTGAACGAGAACTGCAGGTTCGGGTACTGGGCCTGCGCCCCCGCCGCCGAGGCCACGAGGTTCTGGATGTCCGACGCGCTCTGGCCGCCTTCGATGTCGAAGTCGATGCCGACCAGGTTCGAGCTGGCGTAGCGGGCGATGAACGAGTCCATGCCGGCCGTGGAGGCGCACTTGAAGGTTCCGGCCACACCGCCGGTCGACACGACGTAATTCATGTTGGCGGAGTGCAGCTGCGGCACGTTCGCGGCCGCCCAGTTGGCGCCCGAGACACCGCCCCAGGTCTCGGTGCCGCAGGATCCGGTGGCGAACGCCAGCGTGAGCGCGGGGAGTTTCGGCACGTACTGCGACACCAGGCTGCCGGAACCCACCACCGGCTGCACGGATCCGCCCGCGGCCGATTGCATCTGGTTGGTGTTCCAGTTCATGTTGATGGTGACGTCCTTGTACGGGCTGAAGAGCAGGCCGCTCACCGAACCCGTGCCGGTGCCACCGGTGCCGGTGCCGCCGCCTCCACCGCCCCCCGAAGAACCGCCGGTACAGGCGCCGTTGGACGTCCACGGTTGTCCGGTGCCGCTGCCGCCGTTGCTGGTCGCCGGGTCGTTGCCCTGAGTCCAGTAGTTGGCGGTGTAGTTGGTCCCGTTCTCGCTGACCTGCTGGCCGCCGGTGTAGGCGGTGGAGGAGTTCCAGGCGGCCGCGCAGGTGGTGGCGGCCTGGGCGGCCGGCGCCATGGCTGCCGCGAACGCCGTGCCGCCGAGGGTCAGCCCGAGGGCCGAGCCGGCGATGAGAGCTTTGCGCATAATGCGTTTTCCGACTCGCATGAAACCCTCCAGGGTTGAAAGGAGCAGTTGCGAACGCGGCACCCCGCTGAGCCGGCGACGTGGCCACTTTCCGTACGCGGACGTGGGCGAACGGAGTGGTCTCGACCACTTGGGGGATTGGTCGAGACCAATCTGACGGGCAGCGGAACAGCCGGTCAAGCCTTCAATAAAGTTGCATAATTAGTTTTACTGAATCGAGTAACTGCCCTGTCGGCCAGGAACATTCGCAAAAGTCGCCTCATGTCGTGACGAACCATTGGCGAAGCCACTGGGCTTTGGCTGCGCATGCTTCGTTTGCCCCGGATTCGGTGGAGCTTCGATCCTTTGGGTGGGCCCGGGTGAGGCCCGATTCTCCGCGTGCGGCCGAGGTGCGGCATCGCGCAGTGCACTCGTCGCCGAGACGGTCGCCCACGCCCTTCCCGCCTCTTGCCGCGACCCGCGATGTCGCGAGGGCCGTCGGACGGGGGAGGCGGAGCTCCCCGGAGCCGGGGGCCGCGCGTCTCGGGACCGGGCCCGTCGCTCCCGCGGGAGGTTCTGCGCGGCATCGAACACTGGCCAAAGCCTGACGCCGAGCCCGCGGACCCGCGGAAGAGGAGCCGGCCCCACCGTGACAGGCCGCAGGGCCCCACCCCGCACAAATCATCGGGGCCACTCCTGTCCGCAGGGGCCTTTCCTCGCACGGCTACGCCTTAACATGAGCGAGAAAATGGGTGTTATGCGACAAAAGGGGCACCGGGCGTGGCTCGCAAGTGGTGGACTCTCATCGCCGTGTCAGTGGCGACCTTCATGCTGTTGCTCGACATCACGGTGGTCAATGTGGCGCTGCCGTCGATCCGGCAGAAGCTGAACGCCAGTTTCACCGACTTGCAGTGGGTTCTGGACGCCTACTCGCTGACACTGGCCGCGCTGGTGCTCACGGCCGGATCGCTGGCCGACCGCCTGGGCCGGCGCAGGGTCTTCGCCTGGGGATTGGTGATCTTCTCCGTGGCGTCGCTGCTGTGCGCGCTGGCGACCGGCCCCACCTTCCTGAACGTGGCGCGGGCGATCCAGGGAGTCGGTGGAGCGGCCATGTTCGCCGTGTCGTTGGCCCTGGTGGCGCAGGAGTTCACGGCAGGCAGGGAGAGGGGGGTGGCGATGGGCCTGTACGGCTCGACGATCGGGATCGCCGTGGCGATCGGCCCCCTGATCGGCGGGGCGCTGACCAGCTGGCTCGGCTGGGAGTCGATCTTCTACCTGAACGTGCCGATCGGGGCCGCGGCCCTGGTCGTGACCCGCCTGCGGCTGCGTGAGAGCCGTGATCCCGACGCCACGCGGGTCGACTGGGCCGGGGTCGTGGCGTTCAGCGGATCCCTGTTCCTGCTGGTGCTGGCCCTGGTGAGGGGGAACGACGAGGGGTGGGCGAGCACGCTGATCCTGTCGCTCCTGGCGGGGTCCGCCGTGGTGATGGCCGCCTTCGTCTGGATCCAGCTGCGGGTGCGCGAGCCGATGCTGCCACTGGCGCTCTTTCGGCGGCACGCTTTCACCGGCGTGCAGATCGCGGCGTTCGGTGTGTCGAGTTCGCTGTTCGCGCTGTTCCTCTACACCACGCTGTACTTGCAGAACTATCTCGGGCTCACGCCCTTCGAGACCGGCTGGCGCTATCTGCCCATCACCGCGTTGGCCTTCCTGGTCTCGCCGATCTCCGGTGCGCTGCTGTCACGGGTGCCCGCCCGGGCGATGCTCGGCGTCGGTCTGGCGGCGGTCGGGGTCGGCCTGTACCTCATGGGTGACATCGCCCCGCGCGACGACTGGACGACGCTGCTGGTCGGCTTCCTGATCGCGGGTGTGGGCGTGGGGCTGATCAACCCGGTGGTCGCGGACGTGGCCGTGAGCGTCGTACCCAAACGGCAGAGCGGGATGGCGGCAGGGATCAACGACACGTTCCGGCAGGTGGGGATCGCCGTGGGCATCGCCGTTTGGGGAGCGATCTCCGTCGGACGGGGTGCGGCGAAGTTCCGGGAGCTGGCGGCCGGCACGCCCGCGGCCGTCGGCGACCGCCCTCGTGAGCTCGTCGAGGCGGCGTCCTCGGGAAACCTGAAGCAGGTGCTCGCCGCGGTTCCCGCGCAGTCCAGGCGGCAGGTCGCCGCCGCCGCCCGCGACGGCTTCCTCGCCGGGTTCAACGACGTGCTCTTCCTCGGCTCGCTGGTGTGCTTCGCGAGCGCGGCCCTGGCGCTGTGGCTGGTCCGGGAGCGCGAGATCGAGCGTTGACAACGGGCGCCCGCTCCTCGGCCGGAGCCCGCACCGGACACTCGCCGGCTGAACCCCGCACCGGACGCCGGGCCACGCCCTCCGGCACCCGGCCGACGGGCCGCGCGCTCCCGCCGGCCGCGGAAGTCCGCCGGCCGCCGAGGGCGCGGGCTCAACGTACCCGCTGAGGGACCGTCAGGATCGCGAGCCCGCCCTGCGGCGACGCGCCATGACGGCGGCGCCTCCGCCGAGCACCAGCGCCGCCGCGGACGCCGCGGCCAGCTGCGGGAGGGCCGAGGGCGCGCCGGTGCTGGCGAGCACGCCGGTGGCCGCCGGGGTGGGGGAGTCGATCGGAGTGGTGGCCGCGCCGCCCTGCGGGCTGGTGTGCGTGGCGGGCGGAGTGGCCTTGCCGGTCTTGCCGGGCTTCGGGGCGCCGGTGCTGCCCGGCTTGCCGCCGGAGTCCTTGGCGGCGAGGAGCTTGAAGGCGTACTCGGTGGAGAGGTTCCCGCCGCAGCTCTTGTCGTCGTTGACGTAGCTGCCCGCGACGAACGCGACGCCGTCTCCGGCCGGTGCGTCGGCGTCGACCTTGAGGCGCAGCTGTACGTCGGCGTGCGCGCCGGCCTTCAGCGGGCTGATGGAGCCGGCGTCGCCGTCGGCGTCCACGTCCTGCCAGAACGAGGAGGCGGCGGTCGACCACTGCAGGTGGAAGGCGTCGTCGAGGACCTCGTGACCGCTCTTGTCCGTGGCGTGGAAGTACAGGTGCGGCGAGACCTTGCCGAGCGCCTTGTCCGTCCCGTTGGTCACGCGGACCGAGAAATCGGTCGTCGAGCCCGCCTCGATGGTGGAGGGCAGTCCGACGAGGACGGTGCTGAGCTTGCTCGCGTACACGCAGTCCGGATCAGCGTCGTCCTGGGCGGCGGCGAGGGCCTTGTCGGCGGCCTCCTTCGCCTTCAGGGCCTGGTTCGTAGCGTCCTGGACGACCGAGTACGCGTGGGCGGCGGCGACGCGCGCATCCTCCCGCGCGGTGCTCGCGGCCGCGGCCTTGGCGTCGGCGGCGTCCTTGGCGGTCCCCGCGCTCGCGGCAGCCGTTTTGGCGTTTGCGACGGCCTTCTCGGCGGCGGCCTTCTCCTCCGCGGTGGCGGTGTCGGGCAGTGCGGCGAGCGCGGCCTGGGCGTCGGCAACTGCCTGGTCGGCCTGCGCCTTGGCGGTGGCGGCGTCCGCGGCCGCGTCGGCGGCGTTCTTCGCCGCCACGGCGAGCGGCGCGTCGTCGGAGAGAGCGGCCTCCAGGACGGCCCGCGCGGCCCGGTCGTCGGCCAGGGCGTCGTCGTACGCCTTCTGGGCCTTCGCGGCAGCCTGCTGGAGCTCCTCCAGGGACGGCTTGTCCTGCTCGCCCTGCTGCTGCGCCCGCGAGACGGTCGACGGACCGTCGGCGGCGAGCGCCTGCGTGGCGCAGAGCATGACGACGGGAGTGGTGACGGCGGCGGCGACTGCCGTCGCGAGGATGCGGCGAATCTTCAACGGAGTCCTTCACAGTCCGGCAAACGACTTCAGAACACGACTTCAGAACACGGCTTCGGCAAACGGCTTCAGATCACAAGAGAGGACGACCGCTGCGGCAGCACCCACGCAGGGCCGTGCCGGCGATCGTATGACCGTCGGCACCGTTGTAGGAAGTGTGTAAAAAGAGTGGCCAACGCGGCACATCAGTGCCGTGCCGCACACAATTGCCGCACAGGCGGACAGTTGCCTCCTCCGCGCCGGGCACTTCAGTGATACATGTCATGTACGTGAGGTACGCCGCGATCGCCCCGCGCCGGCGGCCAGTGGCGAGTTGTCGCGATGCGATCTCAAGTTGCGCTGAAAAAAGACCCGTTGACGAGATGGCCGCCGAGGACGCGCCCAGGACCCGGTCCACCGCACCAGCGCCGGGGAACGCCAAGGGCCCCCCACCGCGGTTGCGGTGAGGGGCCCGGGCCCCGGACCTTCGCGGTTCCTATCGGGCGCGGTGGCGGACCAGCCGGACGGCGGTCATGAGCAGGGCCGCGAGGGTCACGCCGGCCGAGATGCTGATGGCGGTGGACATCCCGGGCAGCAACTGGTGGTGCACCGGGGCAGAGCCGGAACCGCTCAGGACGGCACTGGCGATCGCCAACACGATGGCGCCGCCCACCTGGAGGCTGGTGTTGAGCAGCCCGGAGGCGAGCCCCTGCTCGTGGTCGGCCACCCCGTTGGTGGCCTGCGCGTTCACCGAGGGGAAGCACAGGGCGAAGCCGATGCCGAGGAGCAGCATCGTCGGCAGCATGAAGTCCGCGTAGGACTTGGTGGGTTCGACGCGCAGGAACAGCACGTACGCGAGGATGAACGCGAGCAGGCCGAAGAAGATGAGCACGGTGGTGTTCACCCGGTCGAGGACGGCCTCCATCTTCGTGGCGCTCGCCACCACCAGCACACCGGTCGGCAGGAACGCCATCGACATCGTCAGCGGGGACCACCCGAGCGAGTCCTGGACGTAGAGCGTGACGATGAACTGGAAGGCCGAGTAGCCGCCGAACATGGCCGCCGCGGACAGGTTGGCGTGCACGAGCGCCGAGGAGCGGAGGATGCCGAGCCGTACGAGGGGACGCGGGTGCCGCCGTTCGATGGCGACGAACGCGGCCATCAGCACCACGCTCAGCGCGAGGAGCCCGAGCGTCTGCGCCGATCCCCAGCCCTGCGACGGGGCCCGGACCACCGTGAAGACCAGGATGAGCAGGGAGAGGGTGCTGGTCACCGCTCCCGGCAGGTCGAAGTGGTGCAGCCTGACGCGCGCCGTCGGGGCGTGCGGGATGACCCTCAGGCCGAGGAGGACGAGGACGATGGCGACGGGCCCCGGCACCAGGAAGGTCGCCCGCCAGCCGATCTCGGTGAGCAGCCCGCCGGCCACCAGGCCGAGGGAGAAGCCGCTCGCGCCGCAGACGGTGTAGAAGCTCAGCGCGCGGTTGCGCGCGGGCCCCTGGGCGTAGGTCGTGGTGATGATCGACAGTCCGGCGGGCACGGTGAAGGCGGCGGAGGCGCCCTTCACGAAGCGCAGTGCTATCAGCGCGAAGTCGTTGCTGAGGAAGGCGCTGATCACGGAGGCGGCGCCGAACACGGCGACCGCGGCGAGGAAGACCTTGCGCCGTCCGAGCAGGTCGGAGGCGCGTCCTCCGAGGAGCAGCAGGCTGCCGTAGCCGAGGATGTAGCCGCTCACGATCCACTGCAGGGAACTCGCGTCCATGTGCAGGTCGGACCCGATGGAGGGCAGGGCGACGCCGACCATCGAGAGGTCGAGTCCGTCGAGGAACAGCGCCCCGCACAGCACCACGAGGAGCAGCCAGGTGCGTGCGGACCAGTTGAGGTCGCGCACCTCGGGCGCGGCGGCGGGGGGTGCGGGGGTCTCGGCGGCGGGCGGGTCGATGACGAGGGTGCGCGGAGCGGCGGTCGCTTCCGCTTCGGTACGAGGCACATCGGTACGAGGCGAAGTCACGGAGGCATCATATGCACATGCATCTAATGCGTGCGCATCTTATGCTGACGCATCTCACGTGCTAAGATCGCTGTGTGTCGAAGTCGACCCATGAGGATGAGCTCGCAGCGCAGTGGCATGACGTGATGGGCCTCTACCACCGCGTGACCTGCGCCCTCGACCGCACGCTCATGGAGCGGCACGGCGTCTCGGTGAGCGACTTCGAAGTGCTCCAGCAGCTGCACGCGGCCGACGAGTCCGGCACCACGGTGCGGATGAGCGAACTCGAAAGCGCCGTCCACCTCAGCCAGAGCGCCCTGTCCCGGCTGATCAGCCGCCTCGAGGGCACCGGCCTGGTGCAGCGCTCGATGTGCCACGAGGACCGCCGGTCGATGTACATCGGCATCACGCCCGAGGGCTCCCGGCGCTTCGCCGAGGCCCGCCCGACGCAGCGCTCCACCCTGCGGGACCTGATGACACCGGCCGCCGGGCGCTGATCCGCCGGCCGGGCCGCCGGAGCCCGCGAACCTCTGACGAGGTCTCGCGCGTGATGCGGTCGAACGGCGACGCAGAGCTGCTGTGGATTGTCCGCCGGGAAGGCGTGACGAGGTTGGGGGGCGCATGGACGAGGACAGGGTGGTCGAGCCGCCGCGCGGGCAGAGCCGGTGCGAATCTCCGCAGAGCAGGTGGCGCCACGTCGCGGAACGCGCCGGCCTCACGCTGGTCGAGGCTCCCCCACCGAAGAGCGCTCCCGCCGTGGGCCCCGCCGTGTGGGCGGTGACGGGTCTCGAAGTCGAACCGACCGCAGCGATTGCCAGGTCGGGCCGCCGCGCTGCCGAGGACCTGGACGCCGCTTGGGACCGCAACGCCCGCGCGGGCCTTCTGTACGACGACGAGGGCGCGTTCCTGCTCCTCCCGCCCGTTCCCGGCGGTCACCGCCTCGGCTGGGCGAGGTGCGGCCCGAGCCCGGAGCGGGCCCGGGCCGCGCTTCGCGTCAGCGGGCCAGGGCGCCCATGGGGTCCCAGGACGGGAGGACGATCGGGTCGCCGTCGAGGGCCGCCGCCAGGTCGGCGGGCAGGGCGGAGCGGCGGACCGCGATCTCGAAGACGTGCTCGCCGAACCACGAGTCGTTCATCGTCCAGAAGCCCTTGTCGGCGTTCTCGCCGCCCCAGCTGTTCTCCACGCGCCAGCGGCGCGGGTTCCCGTCGACCACGTCGACGCCCGTGAAGAGCATCGCGTGGGTCATCTCGGTGTCGTGGTGCAGGAGCCGGTCGGCCTTGTCCATCGTGAAGGACGCGTCGTAGACGCCGGCGTAGTCGAAGAGCGCCGCGTCCCAGACGCCGACGTCGGAGCGCATCATCTTGGCCACGTCGCAGCCGAACCACACCGGTTCGCCGCCGACGATCGAGTCCATCGCCAGCTGCTTGAGCTGGTCGATCCCGGCGTTGAGGTAGATCACCGGCGGCGCGTCCACGATGTTGCCGAGGTACTCGACGGTGAACGTGCGGCCGACCGGGCTCGACTCGCGCGGGTCGTGCACCAGGCAGACGTACTCGTCGATCGGGAGCTGCACGTAGGCGTCGGCGAACTCCTTCGGCGTCAGCCAGCCGTCGCGGTGGAACTCCTTGTCCTTGTCCTCCCACTGCCACAGGAAGCGCCGCGGCGGCGTGCCGAGGTGGATGCTCAGCACGCGGTGGACGGCGGCGAGCACCTCGCGCTTGCACTCGCGCTGCGCCTCGGGGCCCTCGGCGGCCAGACCGCGCACGTCGCGGGCGCCCTGGCGGAGCAGGGTGCCGAGGGCGCGGTTCATGGCCCGGGTCGCGGAGGAGCTGTCCGTCTCCGGCATGGCCGACTTCGGGACGAGGCCGTGCTTGGCGACGAGCGCGACGAACATGTTCCACTGCCCGCCGTCCCCGATCGGGTCCTTCAGCAGGCCCGCCACCGTCCGGTCGTCCACGTCGCGGCCGGACGTCTCGACGACGGCCTCGAGGAAGTGGTTCGCGCGCTCGAACTTGTCCCACCAGAGGAGGTAGTTCTGCGAGAACTCGAAGTCCTTCACGCCGAGCTTCTCCGCGGCGCCGACGCGCAGCAGGTTGAGCCCCGCGAACATCCAGCAGCGTCCGCTCTGCTTCTGGTTGGTGGCCTTCCAGTCGTCCAGGTGGTGGGAGACGGAGTGGTCGATCCCGGTGAGGACCCGCCGGTCCAGGGCCACGTCGTCGACGGAGGTCTGGGTGACGGCGTTCTGCATGAGCTGGTTGGCCGGGCGGGAGGCGAACGCCTTCTCGAAGAGTTCGACCTCGTCCGGCGTGAGGTTGCGTGCCATGGCCGGTCGGGTGTCGTCGTTTCCGGTGGTCACAGCCGTTTGCCTCCAGTTTTCAGGGCCCGTGGACGGAGCGCCTTCCACCGTCGCACGACCGTTCGGCCGCCGTCAACGGAGTAACGCGAGCACGCGCGTAGCGCCGTCGACGGAGCAGCACGGGCACGCGCGTACCCCCGTGTCCACCGGGCAGCGCGGGCATGCGGGTGCCCCGTCGACCGGGCAGCGCGGGCATGCGGGTGCCCCGTCGACCGGGCAACGCGGGCATGCGGGTACCGCGGGGGCCCGAGTCCTGCCCGGCGTCCTCGCGGCCCTACCCGCGACGCCTCAGGCGGTGAGTTCCGGCGTGGTACGGGGGCGGCGGAACAGCCATGCCCAGAAGCCGCGGCGCGACGGCTTGGGAGCCCGCACGCCGATGGTGCCGCTCTGCACCTTGCCCGACACGTGGACGCGCAGGCGCACGGGCGCCGTGGGCGACAGCCGCGCCTGGTTGCGCACGCTGCCGCTGCGGACCGTCACGTCGTCGACGTCGACGAAGACGTCCGGCGGGACGATCATGGTGATCGCGCCGCTGCGCACCGACGCCTCGATCTCCAGGGTGGGCAGTGCGATCAGGGCGCGGGTGAAGTCCAGGACGACCGAGCCGCTCCTGGCTTCGATCTCCAGGCGCTGCGGCACCACCCAGGGGCCGTCGCGCCGGGTGGTCGCGCTGACGACGGCGATCCGCGCCACGTCCTTGGGCGAGACCCCGGCGAGGCTGCCCGGGTCGCCGGCGCCGGTGGCCGGCAGGTCGACGACGAGCGACTCGAGTTCCTTGTAGGTACGGGCGGTGAGCGCGACTTCGAGGCGCTCCTCCAGCTCGTCCGCGGTCAGCCGGCCGTCCCCGGCGGCGATCCGCAGCCGGTCGACGAATCGGTCGCGGTCCTCGTGTGAGGCGCGCAGCTCGCTGCGATCGGGCACCAGTTCACCGGACATGCCTTCACTGTAGGCGGTACGGGCCGTTTGGTCTCGGGGCCGGCGGCCTCAGTGCCGCGCCGGCGTCCGCGCCGTCCGCAGCACCACGAGGGCGGCGCCCGAGGCGACGGCTCCGGCCGCGCCGGCCGCCAGGAGGCCCCGCGAGGCGCGCCACGACAGGACGGACCAGCGCGAGCGCGCCGAGAGCACGGAGCCGGTGCTCAGCCAGGAGCCGATGGACAGCACCGACGCGGACGAGCCGATCGAGCCCGCCGCCAGGGCGCTTCCGATCGAGCCGACCGAGAGGACCGAGCCGACGGAGCCCACGGACAGCACCGAGCCCGCGGAACCGATCGACAGCACCGAGTCCCGGGACCACAGCGAGAGCACCGAGCCGGAGGGACCGCGACCGGTCCGGCCGGCCTGCCGTACGGGGGGCCGCAGCTTCGTCATGGGGCCATCCTGCCGTGCGCGGCCGCCCGGCGCAGGTCCGTCGCCGCCTCCGGCACGGTCGTCGCCCCCGACCCCCCGACCCCCGGCCCTCGATCCCCACCCCCACCCCGACATCGATCCCGACTCCGCCCCCGTCGCCACCCGTCGCCACGCGCGCGCGTCCTTCCCGCAGTTCCGACCGGACAGTTCACCAAGGGGCAGCCCTTTGTTCATCGTTGAACGACAGGTTCAGCACATGACTCCAAGACCTCGCTCTCGCAAGCGCACCCGGATCGCCGTCGCGATCGCCGTCACCGTCGCCGTGGGCGGCGCCGGGACGGCCGCGGCCCAGGCGCACGGCTGGCTGTCGGCCCCGACGCACGACTTCCGGGCGTCGGCCGACTCGTTCTCCGGGCACGGCAGGGTGACGGGTGACGTCCTGCGGAACGACACCGGCGGGACGGCGGTCGTGCGGCACACCGACCCGTCCCACGGAACGGCGACGGTCGACGCCGACGGCACGTTCACGTACACGCCGAAGCCCGGCTTCACGGGCACGGACACCTTCACGTACACGGCGACCGACGCCGTGCAGCTGTTCAAGGACACCCAGGCGAACGGCTCGCCGCTGGCGCCGCTCGGGAAGGTCGCCGGCCCCGGCGGCACCACCACGCAGATCTCCGGTGAGGGTTTCGGTTCGTCGCTCGCGCCGGTGCCGGGCAGGCCCGGGTACTTCTACGGCCTGACCGACCGCGGTCCCAACGCGGACGCCCCCGACGGCAACAAGTCCGAGATGATGCTCGGCTTCACGCCGGAGATCGGCGAGTTCAAGCTCGTCGGCGGCAAGGCCGAGCTCCGGAAGAAGGTGACGCTGAAGGGCCCGAGGAGCCTCGGCGGCACGCCCTACAGCGGCCGTCCCCCGCACGACACGAGCGAGGTGATCGACGACGTCGCGGCGACGAACGCGCACGGCGGCACGCCGACGCCCGTCGCCAAGGACCCCTACGGCTACGACTCGGAGGGCCTGGTGGCGCTGCCCGACGGCACGTTCTGGGTCTCCGACGAGTACGGCCCGTACGTCACGCACTTCGACGCGAACGGCTACGAGCTGGGCCGGCTGACCCCGTACCGCACCAGCGAGGACAACAGGTTCCACAAGATCGTCGGTTACCTGCCGCCCGAGTTCGCCGACCGCCTGAAGAACAAAGGCATGGAGGGGCTGACCGTCACACCCGACGGCAGGACCCTCGTCGGTGTGATGCAGTCCGCGCTGCAGCAGCCCGACCTCGGCAGCACCAAGGCGTCGAACGTGGCGCCGGCCCGGATCATCACGATCGACCTGCGCACGTTCAAGACCAAGCAGTACCTGTACCTGCTCGACGACCCCGACGACACGGGCAACGCGAACAGCGAGATCACCGCGCTGTCCGCCACCAAGTTCCTCGTCGACGAACGGGACGGGAACTACGAGCCGTTCGCCAAGAAGACGCTCTACCAGGTCGACATCAACGGCGCGACCGACGTCAGCGGCCTCACGCTCGGCGGCAAGTCGCCCGAGGCGCTCGTCGGCAAGGACGGCACCGACGAGGCGCTCGCGACGCTGACGGCCGCCGGTGTGAACGTCGCGCAGAAGCAGCCGTACCTGAACGTCGGCACGCTGGTCAGCCAGCTCGACCCGACCGGAGCGTTCTTCGCCCACGACAAGATCGAGGGCGTGGCGACGGCCGACGCGGGCAGGACGCTGTACCTGTCCAACGACGACGACTTCGGCATCGACACCATCGCCGTCGACCCCGACGGCACGTGGACGGTCCACCAGAAGGTCCTGCCGCCCACGGGCAAGCCCGACAACGGCGAGATCCTGAAGGTGGACACGACCAAGCTCCCGGCGGTCCTCAAGACCGTCACGGTGACGGTCCACGTGCGCTGAGACGCCTGCCCGGGTCCCCGGCCCCCGGCCGCACGGCGCCCGCGACGCGGGCCGCCGCCACGCCTGCGAACGCCCTTTCCCGGAACGTCGTACCGGGGAGGGGCGTTCTTCCCTGTGCGAGCGCGGCCCGGCCGGGGCCGTGCGCGGACGGGCGGAGTACGGCGTGGCGCGGAGTGCGGGCGTGGGGCGGACGATCGTCGTCGGGGGCGGGATCGCCGGTACGGCGACCGCGCTGGCCCTGCACAAGGCGGGCTTCGGGGTCGAGGTGCACGAGGCGCATCCGCACGGGGCGGAGGACATCGGCGCGTTCCTCACGCTCGCGAGCAACGGGATGCGGGCACTCGCCGGGATCGACGCGTCCGCGGCCGTCACCGCGATCGGCTTCCCGCTCACCCGGATGCGCGTACTGGACGCCTCGGGCGCCGAGTTGGCGGACCGGCCGCTCGGCGAGGCGGACGACCCGCTGCTGCGGTTCCGGTGCGTGCGCCGCGGCGCGCTGAACGCGGCCCTGCAGGCCGAGGTCGCTCGCCGGGGGATCCCCGTGCGGCACGGCGCCCGGCTGGTCTCCGTCGAGGAGGGTCCCGACGCGGTCACCGCGCGCTTCGCCGACGGCACCGAGGCGTCCGGGGACCTGCTCGTGGGTGCGGACGGGCTGCGTTCCACCGTGCGGCGGCTCGTCGCCCCTGCCGCCCGGCCCCTCCACGCAGGCCAGCGGGTCTTCTACGGATACACGGCGGACGCGGCCCCGGCCGGGGAGTCGGACACCATGACCATGGTGCGCGGCAGCGCCGCCGCCTTCGGGTGCGCGGTGTCCCCGCAGGGCGAGTCGTACTGGTTCGCCCGCGTCGCGGGCGGGGCGCTCGGCCCCGAGGAACTCGGGGCCGGCGCCTCCGGGAGGTGGCGCGACCTGCTCGTGCCGCTGCTGCGCGAGGACGCGGCCTTCGCCGCGGAGACGGTGGCCGCGACGGGCGGGATCATGGCGACCGACGCGACGGAGATGCCCCTCGGCACGGCCTGGCACTCGGGCCGGACGCTGATCGTCGGCGACGCCGCGCACGCGGCCTCCCCGGCGACCGGGCAGGGGGCCTCGATGGCGCTGGAGGACGCCGTGGTCCTCGCGAAGGCCCTGCGGGACGCTCCGGACACCGCTGCCGCGCTGGAGGTGTACGAGGCACTGCGCCGCCCCCGCGTGGAGCACAACATCACCGTCAGCGGCGCGATGTCCCGTGCCGCCTCGGCGCCCCCGGCGCCCGGCCGGGACGGGCGCGCCGCACCGGGGCCCGGCGGGCGGGGAGCGCCGCCCGCGCGGCCGGGCGAGGACGAGCTGGCCCGGGTGCTGGAGTGGGACGCGCCCCTGCCCGCCGGGACCGCCCG
>NZ_JAKGCV010000059.1 GCF_021556455.1 Streptomyces fuscigenes | reverse complement strand
CCCGCCGCGGCCGGCGCGCCGGGCCCCGGCGACCCGTCACCGGGCGAGCCGACCGCGGCCGACTCCGCGTTCCCCGGCGGCGACGGGGGTGCTTCCGGCCGCGGTCCCGGCGATGGCGACGACGACCCGGCCGATCCGGCCGGCCCGGCCGGCCCGGCCGCCCACGACGCGTCGGCGCCCGCCGCCGACTCGATGTTCCCCGCCGACTCCGTCGTCCACGACCTCGCGTCCGCCGAGGGCGACCCGGCCCTCCAGGGCGCAAGGACCGGGCCCGCCGACGACGCCGGCGAGGGCGAATTCGGCACCGACCAGGTCGAACACCCCAGCTCCTCCTACGTGCTGCGGGTCAACGGCCAGGACCGGCCCGTCAACGACGCGTGGATCGGGGAGTCCCTCCTCTACGTGCTGCGCGAGCGCCTCGGCCTCGCCGGGGCCAAGGACGGCTGCTCGCAGGGCGAGTGCGGCGCCTGCAACGTCCAGGTCGACGGGCGGCTCGTCGCCTCCTGCCTGGTGCCCGCGGCCACCGCCGCCGGCTCCGAGGTGCGCACCGTCGAGGGCCTCGCCGCGAACGGCGAACCCTCCGACGTCCAGCGGGCCCTCGCCGCCCGCGGCGCCGTCCAGTGCGGCTTCTGCATCCCCGGCATGGCGATGACCGTCCACGACCTCCTGGAGGGCAACCACGCCCCCTCCGACCTGGAGACCCGGCAGGCCCTCAGCGGCAACCTCTGCCGCTGCTCCGGCTACCGCGGCGTCCTGGAGGCCGTCCGCGAGGTCGCCGAGGCCCGCGCCTCGGGCGCCGAGGCCGCACACGCCGGCGACAGTGCCAACGGCCCCGCGGCCTTCGTCCCGGGCCCCGGCCCGGCGGGCACGGCCGAACGCGCCGCCGCCGACGGCAGCACGGGCCCCGCAGACCCGGGCCGCATCCCGCACCAGGCCCCGCCCGGCGCGGGAGGCGTCCACGCACAGGCCCCCCAGGGCCCGCACCACCCGCACGCTAACGACGGAGGCATGGCGTGAGCGACGACGTGGCCACCGCGGCCGGCCCCGCGGTCCCGGACGGCGAGGAGCGCACACACGGCCTCGGCGCGTCCCTCCCCGCCGCCGAGGCCCGCGCCAAGACCGAGGGCACCTACCCCTACGCGGCCGACCTGTGGGCCGAGGGCCTGCTGTGGGCGGCGATCCTGCGCTCCCCCCACCCGCACGCCCGCATCGTCTCGATCGACACCTCCGCCGCCGCCCGCATGCCCGGCGTGCGGGCCGTCGTCACTCACGTGGACGTGCCCGGCGACCCGTCGTACGGCCGCAAGGTCGCCGACCGCCCCGTCTTCGCCTCCGACGTCGTACGCCACCACGGCGAGGCGATCGCCGCGATCGCCGCCGAACACCCCGACGCGGCCCGCCTCGCCGCCGCGGCCGTCGCCGTCGAGTACGAGGTCCTCGAACCGGTCACCGACCCCGAGAAGGCCTTCGCCGCCGAGCCGCTGCACCCGGACGGCAACCTGATCAGGCACATCCCGCTGCGCTACGGCGACCCGGCGGCCCAGGGCGAGGTCGTCGTCGAGGGCCTGTACCGCATCGGCCGCCAGGACACCGCGCCCGTCGGCGCCGAGGCCGGCCTGGCCGTCCCGCGCCCGGACGGCGGCGTCGAGATCTACACCGCCTCCACCGACCCCCACACCGACCGCGACCTCGCCGCCGCGTGCTTCGGCCTGCCGCCCGAGCAGGTCAAGCTCGTCGTGACGGGCGTGCCCGGCGCCACCGGCGACCGGGAGGACCCCGGCTTCCAGATCCCCCTCGGCCTGCTCGCGCTGCGCACCGGCCGGCCCGTCAAGCTCACGGCGACCCGCGAGGAGTCCTTCCTCGGCCACGCCCACCGCCACCCGACGCTGCTGCGCTACCGCCACCACGCCGACGCGGAGGGCCACCTGGTCAAGGTCGAGGCGCAGATCCTCCTCGACGCCGGCGCCTACGCCGACCAGTCCGCCGAATCGCTCGCCGCGGCCGTGGCGTTCGCCTGCGGCCCCTACGTCGTCCCCCACGCCTTCGTCGAGGGCTGGGCCGTGCGCACCAACAACCCCCCGTCCGGGCACGTCCGCGGCGAGGGCGCCATGCAGGTGTGCGCCGCCTACGAGGGCCAGATGGACAAGCTCGCCGCGAAGCTCGGCATCGAGCCCGCCGAGCTGCGGCTGCGCAACGTCCTCGCCACCGGCGACCTCCTGCCCACCGGGCAGACCGTCACGTGCCCCGCCCCCGTCGCGGAACTGCTGCGCTCCGTACGGGAGTTCCCGCTGCCAACCCTCCCCAAGGACACCCCCGAGGAGGCCTGGCTGCTGCCCGGCGGCCCCGAGGGCGCGGGCGAGCCCGGCGCGGTGCGGCGCGGTGTCGGATACGGCCTCGGCATGGTGCACATGCTCGGCGCGGAAGGCACCGACGAGGTCTCGACCGCCACCGTGAAGGTCCAGGACGGGACCGCCACCGTCATCTGCGCGGCCGTCGACACCGGGCAGGGCTTCGCCACCCTCGCCCGGCAGATCGTGCAGGAGACCCTCGGCATCGAGGAGGTCCACGTCGCCGCGGTCGACACCGACCAGCCTCCGGCCGGCCCGGCCACCCACGGCCGCCACACCTGGGTCTCCGGCGGCGCCGTCGAACGCGCCGCGAAGATGGTCCGCACCCAGCTCCTCCAGCCGCTGGCCCACAAGTTCGGCATGTCGACGGAGCTCCTCCAGATCGCCGACGGCAAGATCACGTCGTACGACGGGGTCCTGTCCACCACCGTTACCGAGGCCCTCGACGGCAAGGAGCTGTGGGCCACCGCCCAGTCCCGCCCGCACCCCACCGAGCCGCTCGACGAATCGGGCCAGGGCGACGCCTTCGTCGGACTGTCGTTCTGCGCGATCCGCGCGGTCGTGGACGTCGACATCGAACTCGGCACGATCCGCGTCGTCGAGATGGCGGTCGCCCAGGACGTCGGCCGCGTCCTCAACCCCGCCCAGCTGCGCACCCGCATCGAGGCCGGCGTCACCCAGGGCATCGGCACCGCGCTCACCGAGAACCTCCGCACCAGCCAGGGCCTCGTCCGCCACCCGGACCTCACCGGCTACGCGCTGCCGACCTCCCTCGACGCCCCGGACATCAAGATCGTGCGGCTCGTCGAGGAACGCGACGTCGTCGCCCCCTTCGGCGCCAAGCCCGCGAGCGCCGTCTCGGTCGTGACGTCCCCGGCCGCGGTCGCCTCGGCCGTCCGCGCCGCCACGGGCCGTCCCGTCGGCCGCCTGCCGATCCGGCCCCAGGCGGCTGTTGCCCAGGGGTGACTCAAGGGTGACGGCAACGCCGTTGCCCCCGTAACCCTTGGATGCGTACTGTCACTTGTGGTCGCTAAAGTGGGCCTGGAACCTGACTTGCATCCGGTTTCGAGGGATTCACCAGCAGGGCGTTGCGTGTACGACCATCCGCGCAGCGACGGGGACGGGGGTAGACAGTCGTGGTAGCGGCAGCAGCGGACGGTGGCGGGGGATCTCCCTCGGACACCTTCGGAGTGGTCGGCGCGTTGTTCGGGGGCGTGGTCGGCGCGGCGGTCGCCGGCGTCAACGACCTGATGAGCAACCTCGCCGACATGAAGAAGTTCAAGAAGGACGTCGACGGCCTCCTCGTCGAACTCCACGGCTCCCAGGCCGCCCCCACCCGGGTCGGCCAGGACCGCATGCAGCGCACGCACCTCGGCGGCGAGGGCTTCCACGAGGCCCAGTTCCTCTACGCGTCCTACGACAACGTCCACACGGAGCTCGAGAACCTCTCCAAGACGCTCGGCCTCCAGATCGAGAGCATGAGCCTGGCGATCGAGACGTCCGGGAAGAGCTACAACGACCTGGACGAGGACATCAAGTCCCGGATGCACAAGCTGAACTCGGAGATCGAGGCCCAGTACCACCCGGACCGCGACCCGTACCACACGGCGGACAAGGGCAAGGCGAAGCCCGGCGCCGGCAACAGCGTCGGAGGATTCGGCGACAACGGGGGTGCCAAGTGAGCGGACACGGGGGCGGCAAGCCGATCGCGGCGAAGACGGATTTCGACGGCATGACGCACGAGCAGATGTATGCGCTGCTGAAGTCCGCCGACATGGAGACGGTCAGCAATCTGTCGCAGAAGCTGTCCGCGATCAGCACCATGGTGACCAAGATCGGCAACCATCTCAAGGCCCACGTCGGCGCGCTGGGCTGGGAGGGCAAGGGCGGCGAAGCGTTCCGCGAGTGGGGCAATCAGACAGCCAACGCGACGTTCAAGCTGGCGGACTACGCGGACTCAGCCAGCATTTGGATGGGCCACGTCTCCCAGGCCATCGTCGAGGCGCACTCGAACATGCCCGCCCTTTCGATCACGACGAACGCACGGACGACCCTTCACACCGCCACCGAGCACATGAAGGACAGCGACTCGCCGACCTTCGAGAAGTCCGCGATGCTCGCCTCGTCGCACATCGAAGGCACCCGCAGCGACGCGGCCGCCCAGATGCAGAAGCTGGCCACGACCTACGTGCAGGCCGGCACCCAGATCAACGGCCTGAAGCCGCCCACGTTCCCGCCCCCGGCGAGTCAGTTGGGGCAAGGCTGGCACGATACACAAGCCCATAGGACAGTGGGTGACGGTGCCGGTGGAGTCCGCAATGTCGACGGTGGCGGCGGTGTCGGCGGAAGTCGCACCGAGGGGTCAAGCAGTGCCCACTCTCGGCTTGTTGCCGATTCATCCTTCATGAATTCGGTGAACGCAACCAGCAGTGGGCACTCGCACTCCGTTCCAGCAGGGGAGCCCGCCGCGCCGGCAGCGCACATGGAAATTGACGGAGCATCCCCGCCAATTGCTCCGCCTCATATTTCAGTGCCCAGCGTGCCGGAGGCGCATCACAGTACGGCGCAGGGCCTTCCGGGCGTGGTGCCGCCAGCTTTTGGTGGGCCGCCTGTCAGTGGTGCTCCGTACTCCGGTGCCGGTAGTGGTCCTCTCGGTGGTCGGCAAGACAACGTGCCGTCGTCGATGCGTCTCCCGCGTGGTTCTTTTAGCGAGAAATTTTCCACTGGACGACCGACGATGCCAAGAGAAAGCGGCATTGCGGGCGGTCGGGCTGTGGAGTCCTCCAACGGGAGGCCTCCCGCACGACTGCCCAGAGGCATGGTGGTCGGTGGGGAAGAAGGAACTCAGGGCACCAGTAGTCGCGGCATGATGGGACGCGGTGCATCCGGTCTCCACATGGGGCCCGAGGGGCAGACGGCGGCTGGTCGCAACGGTTTGGTGAGCGGGCGTCGGCTGGCTTCGGAACCGGGAGGTGTCGTAGGACGCTCGGCGCAGCCCGGGAAGGCGGGTGCTCGGCCCTTCACTCAGGGAGGTTCAGGCCTCCTGCGGGATGGTTCCGGAGCTTCGGAAGACGGCGCAGAGAGGCAAGTCGGCCGCACCGGTATGGCGCCTCAGGGGCGAAAGGGGGCGCGCCGTCGCAATGACGAACACGGCGATGCGCGCCCGGATTACCTGGTCGAGGACGAAGAGACCTGGCAACAAGGTGACCGGCGGGTTGTTCCTCCCGTTATCGAGTAGATCCGCTGGAAAGGTTAGCAGTTGATGCGCAGAGCAAACGGGCGGTCGTTTCGTATCAGGGCTGTCGTGTCGTCCGGTGTGGGGGCACTGCTGTTTGCTGTGGCGGCAGTGCCTGCGCAGGCTGCTGACTCGGTTCGTAGCAGACAATGGCATCTTGATGCCATGCAGGCTGATCAGATCTGGAAGATCAGTACGGGCCGCGGTGTGACCGTCGCTGTACTCGACTCTGGTGTGGATAAAACAGTCCCGGATTTGCAGGGTCAGGTTCTCCCGGGTAAAGATTTCTCGATGCAGAAGGGGGACGAATACACCGACGTCGACAACCATGGCACCGGCATGGCGGACCTGATCGCTGGAACTGGAAAACGAGGCCCTGTTCAGGGATCCTGGGGCCTGGCTCCCGGTGCGAAAATTCTCCCGATTCGCATTCCCTACGCCATTGAAAATGGAACAAAGGACGGAAAGAGTTTCCCGGAAGGAATGGCGGAAGCTATCAGGTATGCGGCCAATTCCTCCGCCAAGATTATCAGTATTTCTGTCGGTGACCCATATGGTAACGGCCCACAGCTCGACGCAGCGGTGAAGTACGCTCTCGCCAAAAACAAGCTTGTGTTTGCCTCCGTGGGAAATAGCGGCGAAGAAGGAAATCCGGTCCAGTACCCAGCCGCGACCCCTGGTGTGGTCGGCGTGGGCGGCTTGGACAAGAAGGCGACACTTTGGTCTGGGTCGGAGACCGGTCCCCAGGTTGACATCTCGGCACCAGCCACCAACATCTGGAGCGCGTGCACAGGCGGCAGCGAAATCTGCGAGGGAACCGGAACCAGCCCAGCCACCGCCCTCACCTCAGCCTCCGCCGCGCTCCTCTGGTCCAAGCACCCGGACTGGACCAACAACCAGATCCTGCGGGTCCTGCTGAACACGGCGAGTGCCCCGATCAGCGGCCCCCGTCACAACGAGCAGGTCGGTTACGGCGCTGTTCGTCCTCTCGTGGCGCTGAGGCGCCCGGGCAACCCGGGCCCGGCCGACGTCTACCCGCTCCCCGACCTGGCCGCAGCTGCGAAGAAGTCGGCGTCGCCGTCCGCCTCCGCCGACACTCAGCCCAACAGCGGCAGCGACAGCAGCAAGAAGAGCAGCGCACCGGCCGCGACCGCGACACCGGACTCCGGCAGTGGCGGTAGCACGGGACTGTGGATCGCGATCGGCGCGGCAGTCGTGGTCGTCGTGGGAGGTTCGACAGCGTTCGCGGTCTCCAGGGCCCGCCGCAAGTCCGCAGCCGCGGCCCCTCCGCCGCAGCAGCCGCCGTATGCGTACACGACGCAGCCCCAGCAGTACTACCCGCCGCAGGCTCCGGGGTACCCGCAGCAGCAGCCGCCACAGCATCCGAAGCAATACCAGCCCCCGCAGGACGGTGGACAAGTGCCGCCCCGGAGCGGTGCCTGACCGACGGCAGTTCTCCAGGTGGGAGCGCACCCGGGGGCCCGAGCGAGGCGCGCCAGCATGAGTCGAGCGTCGCCCTGGACTTGAAGGTCGGGCGACGTACCTCGTTGTGCCTGGATAAGCACGAATGGGCCATTAGATCCTGGCAATTGGTAGCCCTCAAGAGCGCAAAGGGGCGATAAAATGACTGGAGATGTGAGAAGGCAGTTGCCGTCCTGAGGCTCAGCAATGCCGGAGAGTGAGGACGGGGGAAGTCCTCGCGCACAGCCGGAGGCGGGCGTCTGCCGGAGGCCTGTGAGCGTGTCTGCTTCGGCAGCGAGTCGAGTTGCGATCCTGACCAACGGGGGAGATGTGTCGTTCGACGAAGAATGGGCGTCGGCGCGAAGCGCGGCTGCGGTGAACGCAAAGATGCGCCTCGCCGGCGCCCCGTCCGGTGACGGAGGCGGAGAAGACGGTGACTACAAGGTCACCTCGGCTGATTTGCGGGCCATTGGGAACGACGCGCAAGGGCTGTTCCACCACCTCGACACCGATGCCTTCCATGCGGGTGCCGCGACGGACACCGCGGGCAATTCGCTCGACTCGGGTGGATTTGCCACTGGGTCCGCGCTCTGGGCGGCATGGGACGCGTGGCGAAGCCAGGCAGAAACCCTGCTGAGTGCGTGTGCTCTTATCCACAATCATCTCGAAGACACCGTGATCAGTCACAAGAATCACGAAGAGACACTGGTGAGCAACTTCTCCATGTCCGAGATCAACAAGCACTTCAAGTAGGGGTTGACCATGCTGACTTTTGATCAGGTCGTCCACGCGAACTTGAGTGGTCTCGAAGCTGCGGTGAAGGACTGGGACGCCACGGTCACGAAGCTCTCGACGCTCGCAGAGTCGGCCGGCAGCATGAAGGCCAAGGCCGACAAGGCGGACTGGGCCGGGGAGAACGCAGGCGTCACCCGGGAGTTCGTGCGAAAGACAGCAAAGGAGTTCGGTGACGCGAAGACGGAAGCGAGTAGCATCCGCAACATTCTCCGTGACGCGCACACCGAGTTCGCGGCCGCCAAGAAAAGCCTTGTGGCAGTGGCTGATGAGGCTCCCGGCAAGGGCATAAGTATCGGCCCCGACGGTGTCGTCAGCTATGCGGTGCATCCTGACCGTCGGCCCAAGGACTATGACGGACCAAAGCCCACCCAGGAGCAGTTCGCCGCGACCCGCGCTGCAATCAAGGCCGGCGTCGACCGGGCGAACGACGCCGACGAGGTTGCGGCCCGTGCGCTCCGGACCCTCGTGGGCAAAGACAAGAACGACTTCTCGGGGACCGACTACGGCTCCCTCAAGGCCGCATCCAAGGTCCAGGATGCCGAGGACGCCAAGAAGGCGGCAGCGATCGTGGCCAAGGGGGACGACGCGACGCCGGCCGAGATCAAGCAGCTCAACAAGTACCTCACGGACAACAAGGGTGATCAGTACTTCGCGGAGCAGTTCGCCCTGGACGTGGGCGCCAAGGGGAACCTGGAGTTTTGGGCGGACATGGGGGATCCGAGCGACGGGTCGCGTCTTGGCGTCGATCACCAGGACATGCTCAAGGAGCTCCAGAAGAACTGGAGTCTCACGCTTGCCAGTGCTACGCATTCCGACAGTCCCGCGATGAATCAGTGGAAGGCGGACACCATAGCGGCCGGTGCCGAGCCGATCCACACGCGCGGAACATCGCCGTACGGATTCCAGGTCATGAGCAACCTGATGCGGTATGGGAAGTTCGACTCGAAGTTCTTGCATGACTACGGCGATGCTTTGATCGTCACGGAAAACAAGATGACCAAGAACGGCATGGGGAAACCCAGCATGTTCTGGACCTCTTCCGTCGGTGGAATGCCCCATCTGAACTGGAGCGGGACCGATATCGGGCGCGACCCGATGGAGGGTTTCATGAAGTCGCTCGGCCACAACCCCCAGGCATCGGCCGACTTCTTCAACAGCAGTATCGACCTGACGCCCGGCGACACAAGCGATCACAAGAAGCTCGATGCCTTCGACTACCTCACGAAGGACCGAGACTGGCCCAAGGATGTCACCGGCAGCGGTGAAAGCAACAGCTACGGCTACGACAGCCTAGGCAACGCCCTTGAGTCCGCCACTCTCGGGCACCCGTATGACGACCCGAACGCGACAGTCGTGCGCTCGGACGACGGGGCCAAGGTGATGGAGAAAGTTGTGGCTCAGTACGGCGACGCGGGGTTGCTGAAGAAGCAGGCATCACTTGCGGACAGCATCGGGCACATGGGCGCCGGCTACATCGACGACATTGATTGGTCCCTCGCGGAGCATCCGGATCAGGGGGACAACACCAGCAGTTTCGCTCCGCCCGAGGGCAGCAAGGGGCACATCAAGCTGGGAACAGCCGATGCCCAGAAGTTCCTCAGCTCGCTGGGGCAGCACCCGAACGCATATGCCGACGTCGGTCATGCACAGGCCATCTACACCAGTTCGGTGCTGGAGGGCCAGACGGGCTCCCATAGGGTGAATCCGGACGAAGCGACGGGACCCGCTCTGGAGGCGGTGCGAGTCGGGGCTCAGGTGCAAGGCACCCTCGACCATTCGCGAGTGGCGCAGATCGCAGCCGAGGGGGCCAAGGCGGCCGACGACTACAGCAAGGCCTTGGATGCGAAGTCCGGGTGGGTCGATTTCGGCGTTGGCGCCGCCGTCGGAGCGGGGGCTGCGTTCCTGCCGATCTCTGCACCCGCGGCGGGTGCCGCGGCTGTCCTGGTGCCGCTTGCAGTGGACAACGGGCAGGGTGCCATCGAGCAGTTCGCAGGGCAGATCATGGGCGGATGGTTCGACGGCTCCAACGACAGTTGGAGTGATGATCACAATGAACGCCTCCATGAGGCCGAGACGGCTGTCTACGGTGCGGGGGAGTCGAACTCCGAGGCGCCGATGCGTGTGTACATGGATGCGCATGGCATCGATGTGAAATCTAAGGCGGGTCAGGAACTCATCCAGGCGACGCAGCTTGGCTACGAGTACGGAAACGGTCAAGATCAACGACAGGGAGACCTGCCCCAGACGGGCTGAGTCTCTGGCGACGTGCGGCATCGAGTGCGAGGTATGGGCGTGAAGACGTGGCAGGTGGCACAGGCGACGCTGATGGTGAGTGGGCTGGGATTGGTACTTGTCGGCTGTGGCGGCCACTCTGCTCCTGCGGCCATCTCCGCTATCAAGGTGTGCGACGGCCACATCACCTCGGTCGGGGCCAAGTCGGTTGAGTTCCTGACAGGCGCGACAAAATTCGCCCCCAAACCGGGCGACTCGTCGGAGGCTTCGTACCCGAAGGCTGCCTCGGCCTTGGTCGACGGGTATGTGGAGACGGGGAACAGCGATTCTGTGCCTAAGCCTGCGTGTTCGATCGCGGATCTGAAGGGTGGAAGCCCCGAGTTGTCGGTCGGTTTTCGAACCGAGACGGGCGGTGCGTCCGGAGGTCCGGTATCCGACACGCTCAAGAAGTACGACGTGGGCCGCGGCGCCTTCATAGGCTCAGGACGCTCGTACCTGTACTTCGCCTGTGTGAGCTCCAAGTTCCACGGCAGTACCAAGAGCTCCCCGGCAATCGTTGTGGGGGAGCTGACCAATAATGCACAAGGGCAAGGGCGATACAAGCCGAAAGGCGACGCTGAAAAGGTAAGCGAGGCCAATCTTGCGGTCCTCAACTCCCTCTCCCTGAGTATGGCCAAGGAACTCGGTTGTGCCGACGCCGGAGGTCTCTCATCGGACTAGCCCTCCCACCTGTCACGGGGGACAGGGGCTCTGCGTGATTTCAGCACCGGAGCGCGATCGCCTCGGCGTGAGTGGATCTACACCGCGAATCAGCACTTAGACCTTGGCGGCGGGCTCCCACTCGCCCCGGGGGCCTTTCCCCTTGCCGCAGCCGGCCGCAGGAGCGGCAATAGAAGCGACGGCGGTGCGGAGGCCCAGGGCACGCCGGACGCCGCCCTCCGTGGCCCGCCCCCAACAAGCTGCGGGCCGAGCAGGTCTGCCGCCCCCCCGGCGGTCCTACGACCAACGGACCAGCTCCGTTCCGTCGGCCGGCCAGGGGTCAAACCCGCTCGTGCCCCTTACGCTGTCGGGATGAGCACCCCCGAATCGCGCGACGCCGAGGTCGCCGCCGCCGACCCGTCCCTTGTCCCCGACCTGATCGGCGGGGACGCGGGGCACGGCAAGGAACGCGGGGGTGAGGGCGGGGCCCTCGGGGGACGCGGTGGCGAGGAGCCCGGGGAAGGCGGCGCGGGGGGCTCGGATGCCGGCGCCGCTCGCGGGGTGCTCCACGCGCCCTTCCGGGCGCTGAGCATCGGCATCGTGTCCGTCGTGCTGCTCATCGCGTTCGAGGCGACCGCCGTCGGCACGGCCATGCCGGTCGCGGCGCGGGAGCTGCACGGCATCCCGCTCTACGCGTTCGCGTTCTCCGCGTACTTCACCACCAGCCTGTTCGGGATGGTCTTCGCCGGCCAGTGGTCGGACCGCGACGGGCCGCTCGCGCCGCTCACCGCCGGGATCGGCCTGTTCGCGGCCGGGCTGCTCGTCGCGGGGACCGCCTCCGGCATGTGGGTGTTCATCCTGGGCCGGGCCGTGCAGGGACTGGGCGGCGGGCTGGTGATCGTCGCGCTGTACGTGGTGGTGGGCCGCGCGTACCCGCCCCGGCTGCGGCCCTCGATCATGGCGGCGTTCGCCGCGGCCTGGGTGGTCCCGTCGGTGGTGGGGCCGCTCGCGTCCGGGACGGTCACGGAACAGCTCGGCTGGCGCTGGGTGTTCCTCGGCATCCCGGTCCTGATCGTGCTGCCGCTCGCGCTCGCGCTGCCCGCGATCCGGCGGATGGCCGCGGGGCGCGCCGACCCCGGGGCGCCCGTGCCGCGCTTCGACCGCAGGCGCATCGTGCTGGCGCTCGCGCTGTCCGCGGGCGCGGGCCTGCTCCAGTACGCGGGCGAGGACCTGCGGTGGGTGTCGCTGCTCCCCGTGGCGGGCGGCGCGGCGCTGCTCGTCGTGGCGGTGCGCCGGCTGCTGCCCGCGGGCACCTGGCGCGCGGCGCGCGGGCTGCCCGCCGTGGTGGCGCTGCGCGGGGTGTCGGCGGGATCGTTCATCGCGGCGGAGAGCTTCGTGCCGCTGATGCTGGTCACGCAGCGGGGCCTGTCACCGACCATGGCGGGCCTGTCCATCGCCGCGGGCGGCGTGACGTGGTCCCTCGGTTCGTTCGTGCAGTCGCGGCCGCGGCTGCAGCCGCACCGCGAGACGCTGATGGCGGGCGGCATGGTGCTGGTGACGCTGGGCATCGCGATCGCGCCCCTGGTGCTGCTGAGCGCGGTGCCCGTGTGGATCGTCGCCGTGGCGTGGGCGGTCGGCTGCGTCGGAATGGGCGTCGTGATCTCGTCGACGAGCGTGGTCGCGCTCGGTCTTTCGGCCCCCGAGGAGGTCGGCGCCAACTCGTCGGCCCTGCAGATCTCGGACGGCCTGTCGAACGTGCTGATGCTGGCCGTCGGCGGCGCCGCCTTCGGGGCGCTCGGCGGCGGTTCGGTCGGCGGAGGCGGGGCGCCCGCGGCCGCCGGGGGCGGCGCGGCCGGGTCGCATCCGGCCGCCTTCGCTTCGGTGTTCGTGCTGATGGCGGTCGTGGCGCTGGTCGGCATCCGGGTCGCGACCCGCGTCCGTACCGGCCCTGCCGCCGGGCGGGCCGGGCGGACCCGGGCACGGGAGAGCGCGGAAATGTGACACATCCCGCACCCGGCGCGTGGGCCCGGGTTCGGACGGGGATCGCGGCGGGCCCCCGGTAGGGTGGCCCGGTTGTCGTACGGCAGCGGCCGGTCCCGTCCCGCGGCGCGGCCGCAAGGTTCGGAACGGAGACCGTGAGTACTCCCGCCTCTCAGCATCACCTCTCACCCGCCTTCCCCGGCAGGGCCCCCTGGGGCACCGCGAACAAGCTGCGCGCCTGGCAGGAGAACGCGCTGTCGCGCTACCTCCAGGAGCAGCCCCGCGACTTCCTCGCGGTGGCGACCCCGGGCGCAGGCAAGACCACGTTCGCGCTGACCCTGGCGTCCTGGCTGCTGCACCACCACGTCGTGCAGCAGATCACGGTCGTCGCGCCCACCGAGCACCTCAAGACACAGTGGGCGGACGCGGCCGCGCGGATAGGGATCAAGCTGGACCCCGAGTACAGCGCGGGTCCGCTCAGCAAGGAGTACGACGGCGTCGCCGTCACGTACGCGGGCGTCGGCGTGCGCCCCATGCTGCACCGCAACCGCTGCGAGCAGCGCAAGACGCTCGTCATCCTCGACGAGATCCACCACGCGGGCGACTCCAAGTCGTGGGGCGAGGCGTGCCTGGAGGCGTTCGAGCCGGCCACCCGCCGCCTCGCGCTGACCGGAACGCCCTTCCGCTCCGACACGAACCCCATCCCGTTCGTCGTCTACGAGGAGGGGGACGACGGCATCCGCCGTTCCTCCGCCGACTACACGTACGGCTACGGCAACGCGCTCGGCGACGGCGTCGTGCGTCCCGTCATCTTCCTCAGCTACAGCGGCAACATGCGCTGGCGTACGAAGGCAGGCGACGAGATCGCCGCGCGCCTCGGCGAGCCGATGACGAAGGACGCGACGTCGCAGGCGTGGCGCACGGCCCTCGACCCGCGCGGCGAGTGGATGCCGAACGTCCTGCGCGCCGCCGACCAGCGCCTCACCGAGGTCCGCAAGGGCATCCCGGACGCGGGCGGCCTCGTCATCGCCGCCGACCAGGACTCCGCGCGCGCCTACGCGAAGATGGTCCGCGAGATCACCGGCACCAAGGCCACCGTCGTCCTGTCCGACGAGGCCGCGGCGTCCAAGCGCATCGAGGAGTTCAGCGCGAGCCAGGACCGCTGGATGGTCGCCGTCCGCATGGTCTCCGAGGGCGTCGACGTGCCGCGCCTGGCCGTCGGCGTGTACGCCACGACGATCTCGACGCCGCTGTTCTTCGCCCAGGCAGTGGGCCGTTTCGTGCGCTCCAGGCGGCGCGGCGAGACCGCGTCCGTGTTCCTGCCCACCATCCCCGACCTGCTCGGCTTCGCGGGCGAGATGGAGGTCGAGCGGGACCACGCCCTCGACAAGCCCAAGAAGGGCGGTGAGGAGGATCCGTACGCCGAGTCCGAGAAGGAGATGGACGAGGCCAACAAGCAGGAGGACGAGGACACCGGCGAGCAGGACATGCTGCCGTTCGAGGCGCTGGAGTCCGACGCCGTCTTCGACCGGGTCCTCTACGACGGCGCCGAGTTCGGCATGCAGGCGCACCCGGGCAGCGAGGAGGAGCAGGACTACCTCGGCATCCCGGGCCTGCTGGAGCCCGACCAGGTGCAGATACTGCTGCAGCGCCGCCAGGCCCGGCAGATCGCGCACAGCAGGAAGAAGCCGGACCACGAGGCGGACCTCGTCGAACTGCCCGCCGAGCGGCGGCCGGTGGTCTCGCACCGCGAACTCCTCGACCTGCGCAAGCAGTTGAACACGATGGTCGGCGCGTACGTGCACCAGAGCGGCAAGCCGCACGGTGTCGTCCACACCGAGCTGCGCCGGGTGTGCGGAGGCCCGCCGAGCGCCGAGGCCACCGCAGGGCAGATCCGGGAGCGGATCAAGAAGGTGCAGGAGTGGGCCACCCGGATGCGCTGACCGGCCCGGCCTGACGCGGCCCGGGCCGGTGCGGTCGTGCCGCCGCCGTTCCACCGACGTTCCACCGCGCGCGAACCGGCCGCCGGAGGCCCTCGCGCTCCGGTGCGGCCGGCGTGCGTGCGTCCCCCGCCCGCGTGTGCTCCGCCTGCGTGTGCGTCCCGCCCGCGTGCGCGGCCGGCGCGCACGCGGGGCCGGGGTGTGCGTACCCCTCGCGCATGGATTCCCCGCGTGCGTGGCCGGTGTGTGCGTCCCGCGCGTGTGCGGGGTGTTCGTGGCCGGTGTGCGCAGGCGGTGTACGTGTGCAGTGTGCGTGTGCGTCCCCGTGTCGGCGGATGGGGTGACGTATGCCGTCATCAGTGGCTCCTCCGTCCATGTGCGGATCAACTCGGCCACCGTGACCGGATTCTGGACCGGGTCTTCCGCTGAGCGGTATGCCTCGCTACTGTCCGGTCATATGAACACGCGCCGTGGCAGCTCCGCCGCGCAGCGCAGCCGGTGTGCTGTGTCCGGCGGGGGACTGGCCGTGCGTCACCGAGGGACCGGTGCCGGAACCACTGCGGTACCGCCTCCGCCACTCACTCCGAGACCATCGAAGGAGAGGGCGTCGTGACCGCCGAGACCTCCCAGACGCTCGACAGAGGACTGCGTGTCCTGAAGCTGCTCGCAGAGACCGACCACGGCCTGACCGTCACCGAACTCTCCCACCGGCTGGGCGTCAACAGGACGGTCGTCTACCGCCTCCTGACCACGCTGGAACAGCACGCGCTCGTCCGCCGCGACCTCGGCGGCCGGGTCCGGGTCGGCCTCGGTGTGCTGCGCCTGGGCCGCCAGGTGCATCCGCTCGTACGGGAGGCCGCGCTGCCCGCCCTGCGGTCGCTGGCCGAGGACATAGGCGCCACCGCACACCTCACACTCGTCGACGGCACCGACGCGCTGGCCGTCGCCGTCGTCGAGCCCAGCTGGACCGACTACCACGTCGCCTACCGCGCGGGTTTCCGGCACGCCCTCGACCGGGGCGCCGCGGGCAAGGCCATCCTGGCCGCGCGCGGCGCGGTGCTGACCGAGCCGCGGTGCACCCTCACCCACGGCGAGCTGGAGACGGGCGCGAGCGGGGCCGCGGCCGCGCTGGTCGGTGTGAGCGGGCTGGAGGGGAGCGTCGGTGTGGTGATGCTCGCCGACTCCGTGCCCGAGCGCGTCGGCGCCCGCGTCGTCGACGCCGCACGGGAGGTCGCGGACGCCCTCCGCTGAACCCCGCGGGGCCCGGTCCGCACCCGGCGAGGGGCGGGCGAGGAGGCGGGCCGCCGGGGAGGGGCGTGCGGCCGATAGATTGGCTCCGTGTTCTCTCGGTTCTCTCGTCTCTCACGTCCCGTCTTCCTCGCGCTGTGCGCCGTGCCGATCGTGGCGCTGCTCGCCGTGGTGGCGCTCGCGCCGCTCCCGTACGCGATCGCGGCGCCCGGGCTGACCGCGAACGTGCTCGGGGTCAACAAGGGGCAGGAGGTCATCACCATCTCCCGCGCGCCGGTCAGGAAGACCACGGGGCAGCTGCGGATGACCACCATCGAGGCGACGGGCCCTTCGGCGTCGGTGCACATCGGCGAGATCGTGCGGGGCTGGTTCCGCACCAAGCAGGCGGTGCTGCCGCGTGACGCCGTCTACCCGGCCGGGCAGTCCGTCAAGGAGATCGACAAGACCAACACCGACGACATGGTGCAGTCGCAGGACGACGCCGTCACCGCAGCGCTCGGCTACCTCCACAAGGACCCGAAGTCCGTGAGCGTCAAGCTGCGGCTCGCCGACGTCGGCGGCCCCAGCGCGGGCCTGCTGTTCACGCTCGGCATCGTGGACAAGCTGAACGGCGACGGATCGGGCGGAGACCTCACGGGCGGCAGGGTCGTCGCGGGAACGGGAACGATCGACGCGTCGGGCAAGGTCGGCGCCGTCGGCGGGGTGGCCCTCAAGACGCAGGCCGCCGCCCGCGACGGCGCGACGGTGTTCCTCGTGCCGAAGGCCGAGTGCTCCGACGCCAAGGTCGGCCTGCCCAAGCAGCTGCGCCTGGTCCCCGCCACCACCGTCGGCAACGCGATCACGTCGCTCAAGGCGCTCCAGTCGGGCGGCGCCGTACCCACCTGCTGAACGCCGTCCCGCCCGGCCCCTGCTCGGGCACCCCCGCCGACCGTCCCCTCCGCGCCGCCGGACTCCCGGCCGCCCGTCCCGCGCCCGCATCCCGCGGGAGCGCGGTTCCCCCGCGCCCGGCCCCTGCTCGGGCACCCCCGCCGACCGCCCCTCCGCGCCCGGCCCCGGCCCGCGTTCCCCGGGAGCCGGTCCGCCCGGCGCCCCCCTGCCCCCTGCTCCTATCTTTCCGAGTCGCGCGCGGCCTGCTCCACCAGCGGGATGATGCGCAGCGGCACGGGGTTCTCCATGACGATCGCGGTGGACGCGCGCATGATCCCCTCGAAGCCGACCACCAGGTCGATGACCCGCTGGAGATCCGCGTTGGACCGTGCCACCAGCCGGCACAGCATGTCCCCGCTGCCCGTCGTGGTGTGCAGCTCCAGCACCTCGGGAACGCCGTCGAGATGGGCCCGGACGTCCGCGCCCTGGCCCTGTTTGATCTCCAGCGTCGCGAACGCGGTGACGGGGTAACCGAGCGCCGCCGGGTCGACGTTCGGGCCGAAGCCGCGGATCACGCCACTGGAGCGCAGCCGGTCCAGCCGGGCCTGCACCGTGCCGCGGGCCACGCCGAGCCGGCGGGACGCCTCCAGTACGCCGATCCGGGGCTCGCGCGCCAGCAGGACGAGCAGTCGCCCGTCGAGTCCGTCGATCGCCATGTCCGCCCGCTCCTTCGTCCGGTGCGGCGGGTCGCTCTCCGCCGTGGTCACCCTGTACAGATCGCCCGGTGATTGTGGCATTCGGCTGTACGGGGTGCCCAGTGATTGCGAGAACTGTTGCGCACCTTGTGGGGCGGGGTGACCCTGAGTCCATGGCAGACACCTCGATGCACACCGGCACCGCATCCGCCTCCGTCCCCGACTCGGCGCGCGCCGCCGACCCGTTCCCCGTCAAGGGAATGGACGCGATCGTCTTCGCCGTCGGCAATGCCAAGCAGGCCGCCCACTACTACTCCACCGCCTTCGGCATGAAGCTCGTCGCGTACTCGGGCCCGGAGAACGGCAGCCGTGAGACCGCGAGTTACGTGCTCACCAGCGGCTCGGCCCGGTTCGTGTTCACGTCGGTCGTCAAGCCGTCGACGGACTGGGGCCGGTTTTTGACGGACCATGTCGCCGAACACGGCGACGGCGTCGTGGACCTGGCGATCGAGGTGCCCGACGCGCGTGCCGCCTACGCGTACGCGACGTCGCGCGGCGCTCGCGGCCTCGTCGAGCCGCACGAGGTCAAGGACGAGCACGGCACGGTCGTGCTCGCCGCCATCGCCACGTACGGCAGCACACGGCACACGCTGGTGGAGCGCTCCGGCTACGACGGCCCCTACCTGCCCGGCTTCGCCGCCGCGCAGCCGATCGTCGCGCCGCAGGACAAGCGCAGCTTCCAGGCCGTCGACCACTGCGTCGGCAACGTCGAACTCGGCCGCATGAACGAGTGGGTCGGCTTCTACAACAAGGTCATGGGCTTCACCAACATGAAGGAGTTCGTCGGCGACGACATCGCCACCGAGTACTCCGCGCTCATGTCGAAGGTCGTCGCCGACGGCACGCTCAAGGTGAAGTTCCCCATCAACGAGCCCGCCGTCGCGAAGAAGAAGTCGCAGATCGACGAGTACCTGGAGTTCTACAGCGGCGCCGGTGTCCAGCACATCGCCCTGGCGACGAACGACATCGTCTCCTCGGTGCGGCAGATGCGCGCGGCGGGGGTGCAGTTCCTGGACACGCCGGACTCGTACTACGAGACGCTCGGCGAGTGGGCGGGCGAGACGCGGGTCCCGCTGGAGACGCTGCGCGAGCTGAAGCTGCTGGTCGACCGGGACGAGGACGGCTACCTCCTGCAGATCTTCACCAAGCCCGTCCAGGATCGCCCGACCGTCTTCTTCGAAATGATCGAACGGCACGGTTCGATGGGATTCGGCAAGGGCAACTTCAAGGCGCTGTTCGAAGCGATCGAGAGGGAGCAGGAGAAGCGCGGCAATCTCTGACGCGCCGCTCGCGCTCCCGGCACACGTCCTGCCTGCGGCCCCGTGGAAACTGACCCACGGGGCCGCGTCGCGTCCGCACGGCGGCGGTGCGCTTCTCGGAGGGCGCCGCCCGCCGGCCCGCGCCGCCGCCCGGGCGGGATTCGCGCGTTTTTGGGCGGCTCCGGGCGTCAGGGCTGCGCCACCGGCCCGGCCGCCGCCTCGCCGGGAGCCTCCCCCGAGGAGTCACCGGCAGCCTCCCCCGCCGCCTCGCCGGAGGCGTCGTCCGGCGTCCCGGCCGCGCTCGACCCGCCCACCGAGTCCAGGGCCTCCCGGGCGCGGGGAGCGAGCAGCGGCGAGAAGTACGGGTCGGTGCGCAGCGCCTCCTCCAGGTGCCGGCGCGCGTCGGCCTCCATGCCGAGCGTGCGTTCGATCTCGCCGCGGTGGTACTGGAACAGCGCGTCGGCGCGGCCCTGCTCCGTCGCCGTGGTGGCGTACGTGAGCGCACGCGCCGCGTCCCCCGCCCGGTACAGCGCCCAGCCGAGCGCGTCCGCCGCCTCGATGCTGCGGTGCCCGCTCGTCCACTCCGCCGTCAGCCGGCCGACCGCCGCCCCGGGGTCGCCGTGGTCGGCCTCGTAGCGGCCGAGGAGGAGGTCCTCGTCCACGCCGCCGCGCTGCGCCTTCGCCGCCTCCGCGCGCAGCTTCGCGTACTGCGTCTGCGCGTCGCCGGTCAGGCCGAGCGAGTCGTAGAGCTCGCCGAAGTCCAGGGCGTACTCCGGCAGCGGCTGCTTCGCCTGGGCCCGCTGGTACGCCTGGTAGGCCTCGTCGGTCCGGCCGAGCGCGGCCAGTGCCCGGCCCCGGCCCGCCTGCGCGGCGGACAGGTCGGGCGCCGCCTGGAGGGCCGCGTCGTACTGGCCGAGCGCCTCCTTCGGCTCCCCCCGCTCCGCGGCGAGGTCTCCGAGGGCGAGCAGCGCGGTCCCCTTCTGCGCGGGCGAGGCCGCGTGCTCGACGGCGTCGGACGCCTTCGCGGCCGCGTCCTCCCTGTGCCCCCGGTCGCGGTAGACGAGTGCGTACGCCGAGGCCGCCGCCGGTGCCGCGGGCCTGGCCTTCGCGAAGCGGGCCGCGGCCCGGCCCGCGCTCTCGTAGTCGCCGAGGCCGTTGTACGCGTCGACGAGCGCCGGGTAGGCGGACCAGGCGGAGGCGTCGCGCCGCAGGGCCCGTTCGCCCCACTTCCGCGCGGCCGGGTAGTCGTGGCGGGCGACCGCGAGGGACGCGAGGCCGACGAGCGCCTCGGTCGGCGTGGCGGCCGCGGCCTCC
>NZ_JAKGCV010000599.1 GCF_021556455.1 Streptomyces fuscigenes | reverse complement strand
CACCGCCCGTGCCCGCTTCCCGGCGGCTGCCCGACGGCTGCCGACGCCCGGCCCGCCCGTGACGTGTCCGTGTGCGACGCAGGGCCGGCGCATGCGCGACGACCGTCCGGCGGCCCGTCCGCGACGGCTGCCCGCTTCCGACGGGACTCCCCGGGCCCGCGGCCGGACCGGTCCCGAAGGTCCCACCAGCCCCGCCGGACCCGGCCGGTTCCACCGGCTCGGCCGGGCCCGGCCGGTTCCACCGGCTCCGCGGGCCCCGGCCGGTTGCGTCGGTCCCGCAGGTCCCGCAGGTCCCGCGCGTCTTCGCCGACTGCTCCTTCCCGCCGCCCACTTGACCCGCTTCGGCGGCTTTGGCCGCATCGGCCCCGCCGCCACGCTGTGAAGACGCTGTGCGCGCCGGTGCCCCCGGACGTGCGCCGGTGGCCATGTGCCCGTCGCCGCCGTGCCGGGGCCCTTCCCGCCGCGCGGTGCCGCGCGTGGAGCGCGGACGCGCCGTGAACGTGCCCGGCCCGAGCCGTCGCTCGGCACGCCGCGATGCTTGGCGCGCCCCGGCCCGGGGCGTCCCGGCGCACCCGCGGCGACACGTCGCGATGGTGCCGGCGTAATGGTTGTGGACTCGCGGTGCCCGAGGCATGATGCGGGGCGGCGCGGACGTGAAGCGTTCCGGACTGCGGCCGGACGGGCGGCCGCGATTGGCCCGACTGCTGCCTGCGTGTCCCTAATCGTTACTTTCATATGTGAAGTTCGTGTGATTGGGTTGCGCCAGCGTGGTCCGGGGTGGGCGCGCAATCCGAGGGGCACAGGAATACATGCGGTCGATCCGTCTCCGAATACTGGTTACCTGCGTGGTGTTGGCCATCATCGGCGTGGGCGGCTGGCAGCTCATGCCGTCCGGTGACGACACCGCGAAGCCGATCAAGGTGGGCACGACGGACATCGTCAGCTCGCTGGACCCGGCCGGGGCCTACGACGCCGGCTCCTGGGCCCTGTTCAACAACATCTACCAGTCGCTGCTGACGTTCAAGCCCAGCTCGACGGTGCCGAGCGGCGACGCCGCGCAGCGCTGCGGCTTCGAGGGCACGGACCTGCTGACGTACAGCTGCACGGTGCGCGACGGCCTCACCTTCTCCAACGGCGACAAGATGACGGGCGCCGACGTCGCGTTCTCCATCGAACGCGTGGTGAAGATCAAGAACGAACAGGGGCCCTGGTCGCTGCTCTCGACGATGAAGTCGGTCGAGGCGAACGGGCAGACCGTGACGTTCCACCTCAAGACGCCCGACGCGACGTTCCCGTCGAAGCTCGCCACCGGCGCCGGTGCGATCGTCGACCGCAAGCAGTACCCGGCTGGCAAGCTGCGCTCGGGCGACACCGCCGTCGGCTCCGGCCCGTACCTGCTGAAGGCGTACCGGCCGGGCGTCTCCGCGACGCTCGTGCCCAACCCGGCCTACCGCGGTGCCGTCGACCAAGCGGACAGCGCCGTCGACGTCGACTACTTCAAGACGCCCGAGGACCTCGACAAGGCCTGGCAGAACAAGCAGATCGACGTCACGCACCGCCAGATGCCGCCGTCGGTCGTCGCGAAGGTCGACGCGAGTTCGAGCGACATGCACGTCACCGAGGTGGCGAGCGCCGAGATCCGCAACATGGTCTTCAACGTCCGCAAGAGCTCGCCGATGGGCAGCACCGCGGTGCGCCAGGCCGTGGCCACGGTCATCGACCGCAACAAGATCACCGCGAACGTGTACGACTCGACGGTCGAGCCGCTCTACTCGATGGTGCCGCAGGGCATCACCGCGCACAGCACCGCCTTCTTCGACACGTACCCGAAGCCCGACGTCGCCAAGGCCAAGTCCCTGCTGGAGGACGCGGGCGTCCACACGCCCGTCGCGTTCACGCTCGCCTACTCGCCGGGCGGCGCCGCCGCGCCGGAGGCGACGGAGATCCGCCGCCAGCTCGACGCCACCGGCCTGTTCGAGGTGAAGGTCGTCAGCAAGGAGTGGACGGCGTTCCAGAAGGGCTACGCGGCCGGCGACTTCGACGCCTACACGATCGGCTGGCTGCCCGACTACCCGGACCCCGACGACTTCGTGGCGCCGCTGGTCGGCAGCGACAACACGTTCCACAACGGCTTCTCCAGCTCCGAGGTCAACGACCTGATCACGGCGACCCAGAAGTACAGCCAGCGCGGACAGGCGTCCGAGGACTTCAAGACGGTGCAGAAGACCGTCGCCGACGACGTGCCGCTGCTGCCGCTGTGGCAGAAGAAGGACTACATTCTGGCGGCGGAGAACATCACCGGCTCGCAGTACCTCTCGGACGGCACCGGCATCTGGCGCCTGTGGGAGCTCGGCCGCATCTGACCCGGCGACAGGGCCCCGTCCCGGGCACGCTCCGCACCACGCGGCGCGTGCCCGCGGCCGATTCGCGCTCCCGGCCCCGGTCCGGGGATGGGTCCGGTTCGGCCCCGGCCCCGGCCCCGGCCCGGGTACGGGTACGGGTACGGCGTCTTCGGCGGTGCGGGCGGCCAGGTCCGGTGCGCCTGCTGCTGTTGCCGCTGCCGCTGCCGCTGCCGCTGCCGCTGCCGCTGCCGCTGCCGCTGCCGCTGCCGCTGCCGCTGCCGCTGCCGTTGCCGCTGTTGTCGGTGGCGCAGGCGCCCCGGGGTCCGGCTACCGCTCG
>NZ_JAKGCV010000598.1 GCF_021556455.1 Streptomyces fuscigenes | reverse complement strand
CGCGGGCCCCGCCTCCGCGGCCGGCCTCCGCCAGGGAGGGCACGGGCGGAGGCCGGCGGCCCGAACTGCCGCGGGCAGCGGAGGCAGCAGGGCCGCCGCCGGCAGCACCGGCAGCACGGCCGCCGCCGGCAGCACGGGCGGCACCGCCTCCCGGAACCCGCCGCCCGCCTCGTACCGTCTGGTACTGGCGAAGGGCATCTCCCCCACGGGACATTCCCCACCGACGGTCCTTCGCGGGAGGGTCACCACCATGCACAGCAGTCCCACACGACGCCCGATGGGGCGCAGGAGCGTGCTGGGCGCCGCGGCGGCGCTCGCCGCGACCGCAGCCGCCGGCACGCTCGCCGGCTGCGACAGCGACACCCCGCCCCGGCCGGGCAGCAGTTCGGCGACACCCGGCGGCGGCAGCAGCGCGAGCAGCCGCCCTCCCACCGCGAGCCCCTCCCCCGGCGCGCCCTCCTGGAGCGCGCTCGGCAAAGGCCTCGACGGCGACCTCGTCCGACCGGACGACGCGGACTACGCGACGGCCCGTCAGCTGTACAACACGCGCTTCGACGACCTGAAGCCCGCCGCCGTCGCCTATGTGAGCGGCGAGGACGACATCAAGGAGTGCCTGGCGTTCGCGCGCACGCACCACATACCCGTCGCCATCCGCAGCGGCGGCCACTCGTACGCGGGCTGGTCCAGCGGCAACGGCCGCCTGGTCGTGGACGTGTCCCGGCTCGACTCGCTGGCGGACGCCGCCAGCCACGGCGTCGTCGGCGCGGGGGCCCGCATCGCCGACGTCTACCGCACCCTCGCCGCACGCGGCCGCACGATCCCCGCGGGCTCCTGCCCGACCGTCGCCGTCTCGGGGCTGACGCTCGGCGGCGGACACGGCGTCACCTCCCGCGCGTACGGCCTCGCCTGCGACAGCCTGCAGTCCGCCACCCTGGTGACGGCCGACGGCGCGACCGTCACCGCCGACGCCGACCGCAACAGCGACCTGTTCTGGGCCCTGCGCGGCGCGGGCAACGGCAACTTCGGCGTCGTCACCTCCCTGCGCTACCGCACGAGTCCGGCGCCGGACGGCGTCGTCACGTACATGAGCTGGCCGTGGGCCAGGGCCAACGCGCTGCTCGCCTCGTGGCAGGAGTGGGGGCCCTCGCAGCCCGACGAGATCTGGTCGTCGCTCCACCTCGACGCCGGGCCGGGCGGGGTCGCGCCGACGGCGTCGGTGTCCGTCTTCTCGCTCGGCACCGAGGGCGACCTGCACAACGCCGTCGACCGCCTCGCCGACCAGGCGGGCGGCCCGGGACCGGCGAGCTCCGTCTCGATCCGCACGCGCGGGTTCGAGGACGCCATGGAGGTCTACGGCGGCTGCTCCGGCCTGAGCGCCGAGCAGTGCAAGCTGCCGGGCACCACCCCCGGCCGCTCGCCGCAGGGCGCGCTGCACCGCGACACGTACGCCGCCGCCTCCGACTTCTACGACCGCTCCCTGAGCGCGGCCGGGCGCCAGGCGCTGCTCGGGACGGCGGAGGCCTTCACCCGGCTGCCCGCCGGGCAGGGCGGCAGCGCGTCCGTGCTGCTGACCGCGCTGGGCGGCGCGGTGAACCGGGTCGACCCGTCGGCCACGGCGTTCGTCCACCGCCGCTCCCGGATGCTCGCGCAGTACGTGGCGTCCTGGCAGGCCGGCGGTTCGGGCAGCGCGCACCGGACGTGGCTCGGCTCGACGCACACGGCGATGCGCCGGTACGCGTCCGGCGGGGCGTACCAGAACTACACGGACCCCACCCTGAGCGACTGGCGCACCGCCTACTACGGCCAGGGCGTGGACCGGCTCACGCGTCTGAAGAAGCAGTACGACCCGGACCGCCTCTTCGACTTCCCGCAGGCGCTGTGAGCGGCGCACCCGCCTCGCGCCGTTGACCACGCCCGCCTCCGGGGCGCCGCGGACCCCTCTCACCCCCCGGAGGGGGGCGTCGCGGACCCCTCTCACCCCCCCGGGGGGGGCGTCGCGGACCCCTCTCACCCCCCGGGGGGCGTCGCGGACCCCTCTCACCCTCCGGGGCCGCCGCCGCTCCGCCGTACGGCTCACCGGCGTTGCCGGACGGGGCGGGTGCGGATGGCCTTGACCCATGGCCGACGTCCCGCCCCCGCCCCCGTCCCCGCGCCGTGTCCCCCTGCTCGTCGTGACCGCCGCCGCGCTGCTCGTCCTGCTCGCGGCCGCCGCCGCGGGGGCCGTCGACCGGCCGACGCAGCCGCGGAAGCTGACGCTGATCAGCACGGCGAACGGCGCGGCGCTGGCGGACGTGCACGGCAACCCGCTCTACCTGCGCGAGGCGGACAAGCCCAACACGCCGGGCTGCACGGGCCGGTGCGCGAAGACGTTCCCGCCCGCGTTGGGGGCCGCGGCCCGGGGCCACGGCGTCACCGGCAAGGTCACGCACACCGCGCACCACGCGCCCGGGAGCAGCCTGCCGCAGGTCGTCTACGACAGGCACCCGCTGTACTACTACGCGAAGGACCGCCCCAAGCGGCCGCGCGGCCAGGACGTGGACGGCTTCCGGCTGGTCGCTCCCGACGGGAAGCCCCTGCCGGTCGGCGAGATCGGAACGGCGACGTCCCGCCCGAAACCGCCGACCGCGGGCCCCGCCACGCCCCCGGGCACCACCGCCGCGCCGCGCCCCGCGCACACCGGGGCGCGCA
>NZ_JAKGCV010000597.1 GCF_021556455.1 Streptomyces fuscigenes | reverse complement strand
GCCGCCGGCGCCGGCCGGACCGGTGCCGGTCCCGTCCGTCCGGCCCGTGGACGCCGGGTGCCCGGGGCGCAGCGGCTCGGCGGCGCCCTCCCGGTCTCCGTACAGGGCCAGCAGCTCCTCCAGGCGCCGGCGGTAGGCCGGCGTGGCGTGCCAACGCTCCTGCCAGAGCGCGTGGTCGAGCGGTGTGTACGGGCCGGAGCCGGCCCCGGGCGGTTCCCGGCCGTCGAGCGGTGTGTACGGGTCCGGCCCGGCCGCCAGGGGTTCCGGCGCGCCCGCCGGGGCGGATCCGCCCGCGCCGGTCGACGCGGCGTAGGCGGCGGACATGTCCTCGAACAGCACACCGAGCGACCAGCCGTCGACCGCGATGTGGTGGAGCTGGAGCAGCAGGAGCCCGCCGTCGTCGAACGGCAGCCAGCACACGCGCAGCATCCGGGGCACCGCGAGATCGAAGCGCTCGGCGAAGAACCGGTCGGCGAACAGGAGGGCGCCCTCTTCGTCCGCGGGCTGCCCGGGGCCCGGCTCGCACCAGGGGTCGTAGGCGGGGCCCACGGCCTGCCGCAGCCCCTCGGGCGCCGCCTCGAACCCGGTGCGCAATGCGACGTGGCGCCGCACCAGGGCCGCGCAGGCGTGGCGCAGCGCCGCCGCGTCGACCCGGCCCGTCAGCCGGAACGCCTGCCCGACGAGGTAGGCGCCGGAGTCCGGGTCGCGGCGGTCGAGCAGCCACAACCGCTGCTGCTCGCAGGTCGCCGGGGCCGAGGCGGCGCCCGTGGGCGGTGCGGCGGCCGGGTGGCCGGAGGCGTCGCCGTCGGCAACCGCCCCCGGTCCGGGCCCGGTTCCGCTTCCTGCCCGGGCATCGCTCCCGGCCTCGGCCAGGCGCGCGTCGACGGCGTCCGCGATGGCGGCGAAGTCCGATCGCAGCACGAGGGCCGCGGGCAGGTCCACGCCCCAGCGCCGCCGCGCCTCGAAGCGCAGGCGCAGGGCGCCCAGGGAGTCGCCGCCGACCGAGGTCCAGCGGTCGCCGGGACGCGCGTCGCGCGCCCCGAGCACCCGTCCGGCGAGGTCCAGCACCTCGCGGCACCGCGCCGACACGGGGACCGACGGCCCCTCGGCGGCCCGCCAGGGCGCCGCGTCACCGCTGAGCAGTGCCCGCTCGTCGACCTTTCCGTTCGCGGTGAGCGGCAGCGCGCCGAGCCGGTAGACGTGGTGGGGGCGCATGTAGTGCGGCAGCCGGGCGGCGACGTGCGCCTCGAACTCCCCGTGGGTCAGCCCGTCCTCGGTGACCAGGTACGCCAGCAGTTCGCGGGGGCCGCCCCGTTCGGGCACCCTCGTGCACACGTGGACCTGCCGCAGGGCCGGGTGCCCGAGCAGTTGGCGCTCCACCTCGCCCGGCTCGATGCGGAACCCGCGCACCTTCACCTGCCGGTCGACCCGTCCCACGTACGAGACCAGGCCGTCGGACCCGGCGCGCACCAGGTCGCCGGTGCGGTAGTGGCGCACGGGGGCGCCGTCGGCCGCGGGCACCGCCACGAAGCGCCGCCGCGTCTCCTCGGGCAGGTTGCGGTAACCGGCGGCGAGCCCGGCCCCGGACAGCAGCAGTTCGGCGACCTCCCCGGGCGGGGCGGGCCGGGTGTCCCCGGGCACGGCCAGCAGCATCCCGGTGCCCGGCAGCGGACGGCCGACGGGCACGGGGCCGTCGCCCGCGTCGCGCGGGATCGGGTGGCACAGCGCGAACGTGCTGGACTCGGTCGGCCCGTAGACGTTGTGCAGGCGCGTGGACGAGGCAGCGTTGTGCCGGTACCAGCGCCGTACCGTACGGGGGTTGAGGCTCTCGCCGCCGATCAGCACTTGGCGCGCGCCGGCGAAGCAGTCGGCGACCGTGTCGACGACCGCGTTGAACAGCGCGGTGGTGACGAACAGGGTGTCCACCCGCTCCCGCAGCAGCGCGGCGGCCAGCCGGTGCGGGTCCCGCACCTCCTCGTCGCCCAGCACGACGCAGCAGCCGCCGGTCAGCAGCGGTGTCCACACCTCGAAACTCAGGGCGTCGAAGGCCGGGTTGGACAGGCAGGCGTAGCGGTCGCCGGGCCGCAGATCCAGGTAGCCGGGCTCGGCCAGGCGCAGGATGCCGGCGTCCCGCACCTCCACGCCCTTGGGCACCCCGGTGGTTCCCGACGTGTAGAAGAGGAACGACGCGCCGCCGGCCGCGGCCCCGCCGCCGGCCTCCGTGGTCCTTCGGGCATCCGTGCCGTCGGATTCCGGAGCCGTGCGGGCCTCCGCGTCACCGGCCCCCGGAGTCCTCCGGGCGTCCGTGCCGCCCCCGTCCGAGGCCGTGCCGAATGCCGTGTCCCGTACCGAGGGCGCCGGTTCCGGCGTCCCGGTGGTGTCCGTGCGGCGCGGCGGCTCCTCGTGCGCGGCGTGGTACAGCAGTTCGTCCACGGCCAAAGGCATGATGCCGGGCGGGAGATCGGGCAGGGGCACCCCGCCGTGCACGACGGCGACGGCGCCCGAGTCGGTCAGGACGTGCGCGCGCCGGTGCGCGGGGCTCAGGGTGTCGAGCGGGACGACGCACGCGCCGAGCCGGAGCACGCCGAGCATGGCGCACACCAGCCGCCAGGAACGGGGGAGTGCCAGCGCGACGGCCTGGCCGCGCCGTACGCCCCGGGCGCGCAGCCCGGCCGCCACCGCGGCCGCCGCCGCGTCGAGTCGCCGGTGGTCCAGACGGTG
>NZ_JAKGCV010000596.1 GCF_021556455.1 Streptomyces fuscigenes | reverse complement strand
CCGGTGGCGAGGGCGGCGGCCAACTGCACGGCCGCGGCGGCGGTGGCGTCGGGGCCGGTCGAGGCGGCAGCCGCCGGCCGGTCGCGCAGCAGCGCCGCGTGGACGGCGTCGCGCACCCGCACGGACAGGCCGGGGTCGGTGTAGACCTCGGGCTGGGTCACCAGATTGAGCGAGACCCCGATGTTGGCGGACATGATGACCTGCGCCGCCTGTTCGGGCTCCACCCGCAGCGCCCCCGTCGCCGCGCACCGCACCAGCACGGCGCGCAGCAGGTCCAGCGCCTCGCCCGCCGCGTCCGGGACCTCGGAGAAGGCGGGCGAGTACATCAGCCGGTAGACCGCCGGGTGCGCGAGCGCGAACGCCACGTGCGTGTCCCACCCGTTGCGCAGGTCGGCCACCGGATCGCTCGACGGCTCGGCCTCCCGCTTCGTCGCGAGGTAGCGGTCGAAACCGTAGTCCACCACGGCCTTGAGCAGGCCGTTCTTGTCCCCGAAGAGCCGGTAGAGCACCGGGGCCCCCACTCCGACCGCGTCGCAGACGGCGCGCGTCGCGATGTCCCGCGTCGGTGACGCGTCGAGCAGTTTCTCCGCGGCTTCCAGCATCTGGGTCCGTACGTCCATGTAAGGACGATAACACCCGGTCGTAGTCGCGTTATGAATGTTGCTACGCCAAGGGTGTAGCGCTGATACGGGAAAGCGTGTAACTTCGTTCTGGCCGAAGCGAAACGCCGCTACGACGCCGGGTTCCCCTTACTCGCAGACCGGAGACAGCCATGACCACGTCGCCCACCACCCCCCTCGCCGCCTCGACCTCCGGGGCCCGGGTCGCCCTGGTGACCGGCGGTTCCGGCGGCATCGGACGCAGCGTCGCCGAGCGCCTCGCGGCCGACGGCATGACGGTCCTCGTCCACTACTCCGGCAGGCGGGTGCGGGCCGAGGAGACGGTGAAGGCGATCGTCGACGCGGGGGGCACCGCCACCGCCGTGGCGGCCGACGTCGCCGAGGAGGCCGAGGTCGCCGCGATGTTCGACACGGCCGAGGAGCTCTACGGCGGCATCGACGTGGTCGTCCACACCGCCGGCGTGATGCTGCTCTCGCCCCTGGTCGACCAGGACCTGGACGTCCTCGACCGGATGCACCGCACCAACATCCGCGGGACCTTCGTCGTCGACCAGCAGGCGGCACGCCGACTGCGCCCCGGCGGCGCCCTCGTCAACTTCTCGACGTCCGTCACGAAGATCGGCCTCACCGGCTACACCGCCTACGCGGCCACCAAGGGCGCCGTGGACGCGATGACGCTCATCCTCGCCAGGGAACTGCGCGGCCGCGACATCACGGTGAACGCCGTCGCCCCCGGCCCCACCGCCACCCCCCTCTTCCTGGACGGCAAGGAGCAGTCCGTCGTCGACCGCCTCCGGGACATGGCCCCCCTGGAACGGCTCGGGCTCCCGGAGGACATAGCCGAGGCCGTCGCGTTCCTCGCCGGGCCCGCCCGCTGGGTCAACGGCCAGATCCTCTACGTCAACGGCGGCGTCGTCTGACCGGCGCCCGAACGCCCCTGCACAGCCCCGCATCCCGGACCGCTCCCGTCCCGCCGTCACGATCCGGCCCGGCCCGCCCCCTTCCGCACCGGGCCCGTCCCGCCACCGCGGGCGGGCCCGCGCACGAACCCCTCCCGGCCCGCGCATCCGCCCCGGCGGCCCCGGCCGCACGCATTCGCCCCCGCGGCCACCGGCCGTCCTCCCGAAGGAGACCCCTCATGAGCAAGACCGTCCTCATCACCGGCGCCGGTTCCGGATTCGGCGCCCTCTCGGCCCGCGCCCTCGCCACCGCCGGCCACACCGTCTACGCGGCGATGCGCGACACCGCCGGACGCAACGCCGGCCCGGTCGCCGAGGCCGCCGCCTTCGCCGATGAGCACCACGTCGACCTGCGCACGGTCGAACTCGACGTCCTCTCCCAGGAGTCGGCGGACCGCGCCGTCGCCGCCGTGATCGAGGAGGCCGGCGCGCTCGACGTCCTCGTCCACAACGCGGGCCACATGGTCACCGGCCCGGCCGAGGCGTTCACCCCCGAGGAGACAGCGGCCGTCTTCGACACCAACGTCCTCGGCACCCAGCGCGTCAACCGCGCCGCGCTCCCGCACCTGCGGGCCCGGCAGAACGGACTCGTGCTGTGGGTCGGCTCGTCCAGCACCCGGGGCGGCACACCGCCCTACCTCGCCCCGTACTTCGCCGCGAAGGCCGCCATGGACGCCTTCGCCGTCTCCTACGCGGCCGAACTGGCCCGGTTCAACATCGAGACCACGATCGTCGTGCCCGGCGCCTTCACGTCGGGCACCAACCACTTCGCGACCGGCGGGCACCCCGCGCAGCAGGAGATCGTCGCGCAGTACGAGGAGCGGTACGCCGGGATGATGGAGGACGTCTCCCGCCGCCTCGCCGCGCTGGAGCCCGCGGACGCCGACGCGTCGCTCGTCGCCGACGCCGTCGTCGAGGTCGTCGGCACGCCGCACGGCAGCCGCCCGTTCCGCGTCCACGTCGACCCGTCGAACGACGGCTCGGAGGAGGTCAGCAAGGTGGCCGACCGCATCCGCTCCGAGTTCATGACCCGTATAGGCCTGGCGGATCTGCTCGCACCGCACGCGGGCGGCGCCGCCTGACCCGGCAGCAGGGACGGCCTCCGCCCGGCGTGCCCACCGGCCGCCGGGCGGAGGCCGCCGTGCGCCGCCGCCCGCA
>NZ_JAKGCV010000595.1 GCF_021556455.1 Streptomyces fuscigenes | reverse complement strand
CGGCGACATCGGCCCGGAGGCCTCCCTCCCCGTGATGGAGGGCAAGGCCATCCTCTTCAAGCAGTTCGGCGGGGTGGACGCGGTGCCGATCGCGCTCGCCACCACCGACACCGACGAGATCGTCGAGGTCGGCGGCGCGCTCGGATCGGTGGGCTCGGTGGGCTGCGTGGGCTCGGTCGGCTCGGTCGGCGGGTCGATCGGGTCGGCGCCCCGTCCGTACAGCGCGTCCCGGAACACCTTCGCCGACTCGGGGTTCGAGGAGCACTGCCACACACCGTGCGGGCAGTAGTCGGTCAGCGTGTTGTAGAGCGGCTTGTACGTGTCGATCCACTTCAGCATCGCGCTCATGTACGCGGGATCGTCGCCGTTGCGGAAGAGCCCCCACTCCGGGTAGGAGACCGGCTTGTGGTGCGCCGCCGCGAAGTCCACGTGCGCCTTGAGCCCGTAGGGCTCGTTCATTTCCTCCTCGAACGTGCGGCCGGGCGGCTGGTCGTAGGAGTCCATGCCGAGGACGTCGACGAGGTCGTCCCCGGGGTAGCACTTCGTCCAGGCGATCGCGTCCGTGCCGCGGTTCGGCGCGAAGTCGAAGGCGAACTTCTGCCCGGGCACCGCCCGCATCGCGGTGACGATCCTCTTCCAGTACGCCTTCCACGCGGCCGGGTCGGGGCCGCACCGGCCCGTGTAGGTCGTGCCGTTCATCTCCCAGCCGAGCACGACGACCGCGTCCGGGACACCGAGGTCCACGAGCCGCTGCGCGAGCGTGCGGTAGTGCGCGTCGAACGCGCCGGCCGCGCCCTGGCGCAGCTTCGCGCGCACCTGCCCGTCGGGGATGTGGCCCTCGTTGTCGTCGAGCATCGGCACGTTGAGGACGAACAGCCGGCCGGCCCGCGCCTGCTTCCAGCGCGCCCAGTCGCCGAGGAAGTCCACCTGGCCCTCGATGTCCGACCACGTGCCGCCGGGCAGATATGTGTGTCCCACCCGTAGTTCCGTGCCGCCGAGCCATTTCTGCGTACGGGCGATGTCCCGGACGCCCTGGACGCCGGAATCGGTGAACGTGCCGAATGCGGGGTGCGCGGCGGGCGGCGGTTTCGATGCGTCCGACGGCGTGTCTTCCGCGGCCGTCCCCTTTGCGGCCGTGCCATTCTCGGCCGTGCCCTTTCCGGTGGTGCCCTTTCCGGCGGCCTCATTCTCGGCCGTGCCCCGTGCGGCGGTGCCTTTTCCCGCGGCGCCTGGCCCCGGCGAGTCGGGGGACTGCGGGGCCGGCGGCACGGCGGTGGGGGACGGCGGGGGCGGCGCGGCCGCGGTGGCGAGGAACCCCGCCATGACGGTGCTCACGCACGTGACCGCGAGACGACGACGTGAAGGGGCCATGGCTGCTCCTCGGCTGGTGGACCGCTCCCGTGGCCGCGGGCATTCCGTGGTCACGCTGATCACAAAGTATTTCTATTGCGCCGAACGGGAATCCGGCCCCGCGTCCCAGTAGACCGTTCGTGCATTTCATCCCTCTGATGGGTCATCGGAATGAAGAGGACACCTCGTGCCAGCCTTTGACACCACGACACCGGCCGTTCTCGTGCGGCTCGATCCGAACCCCTTCCACCACGGCACCCTCGGCGCGGTCCGCTCCCTGGGACGGGCGGGCATCGAGGTGCACGCCGTCATCGAGTCGCCGCACAGCCCCGTCGCCCGCTCCCGGCACCTGCGCACCGCCCACGTGCGCCCCCCGGGCACGACCGACCTCGCGGGCGTCCGCCGGCTGCTGCTGACCGTCTCCGACCTCGTCGGCAGGCCCGCCGTGCTGATCCCGCTCGACGACGTCAGCGCGCTCGCCACCGGCCGGCTCGGCGACGCCCTCGCGGGGCGCTACCTGCTGCCCGAGCAGCCCCCCGGGCTCGCCGAGCAGGTCGCCGACAAGGCAGAACTCGCCGCGGTCTGCGCCGCGCTCGGCCTGCCGCACCCGCGCACCCTCCTCCCGGACAGCGCCGGGGAGGCGGCCGCCGCCGTGCGTTCGCTGGGCCGGCCCGCCGTCGCCAAGTGGAGCAGACCCTGGCTGCTCCCGCCGGGCTCCGGCCTGCGCTCCACCCGCCTCCTGCGCTCAGAACGGGAGGCCCGCGACCTGCACGCGCGGACCGCCGAGGCGGGCAGCCGGCTGATCGTCCAGGAGTTCCTGCCGCCCGGGCGCGGCCTCGACTGGTTCTTCCACGGGTACGCGGGCCGCGACGGGACGTGCCCGCTCGCCGCCACCGGGCGCAAGGAGCGCTCGTGGCCGGTGGACGCGGGCCTCACCGCCGTCGGCCGGTGGCTGCCCAACCCGGACGTCGAGACGGCGGCCCGGCGCCTCGTCGAGGAACTCGGCTACCGGGGCATCCTCGACCTCGACTTCCGCCGGGACCCGGGCACCGGCGCCTACCACCTGCTGGACTTCAACCCCCGGCCCGGCGCCCAGTTCCGGCTGTTCACCGACCGCGCCGGACTCGACGTCGTACGGGCGCTGCACCTGGACCTGACGGGCCGGCGGGTCCCGACGCACGAACCGGCGCACGGCCGGTCCTTCGTGGTGGAGAACTACGCGCTGCTGTCGCTCGCCGCGTCCCTGGCCGGAGCCCTCCGGCCGCGCACCGGGCCCGCGGACGGCGAGGGCGGCGGCGAAGGACCGGGCGCGGGAGGCGGACCCGGTGAAGGCAGGCCGCCCGCCGTCGCCCGGCGGCGCGTCGAGTCCGCCTGGTTCGCCGCCGACGACCTCAGGCCCGCCG
>NZ_JAKGCV010000594.1 GCF_021556455.1 Streptomyces fuscigenes | reverse complement strand
CCCGGCGGTCGCCGCCGCGTCCGCCCCGGCCTCCGCCGCCCCGGCACCCTCGGGCGCCTCGGCCAGCCGCGCCGTCCAGCGCCGGGAGAAGTACGCGATCACCACGACCACGACCACCAGGCCGACCTTGATCATCAGCAGCCGGCCGTACGACGTGGAGGTCAGCGCCGAGAACGTGCCGAGCTGGCGCCACGCCTGGTACAGCCCGCTCGCCACCAGCGCCACGACGCTCCAGAACGCGAGCGCCGAGAACCGCCGCACCGCCCGCGCCCCGATCGCGGGCGCCCGGTAGAGGGCGACGAGCAGGGCGGCGAGCCCGCCCAGCCAGCACGCCATGGCCAGCAGGTGCACCATGTCGACCGGCATGGCCAGCGCCGTCTGGATGCCGGTCGAGGCGTGCTCGCTCAGCGACCAGGTCGCCGCGAGGCCCGCCGCGACCACCGCGCCACCCGCGCCGAGCCCGAACGCCAGGTCGCGGTTCCCGCTCCCGGCGCCGGGGCCGCCCCCGCCCCGGGCACCGTCCGCCGCCGGGGCGCCGTCCGCGCCCGGCGCGGCCTCCTCCCCGCGCCGCGCGTACGCGCCGAACAGCACGGCCACGAACACGGCAGCCGCCCCGAGGAGCAGCAGCCGCGACACGAGCGCCGCGCCCTCCTTCGTCGCGAGGACGTCCTGCAGCCCGGCCAGGTCGAAGACGTCGGACAGCCTGCCCGACCCCGTGTAGGGGGTGCGCAGGAGCAGCAGCGCGAGCGTCGCGGCGGTGAACGTGATCCAGCCGCGCACGACGAGCCGCTGCATCGGCCGGGCCGCCGCCCCGCCCGGCCAGCAGACCAGCACGAACGCCGCCCCGCCGATCAGCAGGACGAACCCCGCGTACGAGAAGTAGCGCGCGGCGCCGTACAGCACGCCGACGAGCCCGCCGCCCCCGCCCTGCCCGCCGACCTGCGCCGACGTCTTCGACGGAGCGCCGACCGAGAACGTGAAGGCCCCGGCCACCGGATGGGTGTCGGCGGAGACGGCCTGCCAGGCCACGGTGTACGTGCCGTCGGCGAGGCCGGAGCGCAGCGCGATGCGGTAGCTCGCCCTCGACGAGGTGCTGACGTCGGCGATCTTCCCGCTGTCGACGCGCTCGTTGTCGGGGGCGAGCACCCGTATCGCGTTCTTGCCGAGGGAGACCTGCTCGGAGAACGACAGGGTGACGGCCTTCGGCGCGGTGGCCACCACGCTCCCGTCCTTCGGGTCGCTGCCGGTCAGCGCCGCGTGCGCGGACGCCGTGCCCGCGGACAGGCCCAGCAGGGACACGACGATCACGGCCGCGACGGTCAGCAGCCGCAGCAGCGGCGAGGCGTGCGGGCCGCCGGGCTCACGGCCCGGGCGGCGCACCCGCGTGCGGAGCGCGGCGGGCCGCGCGCTCCGCCCGTCCGGACGGGGCAGGAGGCGGGGGCGTGGACGCGCGGGGGCGCCGGGAACGGCGGACGGGGCGGTGGCAGCACTCATGGCGTGTCGAGTCCCTCACTCACGGCGTGGCGGGCGGCTGGTAGTTGGCCGCCTTGACGGGAACGGTGACCTTGATCGCGCCTGTCCTCTTGAAGTGCAGGTCCAGTTCGATGCTCTGGCCCTGCTTGGGCGGGTGGGCGATGCCCATCAGCATGATGTGGTTGCCGCCGCGGGCGAGGTCGAGCGAGCCGCCCGGCGGCACGTCGAACGACTTCACCTCCACCATCCGGTTGCCGACCGTCTTGTGGATGGTGACGCTGTCGCTCAGCGGGCTGGTGACGGACGTCAGCGCGTCGTCGCCGGTGCCGGCGTTGTGGACGACGAGGAAGCCGGCCGCGAGGTCGCCGACGGGCTGCGGCATGTACGCCCCGGTGACGGTGAGCTTCGGCGAGCCGCCGGCGGCGGAGGACGCGGACGAGCCGGCCCCGCCTCCGCTCCCGGGCGTCGCGGCGGCGTCCGCGTTGCCGCCGCCCGAGCAGGCCGTCAGGGCGAGCCCGGCCGCGGCGAGGACGGCCGCCGGCGCGAGGGCCCGGCGGCGCGGGGAACGGCCGGTCACGGCTTCTCCCCCTTCACGATCTTCGGCAGGGCCTTCGCGTAGTCGCCGGACGTGGTCGTGTCCCCGTACAGCAGGTAGCCGCCGTTGGTCTTCGGGGAGAACGCGATCACCTCCGCGCCGTGCGTGGAGACGATCGTGCCGTCCTTCTGCTTCACGGGCGGGTCGATGCCGATGCCGAGGGTCTTCGCGGCGGCCTGGATCTTCTTGAAGTCCCCGGTGAGGCCGATGAACGACGGGTCGCCCGCGGCGGGCAGCCACTTGCCGAGCTCGGCGGGGGTGTCGCGCTGCGGGTCCGTCGTGATGAACACGACCTGGAGCCGGGCCTGGTCGGCCTTGGACAGCGACTTGCGCGCGATGCCGAGGTTGCTCATCGTCAGCGGGCAGACGTCGGGGCAGTGCGTGTATCCGAAGTACAGCAGAGTCGGCTTGTTCTTCGTCTCCTCGCGGAGGTTGAAGGGCTTGCCGTGCGTGTCGGTCAGGGTGAGGTCGGGCTTCGGGAACGGCGGGTCGAGGACCGTCGCCGCGCCCGGGGCCTGACCCCCGGAGACGGCGGCGACCGACTTCGGCTTCGCGCTGTCGTGGCCGCGGACGGGGCCGAGGCGACCGCTGCCGCCACCGCCACGATGCCGCTGCTGGAGCGGCGCTACCGCCGCGTCCTTCGGTTCCTCCCCTCCTACTACCGCGAGGCGCGGGAGGAGGAGATGGTCGAG
>NZ_JAKGCV010000593.1 GCF_021556455.1 Streptomyces fuscigenes | reverse complement strand
ACCGGCCGGCACCGGCGATCCGGCGGCCGGTGAGGCCGCGGGCGACGGTTCCGGCGACAGTGGTGCGGGCGACGGCCTCCGCGCTCGTGGGGAGGGCGGCGACGGCCTCCGCGCTCGTGGGGAGGGCGGCGACGGCGCTACGGGCGACGCCTCCCGCGAGAGCGCCCCGGGCCCGGGCCCTGGCTCCGGCGACGCGGCGGGGGCCGGCGACGGCAGCCGTCCCGAGACGGACGGGACGAAGCCGGCGGACGAGGCGGACCCCGGCGCCCCCGTGGACCCCGTGGACCCCGGGGACTCCGCGGACCACGTGCGCCGGGCGGACTCGGGAGACGAGGTGGCCGACGGCGGCACGCGTCTCCTCGCCGCGGCGGGCATTGGGCGCAAGGCCCTCGGCGCGGAATCGGCCTTCCCGAGCGACGAACTCGCCTTGCGGCGGCTCCTGCACGACGCCGTGGACGGCCTCCAGCCCTCCGACGGCGTCCTCGACCACCTGCACGCGGCGGTGCCGGCGCGGCGGGCCCGCAAGCGGCAGGTCTTGGTCGGAGCCGCGGCCGCGGCGCTGCTGTTCGGCACGGCGGTACCCGCGTTCCTGCACGTCGCCGGGGTGTCCGACCCCGTTCGGCACCGCACGGTCAGCGCGGGCCACGAGGAGGCCCCGTCGGACGGCGCATGGCCGGACGGCGGCCGCTCGGACGACGCCGGCAACGGGCCCCGCCGGGGCCAGGACACCCGGGAACCGAGCGACGGCACGGCGAGCGCACCGGCGGAACCGGGCACCGGCAGCCCGTCGGCCAAGGACCGGGATCCCGGCACGAGCACGGGCCCAGGCGCCGTCACCTCGCCGGGAAGCACCTTCGCGATGACGCTGCCGACCTGCTCGGCCGACCAGCTCGGGGTCACCGCCTCCAAGAACCCACCCACCGCGAACGGCACCGTCTACGGCAGCTTCCACGTCTCGAACGTCTCCGACAAGGAGTGCACCGTCACCGGCGGGGACGCGGTCGGCTTCATGGCGGCCGGCGCCGCGGACCCCGCCAGGATCAGCGTGGTGCAGCACACGGCGGGCGACCCGGCGACCCAGCTGCCCTCCACGCCGGGCGACACCTCCACCATGGCGCTCGCACCCGCCGGCGCGTACGAGGTGCAGTTCGCGTTCGTCCCGTCCGCGACATGCCCGACCAAGGGGGACGGCGGCTCCACGAGCCCGACCGACCCGGGCGGCAGCACCGGCAAACCGCCGTCGTCGGGCAGCTCGACCGGCAGCGACAGCGGCGCGGCCGCCCCCGGCGCGGGGTCCGGTTCCGGCTCCGGCACGGACGTGGCGACCGACGGCGCGACGACCGGCCTTGGCACCCAGCTCGTCGAGGACGACGGCGCGGGCCCCGGCTCCGGCGGCACCCAGGACGGCAGCGTGTCCGTCTCCCACACCCCCGAGGCCGGGGTGCCGAAGGCCGAGACGACGATCCCCAACGCCTGCGCCGGAACGATCTACAAGACCGGCCCCGTGGACGCGCCCCCGGCCGCCTGAGCCGGGCCGCGCCGCCCGGGAGACCGGGAGACCGGGAGACCGGGAGACCGGGCGGAGAGGCAGGCCGGCGACGGCGCCGGGCACCTCGGTGACCGCTTGACCGGGTCGCGTCGCGGCAGCCCGCGCCGGACGGGTCGCGAGACAGGGGACACGGGCACGGGACACGATCGGCTGTGGCGGAGAGCGGGCGCGGTCGTCGGCCAGCGGTACCGGAGGGCATGCGGGAGAGCCGGGTACGGGTACCCGAGGCGTCCGCGCACAGGCGGGTTCCGTACCGTGGTGGGGTGTACCGGTTTCTGCTGACGCCCCGATGGATGGGGATCAATGTCTTCGCTCTGCTGGCGGTGCCCGTCTGCGTGTTCATGGGCATCTGGCAGCTGAGCCGTTTCGAGGGCCGGGTCGACGCGCAGCGAGCGGCCGACCACCGGCCGGACCCGGCCAAGGAACCCGCGGCGCCCCTCGGCAAGCTCCTGCCCGTCACGCAGGAGAGCTCCGGACGGCAGGCCGAGGCCAGCGGGCACTACGCCCAGCAGTTCACCGTGCCCCAGCGCACCCTCGACGGGCACACGGGCTCGTACGTGCTCACCATGCTGCGCACGGACGACGGCAAGGCCCTGCCCGTCGTGCGCGGCTGGCTGCCCAGCGGCAGGAAGGCGCCTGCCGCGCCGGCCGGTGAGGTGCACATCGTCGGCGCGCTCCAGCCGTCCGAGACCACCGACAGCGACGGCGTCATCAGCAGTGGAGGCCTCCCGTCCGGCGAGGTGGGCATGATCAGCGCGGCGTCGCTCGTCAACATCGTGCCGTACGGCGTCTACGACGGATGGGTCACCGTCAACAAGGGCACCGACGGCCTCGTGCCCGTCCCGGCCGCCGCCCCGGCCAACACGGGCCTGGACCTCAAAGCCTTCCAGAACCTCGGTTACACCGGCGAGTGGTTCGTCTTCGCCGGCTTCGTCATCTACATGTGGTTCCGCCTGATGCGCCGTGAGGCGGAGACCGAGCGCGACCGCGCCCTGGGCATCGAAACAGCCGCCTGACCGGTTCGCGGCACCGGGCAGCCGCACCGTCCGGCTCGCCGTGAGGCTGCGGCCCGGCGCCCCCCCTTCCCGGCGCCCCCCTCCCGGCAGCCGGCGCCCCTTCCCGGCAGCCGGCGCCCCTTCCCGGCAAGGGTGCGGCCGGGCCCCGGGCCCGGGGCGCCAGTCCCGAACATGGCGCACACGTGCCTCGGGACGCGACGC
>NZ_JAKGCV010000592.1 GCF_021556455.1 Streptomyces fuscigenes | reverse complement strand
GGCGGCCCGGCACCGCCCGGTCCCCCGGGCACCCCGGGGCGCGGGCGCTCAGCCGGGCCAGCCGGCGTCGGCCGGGTCAGCCGGCGTCGGCCGGGTCAGCCGGCGTCGGCCTTCCTGACGTGCAGGGCGCGGCGCAGGTCGTCGAGCTGGTCGACGAGTTTGCGGCGCAGGGCCGGGATCATGTCGGCGCTGTCGAGGCATTCGGTGCCGAGCCGCAGTGTGGCGTCGTCGACGGCGTGGCCCGGGAAGGCGTAGCGGCCGGCGGCCTCGGCGATGGCCGGTCCCCTGCGGGCGCCGAGGGCGACCGCGGCGGGGAAGTAGCGGGGAACGTACTCGGCGACGAGGTCGGCCTGTTCGGGCTGCCAGAAGCCCTGGGCGACGGCGGTGAACAGGTAGTTGGACAGGTCGTCGCCGTCGAAGAGGCGGGCCCAGGCGGCCTTCTTGGCCTCGGGGTCGGGCAGTGCGGCGCGGCAGCGGGCGGCTCCCTCCTGGCCGCTGGCGCTGGGGTCGCGGGCGAGTTCGCCGGCGATGTCCTTCTCGGTGGCGGCGCCGAGGACGGCGAGCCGGGTCAGGACGCGCCAGCGCAGTTCGGGGTCGAGTTCGGGGCCGCCGGGGACGTGGCCGCTGGTGAACCAGTCGTGGATGCCGTCGGGCTGGGTTGCGGCGTCGATGAAGTGGCGTACCGCGATGAGCCGGAGGCCGGGGTTGCCCGCGTCCTCGGTGCGGCGGATGAGGTCGCGGCACAGGGCGGTGAGCGTGGCGAGGGCCGCGGGGCGCTTGCCGGGGGCGGTGTAGCGGGCGGCGGCCTGGGAGCCCGCGAAGGTGAGGACGCCCTGGACGAGCGCGAGGTCGGTCTCGTGCGGGAGGTGGGCGCGGGCGGCCTCGAGGTAGGTGGCGGGGGCGAGTTCGCCGTCGCGGACCATGTCGCGTGCCGCGTTCCACACGACGGCCCGGGTGAGGGGGTCGGGCACGGCCGACAGGGTGCCGAGGGCGGTGTCCCAGGAGCCGCTGTCGAGGCGGATCTTGGTGTAGCTGAGGTCGCTGTCGTTGAGGACGACGAGGGCGGGGCGGCGGCCGGGCAGTGTGGTGGGGGCGCTGTCGCCGTCGGCGGGCACGTCGATCTCGAAGCGGTCGCGGGCCACGAGGCGGCCGGTGTCGACGATGTCGAGGTCGTAGCTGCTGACGGCGATGCGGTGGGGCCGGCTGCCCTCGTGTGCCGCGGTGAGGGTCCATTCGGTGTCGGTGGCGTCGATGCGCGGGCGGAGGGTGTCGACGCCGGTGGTGCCCAGCCAGGCGGCGGCCCAGGCGGGGACGTCGCGGTCGGTGGCGCGGGCGAGGGACTCGACGAAGTCGGCGAGGGTGGCGTTGCCGTACTTGTGCCGTGTGATGTGGTTGTTGACGCCGGCGAGGAAGTCCTTCTCGCCGAGCCAGGCGACGAGTTGGCGCAGCGCGGAGGCGCCCTTGGCGTAGGAGATGCCGTCGAAGTTGAGCATCGCGGACGCGGTGTCGGGCACGGCTCCCGGCTCGGGGGCGACCGGGTGCGTGGAGGGCCGCTGGTCGGCGTCGTAGCCCCAGGGCTTGCGGCCGATCGCGAAGTCGACCCAGGTGTCGCGGAAGCGGGTGGCCTCGGCGAGGGTCTGGTAGCCCATGTACTCGGCGAAGGACTCGTTGAGCCAGATGTCGTCCCACCACTGGAGGGTGACGAGGTCGCCGAACCACATGTGGGCCATCTCGTGGGCGATGACCATGCCGCGGGTCTGGCGTTCGGTGTCGGTGACGGCGGAGCGGTAGACGAAGTCGTCGCGGAAGGTGACGAGTCCGGGGTTCTCCATGGCGCCGGCGTTGAACTCGGGGACGAACGCCTGGTCGTAGGAGTCGAAGGGGTAGGGCTCCTCGAACTTCTCGTGGTAGCGGTCGAAGCAGGCGCGGGTGATGCCGAGGATCTCGTCGGCGTCCTCGGTCAGGTGGGGGGCGAGGGAGCGGCGGCAGTGGATGCCGAAGGGGATGCCGGCGTGCTCGGTGCGCACGGAGTGCCAGGGGCCGGCGGCGACGGCGACGAGGTAGGTGGAGATGAGGGGGGTGGGGGCGATGCTCCAGCGGCCGCCGCCGTCGTGGGTGGCGATGCCGTTGCCGAGGACGGTCCAGGCCTCGGGGGCGGTGACGGTGACCTCGAAGACCGCCTTGAGGTCGGGCTGGTCGAAGGCGGCGAACACCCGCTGGACGTCCTCCATGAACAGCTGGGTGTAGAGGTACGTCTCGCCGTCGGTGGGGTCGGTGAAGCGGTGCATGCCCTCACCGGTGTGGGAGTAGCGCATGTCCGCGTCGACGCGCAGTTCGTGTTCCCCGGGGGTGAGGCCGTTGAGCGGGTAGCGGTTCCCGTCGAGGGCTGCGGGGTCGAGGGCCTCGCCGTCGAGGCTGAGGGCGCGCAGGGTGGCGGGCTTGAGCTCGACGAAGGTGTCCCCGGCCGCGTGTGCGGTGAAGTGGACGACGGTGCGGGAGTCGAAGGTCTCGCTGCCGGTGGTGACATCGAGGGCGATGGCGTACCGGTGGACGTCGATCAGCCGGGCTCGGGTTCGCGCTTCGTCGCGCGTCAGTACGGACATGGGGCCCATGCTGCCCGATGCGGGGTGCGCCGCGCAGTACGGTTCCGCGCACTGTTGCCGGGGGCTGCGTGCGGTGACGGGAGGTGTGCGGGGTGTGCCGGGTGGCGGGCGGGGCGTGCCGGGTGGCGGGGGGGACGAGGCGGCGCGGGTGCGGGAGGGGTGG
>NZ_JAKGCV010000591.1 GCF_021556455.1 Streptomyces fuscigenes | reverse complement strand
CCGCCGGGCGCGCGCTCCGCGCCCGCCCCGCCCACGACGCGCCCGCCCGGCCGCAGCGGGTCAGGCCGCCGCCCCGAAGGCGGGTCCGACGGCGGTCCCCAGCGCCGCGTAGTCCGGCAGCCGGATGGCGCCGGCCTTGGCGAACTGGGCCTCCATCAGCTTCTTCATCGGCCCGCGCCCCATCGCCCGCATCGACGCGTTCCGCAGCGCGATCCCCGTCCGGCCGCGCGGCGCGTAGCCCCGTACGCCTCCCGGGGGCAGTTCCTGCGCCTGCCGCACGTAGGGCCGCATGACGGCGTCGTACGCGGCGAACGCGGCACGGTGCTCGCCGCCTGCCGCGGCCAGTTCGCCCGCCAGGACGTACGCGCCGACCAGCGACAGGCTGGTGCCCAGGCCCGTGAGCGGCGTCGGGCAGTACCCGGCGTCGCCGAGCAGCGCGGCCCGCCCGCGCGTCCACCGCTCCATCCGCACCTGCCCCATCCAGTCGAGCGACAGGTCCTCGGCCGCGCCGAGGGCTTCGAGCAGGCGCGGCACCTCCCAGCCGAGCCCCCCGAACCGTTCGCGCAGCAGCGCGCGCCGCGCCTCCCGGTCGCACCGCTCGATGCCGAGGGGCCCGGAACGGAAGCTCAGCGACGCCTTCACCTCGCCCGGCTCCCGCCCCGGCCGCGCCGAGGCCACCAGTCCCCCGGGCGCGTTGTGGGCGAGGTACCAGCCGTCGAGCGCGATGCGCGCGTCCACCGCCGAGAACCAGGAGGTGTAGAGGTTCAGCGGGACGAAGTGGCGCTCCTCGGGCCCGAAGGCGAGCCGCCGGACCGTGGAGTGCAGCCCGTCGGCGCCGATCACCAGCGCGAATCGGCGTGCGGGCGCCCTCTCGAAGGTGACCGTGACGCCGGTCGCGTCCTCGTCGAGCGCGGTGATCGTGTCGTCGAAGAGGTACTCCGTCGCGCTCCCGGGCCCGCTCGCCCGGTACATGAGCCCGACGAGGTCGCCGCGGAGGATCTCGATCTCCGAGATGATCCCCTCGCCGCCGAAGCTGTCGACGGGCATGGACGCGGTGACCCGCCCCCGCGCGTCGACGATCGCGTAGCCGCTCTGTTCGACGGAGAGCGCGCGGACCCGGTCCATGAGGCCCATGCGCGCCACGACCTCGCGGCCGGCCCCGCGCAGGTCGACGGTCTGCCCGCCGGTCCTGGGCGCCGGGGCGCGTTCGACGACGGTGACGGTGAAACCCGCCCTGCTGAGCCAGTAGGCCAGTGCGGGGCCCGCGATACCGGACCCCGAGATGAGGATGTCGGTGTTCTCCATGCCGTCGAATGTACGGCGTACACATTGCCTCTGCAAGCCCAATAACGCTTACGAACAGGGGCTTTGATGCCAGGCTGCACTAGTACGGGCGCCCTGCCGCACCACCCCTGAGGGACGGCGGGGGCCGACATTCCAGGTCAGCCGGGCACCGACGGCCGCGGCGGTGCACTAGTACGGTCGGGTCCGGGGCCGCGAGGGGCCGGACCGGCGAGGAGAAGACCATGGAGACCGATGCCACGGACGCCACTGACGTCACTGACGCCACCGACGCAGACGCCGCTGACATCACCGCCGGCGGCGACCGGGCGGCGGCCCGCGCCACCGCCCCCTACCGGCGCATCGTCGGGGAGTTGCGCCGCCGCATCGAGTCCGGGGAGCTGCCGCCGGGCGCGCGGGTCCCGTCGACCCGCGCCCTCGTGCGCGAGCACGGCGTCGCGATGGCGACGGCGACGAAGGTCCTCACGGAGCTGCGGCACGCCGGGCTCGTCCGGGCGGTCCCCGGTGTGGGCACGGTGGTGGCACCCGCCGCCGCGCCCCGCGCCGCCGCCCCGGACGCCGCTCACAGCACGTCCGGCACGTCCGACCCGTCCGGCACGTCCGGCCCGTCCAGCACGTCCGGCACATCGGGCGGGACCGGCAGGTCCGGCGCCCCGGGCCCGTCCGGCACCTCAGCCGGCGCGGGCGCCGTCGTCGCCGCGGCCGTCGCCGTCGCGGACGCGGAGGGCATCGACGCCGTCTCCATGCGGCGGCTCGCGGCGGACCTCGGCATGGCCACCATGTCCCTGTACCGCCACGTCGGCGACAAGGACGACCTCGTCCTGCGCATGCTCGACGCGGCCTTCGCCGAGGCCCCGCTCCCCCCGCCGTCCGCCGCCGGGCCGGGGTCCGGCGGCGCGGGCTGGCGCGCGCGGCTGGAGGTGGCCGCCACCTCGCTCTGGGCCCTGTTCCGCCGCCATCCCTGGCTCGCGCCCGCGTTGTCCCTGACCCGGCCCCAGGCGATCCCGCACGCGCTGCCCTACACGGAGGCGGTCCTGGCCGCGCTGTCCGGCCGCGGCCTCGACACCGACACCATGTTCACCGTCCACCTCACGCTGTTCAACTACGTCCGGGGCACCGCCGTGAACCTGGAGTCGGAGGCGGCCGCCGAGGCGGCGACGGGCCTGGACAGCGAGGCGTGGCTCGACACCCAGGAGGGCGCACTGGAGGCCGGTCTCGGTTCCGGGGCCTTCCCGGAGTTCCGCAGGCTGCTGGCCGAGGGGTACGCGTTCGACCTGGACGAGCTGTTCGCCTTCGGGCTGGGACGGCTCCTCGACGGGATCGCCCCCCTCGTCGAAGGGCCGCGGCGCTGAGCCGCCCGGCACGGCCGCACCGACCCTCCCCCGCTTCCCTCGCCCGCCCGGCGTCGGAAGGCGCGGGCACCCGGGTCGTAAGGCGCGGGCGGCCGGCCAAGGACCGGGCCGCG
>NZ_JAKGCV010000590.1 GCF_021556455.1 Streptomyces fuscigenes | reverse complement strand
CGAAGCCCGCCGCCCGGCCGCCGCCGGGACGACCGCCGCCACCGGAAGGGGCGCCGCGCCGGCCGAGCCGCCGGCGGACGGCCCCATGGTGCGCGTGGGTGACCTCCACCGCTCCTACGGCACGGGCGCCGCCGCCGTGCACGCCCTGCGCGGCGTCTCCTTCACCGTGGGACGCGGCGAGCTCGTCGCCCTCAAGGGCCGTTCCGGCTCCGGCAAGACCACCCTGCTCAACCTGGTCGGCGGCCTCGACACCCCCGACCGGGGCACCATCAGCGTCGACGGCACCGACCTCTCCACGCTCGGCGAGGACGGGCTGCTCGCCCTGCGCCGCGACCGCATCGGCTTCGTCTTCCAGGCCTTCGGCCTCATCCCCATCCTCAGCGCCGCCGAGAACGTCGGCGTCCCCATGCGGCTGCGCAGGACCGACGCCCGCGCGCGCGAGGAGCGCGTCCAGCTGCTGCTCGGCCTCGTGGGCCTCGCCGACCACGCCGCCCAGCGCCCCGGCGAGCTCTCCGGCGGCCAGCAGCAGCGCGTGTCGATCGCCCGCGCCCTCGCCAACCGCCCGGCCCTGCTGATCGCGGACGAGCCCACCGGCCAGCTCGACGCCGAGACCGGCCTCGCCGTCATGGAACTGCTGCGCGCCGTCGTGCGGGCCGAGGGCGTCACCGCGCTCGTCGCCACCCACGACGCCCAGCTCCTCGGACTCGCCGACCGCGTGCTCGAACTCGACGACGGGCACATCACCGCCGCCGGCTGACCGGGTGGCGCGGCCGTCAGAATCCTGTCAAGACGTCCGCGCGCCTCCGCTTCCCGCCCGCTTTGTCATGGTCAGGCGCTGTAGCGTCGAGGAGGCCGGGGCATCTCACGCAGCGGCTCATTCGCGGGAAGACAATGGAGCCATGGGACGCGGCAAGCTTCGCATCTACCTCGGATCGGCGCCGGGCGTGGGAAAGACCTACGCGATGCTGTCGGAGGCACACCGCCGCGTCGAGCGCGGCACGGACGTCGTCGTGGCCTTCGTCGAGCACCACGACCGGCCCCGCACCGAGGTCATGCTCCGCGGTCTCGAGGAGGTCCGCCGCCGGGAGCTCGAATACCGCGGCGGCCGCTTCACCGAGATGGACGTCGACGCCGTGCTGGAGCGGGCGCCCGCCGTCGCGCTCGTCGACGAGCTGCCGCACACCAACGTGCCCGGCTCCCGCAACACCAAGCGCTGGCAGGACGTCGAGGAACTGCTCCAGGCCGGCATCGACGTGGTCTCCACGGTCAACATCCAGCACCTGGAGTCGCTCGGCGACGTCGTCGAGACCATCACCGGGGTGCGCCAGCGCGAGACCGTCCCGGACGAGGTCGTCAGACGCGCCGACCAGATCGAGCTCGTCGACATGTCGCCCCAGGCGCTGCGCCGCCGCATGGCCCACGGCAACATCTACAAGCCGGACAAGATGGACGCCGCGCTGTCCAACTACTTCCGCCCCGGCAACCTGACCGCGCTGCGTGAACTCGCGCTGCTGTGGGTGGCCGACCGCGTCGACGAGTACCTCCAGCAGTACCGCGGCGAGCACAACATCCGCTCCACCTGGCAGGCCAGGGAGCGCATCGTCGTCGGCCTGACCGGCGGCCCCGAGGGCCGCACGCTGATCCGCCGCGCCGCCCGCGTGGCCGCCAAGGGCTCGGGCAGCGAGATCCTCGGCGTCTACATCGCCCGCAGCGACGGCCTCACCGCCCCCTCGCCGAAGGAACTCGCGCTCCAGCGCACCCTCCTGGAGGACCTCGGCGGCACCTTCCACCACGTCATAGGGGACGACGTCCCCTCGGCACTGCTGGAGTTCGCCCGGGGTGTCAACGCGACCCAGGTCGTCCTCGGCTCCAGCCGCCGCAAGAGCTGGCAGTACGTGTTCGGGCCAGGCGTCGGAGCGACCGTCGCGCGCGAGTCGGGACCCGACCTCGACGTGCACATCGTCACGCACGACCGCGTCGCCAAGGGCCGCGGCCTGCCCGTGGCGCGCGGCGCCCGGCTCGGCCGCTCCCGCATCATCTGGGGCTGGCTGCTCGCCGTCGTCGCGCCCGTCCTGCTGACCCTGCTGCTGTCGTCGCTGTCCGACCCGCTCGGCCTGTCCAACGACGTCCTGCTGTTCCTCTTCATGACGGTGCTCGCGGCCCTGTTCGGCGGGCTGCTGCCGGCGCTCGCCTCCGCGGCCCTCAGCTCCCTGCTGCTGAACTTCTACTACACGCCTCCGACGCACACCCTCGACATCGCCGAGCCGAAGAACGTCGTCGCCCTCGTCGTCTTCTTCGCGGTCGCCGTCTGCGTCGCGTCCGTCGTGGACCAGGCCGCCCGCCGCACCCACCAGGCCGCGAGACTCAGAGCCGAGTCCGAGATCCTGTCCTTCCTCGCGGGCAGCGTCCTGCGCGGCGAGACCACGCTGGACGCCCTGCTGGAGCGGGTGCGCGAGACGTTCGCGATGGAATCCGTCGCGCTGCTGGAGCGCACGAGCGACGTCGACCCGTGGACCTGCGCCGGCAGCGTCGGGCCGAAGCCGTGCCTGCGCCCCGAGGACGCCGACGTCGACATGCCCGTCGGTGACCACATGGCCCTCGCCCTGACCGGGCGGGTCCTGCCCGCCGAGGACCGCCGCGTGCTCGCCGCCTTCGCGGCGCAGGCCGCCGTCGTCCTGGACCGCCAGCGGCTGATCGGGGAGGCCGCGCAGGCCCGCGAGCTGGCCGAGGGCAACCGGATCCGCACGGCGCTGCTGGCAGCGGTCAGCC
>NZ_JAKGCV010000058.1 GCF_021556455.1 Streptomyces fuscigenes | reverse complement strand
ACGAGGCGCCCGGCCGCGCGGGGCAGCGACCGGGCGCGGAGCGTCCGCCCCGGCGAGGCCCCCGGCCCCCGGGCGCGGCCGGGGGCCTCGGCGTCAGAGTGCGATCTGCAGGCGGTTGTCGACGATCTGGCCGAAGTCGGCGTCCTCGGGGATCAGGTCCCAGTCGACCATCCAGTCGTAGGTGCGCTGGAACTCGGCGACCGGGTACGGCGCCGGTTCCGCATACCGCAGGCGGTCGCGGCGGAAGTCGGACGGATCGAGGTGCACGACCTCCTCGGGCACGTCGGCGATGAGGTAGTGCAGGTAGGGCTTCGGGTCCTCGTTGATCTTGTGCACAGCCTTGATCACCGCGCGCTGGATCGCGGTGAAGGTTTCCGGGTCCATGCCGGGGGCCGCGATCTCGGCGCCGACGTAGAACGCCTCGGCGATCAACTTGTAGCCGAGCTTCTCCGCGACGGTTATCCACGGCTCCATGACGGCGGCCGCCGCGACCTGGCCGTCGCGCAGCGCCTCGAACCGCTCCTTCGGGCCGCCGACGTGGACGATGTTGATCTCCTCCTTCCTGAGGAAGCCCTCCAGCGTCTGGATGCCGATGTAGTGGGACCCGTGGTGGAAGTTGACCCCGACGGTGCGGCCCGCCAGGTCCTGCGGGTGGTTGGCCGGGTCGTCGGGCCTGACGAAGATGGCCTGGCTGCCGATGGCTGCGCGCTTGCTGACGACCTGGCCGCCCGCTTCGCTGTCGTACGAGCGGCGGATCTGTCCCCACTCACAGGCGCGGTAGAGGGACGCGTCGCCGGCCTCGAAGGCGGAGTTGCCGCTGAACGCGGAGATCAGGGTGTGGTCCTCGACGGGCCTGAGCACCGCCTCGCGCTGCCCCTTGCGCACCAGCTCGACGTCGAGTCCCTCCTCGGCGAAGTACCCCTCGTCGCGTGCGACGAAGTAGGGCAGGGAGAAAACGGGGCTCGACGTCTCACTGACGATCTTCTTGAGTGCCATGGTGGCTGCCTTCCTGTGAACCGGTGGTCGGGTGGGGGTGTTCGCCGCCCGCGCCGTGCGGCGGGCGGGCGGCGCGCGGGTGTCAGCGCAGGACCTGCGCGACGGTGGTGTCCTTGGGCAGCGGGCCGTATTTCTTCCGCAGGCCCTGGTAGAAGCCCTGCTGGGCGAGGGCGTTGACGTAGGAGTTGTCGACGAGCGGAGTGAGGTTCTTCAACGCGGCCTGCTGTGACGCTGGTTGGTAGCGGACGTACGGCGCGAAGTCCGTCGTGTCGCACCGGCCGACGGGTGCCTGGACCGGCGGCAGGTAGGCATCGAAGCTCTTGCCGAGCGTGGCCGCGTCGTCCGGCTTCGCGGGGTCGAGGTGGAGGAAGGCGCCGAGCGTCTTCACCCCGTCGGCCTTGTGCGTCTGGTACGACCAGGCGCCCTCGGCCAGGCTCTTGAGGATCGCGGTCACCGCCTTGGGGTTCTTCTTCGCCCAGTCGGTGGAGACGACGTAGGGGCTGGGCGGTCCGAGCGCGTAGCCGAGCTGGGCCAGACCCGCCTTGTTCGCACGGAAGTTGAAGGGCGTGGAGAGCAGGCCGCTGTCGACCTTCCCGCTGCTGAGCGCGGTCAGCACGTTGGGGATCGAGCCCAGGGCCACGAACTTCACGGCATTCGGGTCGAGCCCTTTGGAGCGCAAGTACGCCTGGAGGGCGACCTGCGGGGCGCCGCCGAGCGAGGGCACGCCTACGGTCCTGCCACGGAGGCCCGCGAGTGAGGAGGTCCCCTTGCGGGCGTAGACGTAGTAGCCGTTGCTCTTGGCGACGCAGCCGATCGCGGTGACCGGCACGTGTTTGGCGTACAGGTCGAGCACGTCGCCCCCGGCCAGTTGGTCGAACGCGACGGAGCCCGCCACGAAGGCCGCCTTGAGCTGGCCCTCCGCGGAGAGCGGGGTGGTGACGGAGAGCCCGTTGCGCTGGAAGAAACCCTTCTGCACGGTGTACTGGAAGGCTCCCTGGGCCGCGGACACCGAGGCCGTGGGCACTGTCAGGGCGGTTGTCGAGCCCTTTGCGCCGGTGTGGCCCGCCGGGGCGGATCCCGAGCCGCACCCGGCGAGCAGGGCGGACAGGGCACCCGCCACGGCGAGGGCGAGGCCACGGCGGGCGCGCGGTCCGCCGGGGAGGCGGGCGGCCCGTCGGGGTGTTGCGTCGGGTGCATGGGGTTCACGCATCGGCGGTGCCTTTGCTCAGGGGTCGGCGGGGCTCGGGCGACGGCGCGGCCACCGGTTCCCGGTTCATGGTGAGTTCGGAGGCGCTGGCCCGCTCGTCACCGCTGCGCAGGCGCTGGTAGACGCGGGCGCTGAGGGCGGCGAGGTACTCGCCGTGCTGGAACTCCTCGGTGCGCGGCCGCTTCTCCTCGACCTCGAAGGTCTCCACGATACGTCCGGGCCGTTCGCTCATCACCGCTACGCGGTCGCCGAGGAAGACCGCCTCGTGAATGTCGTGGGTGACGATGACGGCTGCTGTGCCGAGGGCGTGCAAGGTCGCGGACAGTACGCGCTGGAGACGCTCGCGGGTGAGGGTGTCCACGGCACTGAACGGCTCGTCCAGCAGCAGGGCCACCGGATCGGTGGCGAGTGCGCGGGCGAGGTTGACCCGCTGCTGCATGCCGCCGGAGAGCGCCGCGGGCCTGAAGTCGTGGAAGCCGGTGAGGCCGACGAGTTCGAGAAGTTCGTCGGCGCGCGCCCGGCGCCGCGCGGCGCTCGGCCGACCGCTGTGTGCCCGCAGCCGCAGCCCGAACTCGATGTTCTTGCGCACGCTCCACCAGGGGAACAGCGAGGGCTGCTGGAACACGTACCCGGTGTCGGTGCGGCCCGCCGCGGGCGGCCGCCCCTGGAGTGTGACACTGCCCCGGTCGAGCGCGGCGAGGCCCTGGAGGGACTTGAGCAGTGTGGTCTTGCCGCAGCCGCTCGGGCCCACGACGGCCAGCACCTCGCCGCGCCCGACGGCCAGGTCCACGCCGTCGAGGACGGGCAGAGGCCCTGAGGCGGTCCCGTAGTGCGCGTACGCCCCGTAGACCTCGATGACCGGTGCTGCGGCGGCGGCCGGTTCGTCCAGTGTGTTCATGCCTGCTCCGTCCGGGCGGTACGGGTCTCGTTCATACGGCGTTCGAAGAACGCGACGAGTGCGGTGAGGACGATGCCGATCACACTGAGCGTGACCACACCGACGTAGACATCATCGGTCTTGAGGTTCTGCTGGCCGGAGATGATGAGGTAGCCGAGGCCCGAGGTGGAGCCGAACAGATCGGCGGCAACGAGTGCGATCAGGGCGCGGCCGATGGCCAGCCGCAGTCCGGTGAGGATGTGGGGCGCGGTACCGGGGAGGGTGAGGTGGCACAGCGTCTCGAAGGCGTTGGCGCGGAACGCGCGGGTCACGTCCCGCAGTCCGCCGCCGACGACGGAGGCCGCGCCCGCCTGGGTGTTGATGACGAGGGGGAAGAACCCCGAGGCGGCGACGATCGCAACCTTGGCGCTGAAGCCGAAGCCGAGGCCGACGATGACCAGCGGTGCCACCGCGATGACGGGGATGGTGTAGAGCGCGGTCACCCAGGGCCCGAGCGCGGCGGCGAGCGGGCGGCTGGTGCCGAGCAGCAGTCCGGCCGGCACCCCCACTGCCGTGGCGACCACGAGGCCGATGAGCAGTTGGGCGAGGCTGAGACCGATGTCGGGCCCGAGGGTGCCCGCGCCGAACAGGCCGGCGGCGTCCCTGGCGATCTGGACCGGGCCGACGACGGCGAGCGGGTTGGGGCTGAAGACGGTGATCGCGAGCTGCCACACCGCAAGGCCGGCCACGATGGAGACCAGGGGCAGTACCAGCCTGCGGACGCGGCTGCCCCACGATCCCCTCGGGATCTCGGCTGAAGCGGGCACGGGAAGCCTCCGTTGCTCGGGCGCTGCGGCGGACGGGTGTCGGATGCAGGGCCGGGTCCAGGGACGGACAGGTGGTCACCTGGGCCCACGGTCAGGGAAAGGGCGGGAAGGGGGCCCGGAACGGACCGGTGAAGGCGCGGCCGGGTGCCGCGCCCGGCGACCGGTGGGTGCGGCGGGGCGGCGGGGGCGGTGCGCGGGACGCGGTGGGTGCGGGCGGGGCGGTGGCCGCCGTCCGCACGAAGGCGTAAGGGCACGGAGCTGTGCCGCACGGTGAAGGGTGACTCCCGGCCGTACGACCGTCATTGAAGCGCGGTCAGTGGCGCGCGGACGCCCACGGGAGCCGTGGTGACCGGATGAGCGGGATGCCTGGAAGGTCCGGGGATCCCAGGGGGCCGCCGTGGCGGTACGGGACCGGGCCGCGGCGCGCCGACGCGCGCCGGGCGTGCGCGGTCAGCGACAGACGGCCCCGCTGTAGAGAACGAAGTCCAGGTACCGTCGCCGCACGAGAAGGTCAGCAGCCGGGTTCATGCGAATGAGTATGCGGGGCTGCCTTTCCGGGTGTCAACAGGCATCGCATTTCGTTGACATGACGCATGGGGTCCCGACTCGTGCGGCCCCGGGCGTTCCCGGCGCCCGGGTGGCTCCCCCGACTCCTCAGGGCGCCCGGTGGTCAGGGGAGCCGCCCACATCGGCCCGGGAGCGCAGCGAGGACCGGCCACCGCGGTCGGCGATCCGGCGCTGCGAGGAGGCGGGCCGCCCACCGGAGCGTTCGAGCCAGACGCAGATCAGGTCGGCCCACGCGTGCACCCGCGCCACGCCCGACACGTCGAGCGCCATCAGCCGCAGCAGCCGCTCGGTGCGCGCCCGGTTGCCGAAAGCGGCTCGGCGGGCGCCGAGCCGCCGTTCGAGCTCGGCGAGCGCGGCGCGCACCGGGCGGCGAGACACGGGCCTGCCACGGTCACGCGCCGCGAGCTGGCGCTCCATCACGGGCCCGGCGAGGGCCAGCCAGCGGTCCAGGTCGGGGACGGCGTGGCGGCGCGCCTCCGAGGCGAAGGCGTCCCAGTCGGCGCGGCCGCGCCAGCCCCGCTGGAGCGTCTGCCACAGGCGGCCCTCCCTGCGGTCGAGGCCGTGGCGCCGGCAGATGCGCCTGGCCTCCTCGCGCAGCAGGTGCTCGTCGTACCAGAGGACGGGGCGCGCGGTGTCGGCGCCGCCCTCGGCGGGCCACACCTGCCGCACGGCGGTGGCGAGCGCGGGCGATCCGTCACCGACGACCCGGGTCGGCGCCCCGGTGCGCTCGCGGTCCAACTCCTCCAGAAACGAGGCCCAGTGGGCCGCGCCCGTACCGGTCGACAGGCGGATCGCGAAGATGGCGGGGCGGCCCCTCGGCCGGTGGGTGAGAGCGACGAAGACGGAGAACGCCAGGGCGGGCGCGCCACCCCGGCCGCCGGGTCCCGGCGCGAGCAGAGGCAGCACGCCGACGAGGACCGTGTCGGGCCAGGCTTCCTGGCAGGGCGCCTGCGCCCGCCAGAGCGCCTCCGCGTAGACCTCGACCCAGTCGGAGACGAGGGTGCCGTGCCTGCGCGCCGCGTCGCCCGCGACGGCCGGCCCCCAGCGGCGGGCCGCGCGCTCGCGCACGTCGTGGCCCGCCTGGGCGTAGCTGATGCCGCGGCTGACCAGGACGAGACCCGAGGCGATGTCGTACGCCGTGAACTGGTACTTGCGCGCGGTGCGCAGCTCCTCGGCCTCCTTGGCCCGATCCTCGTTCGTCTGCCCCCCGGCAGGCTCCGCCCTCGGGTATGGGACGGTCAGCGGCGCAGAGAAGCGGTGGAACGAGGCGGTGGAGCCGGGCTTGGGCATGTTGCAGACATACAGCTGCCGTCGGCGCCCCTGCGCGCCGTACCGTCCGCCGAGGACCACCTTGCTCTGCTCGTGCCCGGGGACCGGGCACCGTGGCGGCGCCGCCGCCACGCTTGTGTCAGACGTCACCACGTCCGTGATTACAGACGCGGCCCCCACCGGTGTCAAGCCGGGCGGGCGCGCCCGGGGCCCGTGCGGGCGCGAAGCGATCGTGCGGGGGCCGACGGCCGGGGCTCCCTCAACGCCGGGGCCCACCGTGCCGTGGACGGCCGGCGCGGGGGCTCCGCCGTCAGCAGGCGCCGCACCGGAGGATCGTCTGCTGCTGGCCGCCGCCGGAAGTCACCCCGATATTGCTCCGCTGCCGGCTGCCGTCCGGACCCACCCGCCGCCCGACGATCGGCCGCTGCCATGCTGACGACACGTCAACTGCCCAGGATCACGGCCGAGGGCCCGAGGTCCGCCGCTCGCCTGGCGGCGCCGCAGACGGCCGGCTCGGTCGGCGCGCTCGGGATCACGGTCCGGATGCCTCGCCCGAGAAGGCCGCGACGATCGCATGCCGGCGGGCCGTCTGGGGAGTTCCAGCGTCAGCCCATGCCTTGCGGGCAGTCGGGGCCCGGTGAGGGATGGCAGGAGGCGGGACCGAGAATCTCGGCTCGTTCACGTACGGGCTCGCCGAACGGCAGGTCACATTTCCTTGGCGCAGAGAGACAAATCCGCATACGGGTAGGCCGTTTGATACGGCTGGATGTCGTTCTCGTGGCGCCGGCTGCCGGGGCCTGGTGCGGAGATCACCCGCTGGTGAGACTGGCTCCGCACGCGAGTGCATACGTTCCGTCACACCAGAGAGCACATCACGCCGATGCGAAGTCACTGCTGCCCCGCCCTCCGAGGAGCGCACACCGAATGCCCGGTGGGGAGGTGCGTCTCGTGGTGCGCCACGTGACACGCAAGGCGACGGGCTGGCTGCTGATGATCGTGGTGGCCACCAACGTGACGTATCTCCTCGCCAGTTTCTTTCTGGACCCCCGGTCGAACTTCAAGGACCTACGTCCCGTCCGCAGCGAGGCCCAGATCGATCGGGCTCTCGCGCCGTACAATCTGGATCCGCGCGTGCCCCTGGTGGACCGCTGGTGGGATTGGCTCACCTCCGTAGTCCTTCACTTCGACTGGGGGAGGTCACCGACCGGCGTCTCCGTCAACGGAGAGATCGGCTACCGCTCCCTGGTCAGTGCCGAGTTGGTCGTCCTTTCGCTGGTCTTCTCAGTGCTGGCCGGCGTCGCGCTGGGGGTGTACACAGCCTCACGGCAATACGGTTGGTCCGACCGCGTGTCCCAGGCCGTGTCCGTCGTGGTGTTCAACGTCCCCACCTCGGTGGCGGCACTCGCCGTCGTCTTCGTCGCCATCTGGCTGAACCAGCACGCCGGGCTGCACTTCCTCTACGTGGCCGGCGAGAACGCACCCGGTGTCCAGGGACTGTTGCCGACGGTCGGCGATCGACTCCTCCACCTGATCCTGCCGACCCTCACGCTGACACTGATGGGCTACGTCGGCTACCACCTGACGCAGCGTTCACTGCTGCTGGACACCATCAACGCGGACTTCGTGCGCACGGCGCAGGCCACCGGGCTCACCAGGAGCCAAGCCATACGCCGGCACGCCCTGCGGACCGCGCTCATCCCGACCGCGACTTCTGTGGCGTTCAGTGTGCCCGCCGTCTTCACCGGGGCCATCGTCACAGAGACGATCTTCGGCTGGAGTGGAATGGGCAGCTACTTCATCCAGACGATCAGCAAGAACGACGTCCACGGCACGGTCGCGACGGCCGCCTTCGCCGCCGCACTGACCGCGATCGGCGCGATCCTCGCGGACGTCGCCACGGTCTTCCTCGACCCGCGCGTGAGGGTGAGCTGACATGACCGCGGACATGACAGCCGACGCCTCCTACGGGGCGGCCTCGGACCGGACGCCACAGCCGTCCCGTTCCGTGCGGACCGCGGGACGGCAGCACGACGTCGCACGGTTCTACGTGCGGCGCTTCGTGCGCAACCGGCTCGCAGTAGCCGGGGCGGTGATCTTCCTGCTGCTGGTCGTGTTCAGTGCGACGGGTGACGCGTTCACCTCGTACGCCTACTCCGACACGGACTTCGCCGCACTCACGCAGCCGCCGAGTGCCGTCCACTGGTTCGGCACGAACCAGGGTGGCAACGACATCTACGCCTCGGCCGTACACGGCCTGCGACGCTCCCTGACGATCGCCGTGAGTGTGTCCGTGCTGACCCTGGCGGTGGCCGCCGTGGTGGGTTCCAGCGCGGCGTACTTCGGCGGACGGGCCGAGAAGGCGACCCTCGCCGTCATCCACTTCCTGCTGGTCGTACCCTCCTTCCTGATACTGGCCCTGGTCTCCAACCGGCTCGCGGGCGACTGGCGGGTCCTCATCGTCGTGCTGACGGTGTTCGGCTGGATGTCCACCGCGCGGATCATCTGGTCGGTGTCGACCTCCCTGCGGGAGCGGGACTTCGTGGCGGCGGCCGAGTTCATGGGTGTCAGCCCGTTGCGCATCGTCGTGCGCCACATCATTCCCAACCTCGGATCGCTTCTGATCGTCAATCTCACCCTCGGTGTCGTGACGACCGTGCTCAGCGAGACCGCCCTCTCGTTCATCGGCTTCGGCGTGCAGACGCCGGACGTCTCCCTGGGCACGATGCTGGCGGACGGGGCGAGCACCATCACGAGCGCACCGTGGCTGTTCGCCTTTCCTGCGGGCCTCGTGGTCCTGCTGACCGTGTCGATGGCACTTATCGGCGACGGGCTGCGCGACGCCCTCGACCCGCTGTCCTCGACCGGTGCGGGAGGACGACGATGAGCCCCGGGGCCGCCCTGTCCGCGGAGACACATGCCAAGGAGACAGCCGCACCGGTGCTCTCGGTGCGGGATCTGCGGATCTCGTTCCCCTCGGAGGCCGGCACGGTGGAGGCGGTGCGCGGCATCAGCTTCGACCTGCTGCCCGGGCGTACGCTCGGCATCGTCGGCGAGTCGGGGTCGGGAAAGTCGGCCACGGCCATGGGCATCATGGGTCTGCTGCCGCCGAGCGCCACGGCGGGGGGCAGCGTGCTCCTCGGCGGCCGCGACCTCGTCGGCATGGACGACCGGGCGTTGTCCAGGGTCCGCGGAAGATCCATCGGCATGGTCTTCCAGGATCCGCTGTCCTCACTGACACCCATCTTCTCCGTCGGCCGGCTGCTCAGCGACGCGCTGCGGGTCCACCAGGACCTGACGCGGCAGGCGGCCTGGGAGCGGGCCGTGGAACTGCTCGACCTGGTCGGGATTCCCGCCCCGCGCGAGCGCGCGGGAGCCTTCCCCCACGAGTTCTCGGGCGGGATGCGGCAGCGGGTCGTCATCGCCATGGCGATCGCCAACCGACCCTCCGTGCTGGTGGCGGACGAACCCACCACGGCCCTGGACGTCACGGTCCAGGCGCAGATCCTCGATGTCCTGCGGCTGGCCCAGCGGGAGACCGGTGCGGGCCTCGTCCTGATCACGCACGACCTGGGGGTGGTGGCGGGGCACGCCGACGACGTCGCGGTCATGTATGCGGGGAGATTCGTGGAACGCGCCGGTGTCGACGAGTTGTTCCACCGCCCCACCATGCCGTATACCGCGAGGCTCCTGGCCGCTGTGCCGACCGTGGACGGCGGCACTCCTCGGCCCCTGGTCCCGATCGGCGGGGAGCCCCCTGTCCTCGTGGACCTCCCGGCGGGGTGCCCGTTCGCCGCCCGCTGCGCCGTCGCCGTCGACGCGTGCGCCGACACCGAGCCCGAGCTGCGCTCCGTCCCCGGCCACGGGGAGGTGGCGTGCCTGCGCGCCGAAGCGGTGGCCGAAGGGCTGCTGGATCCGAGCGGGCCCGACGCTCCCGACGCCCCCGCCCCCGCCCCCGCTCCCGCTCCCGGCACGGGTCCCACGAGGGTGGGCGAAGTCGTGCTCCGCGTGGAGGATCTCGTCAAGACCTTTCCCGTGACGAAGGGCGGCCTCCTCAAGCGCCGGGTCGGTACGGTCCACGCCGTCAACGGGGTGGGATTCGAGCTGCGGGCCGGGGAGACACTGGGGCTCGTGGGCGAGTCGGGCAGCGGCAAGACCACCACACTGCTGGAGATACTGAGGCTCAGCCGTCCCGAGGGCGGGCGGATCGAGATCGCCGGCGTGGACGTCGGCGCGCAGGACGCCGCGGAGCGTGTGCGCGGGTTGCGCAGGGACGTGCAGATCGTCATGCAGGACCCGCTGGGCGCCCTCGACCCCCGGCTGACCGTCCGCCGGCTGCTCGCGGAACCACTACAGGCCGTCGGACAGGATCGGACCTCGATTCTCGGCCGTGTCGAGGAACTCCTGGCGCTCGTCGGCCTGGACTCCGCCGTGGGTGACCGCTTCCCGGCAGCCCTCTCCGGCGGGCAGCGTCAACGCGTCGCCATCGCCCGGGCCTTGGCGACGGAACCGAAACTGCTCGCCCTGGACGAGCCCCTTTCCGCACTGGACGTGTCCGTCCAGGCCGGGGTCATCAACCTGCTGGCGCGCCTCAAGCGCGAACTGTCGCTCGCCTACCTCGTGGTCTCCCATGACCTCGGCGTGGTCCGGCACGTGTCCGATCGCGTCGCCGTGATGTACCTCGGTCGGATTGTCGAGTCCGGCACCACGGAGAGCGTCTTCTCCGATCCCCGCCACCCGTATACCAGGGCTCTGCTGTCGGCGATTCCGCTGCCGGACCCGCGGCGGGAGCGTACGCGCGAGCGTGTCGTGCTGGAGGGCGAACAGCCGAGTGCGACCCGGCCGCCCACAGGGTGCGTCTTCGTCGACCGCTGCCCGCTGTACCGCGTGGCGGACGACGGCACACGGCGGCGGTGCCTCACGCACCGTCCGGAACAGGTCCGCGTGACGGAGCGTCCGGACCACCAGTACGCCTGTCACCTCGCCTGAGTTCCCGCGGGCTGGCCCACAGCCGTCCTGCGTCCCCCGCCCTCCCTCACATCCTCGTCCCCACTCCCCGCTTCCAAAGGATCCCGTCCGCCATGCGCGCAAGACTGACTCTGTCCGTCACCCTCGTCGCCGCCCTCTCCGTCGCCGCCATCGCTTGCCAGGGCAATCCCGGGAAGGGGGCATCGAGCCCCGGCGGGAAGGGCGCGCCGAGGGCGGCCTCCGCAGCGGTCGACTACAACCCGCAGCCCTACGACAACATCAAGGACGGCGGTACCTTCACGACGGCCGGCACGTTCGACGACCAGGGCAACCCGTTCAACGTCAACTCCACACTGACCGCGTCGCGGATATGGGCCTGGTACAACGCCGACGCCATCACGTACTCGCCCACCGGCGCCGTGCAGTACAACCCGGACTACTACAGCGACGTGAAGGTCGAGGTCGTCGGCGGCAACCAACGGGTCATCCTGACCATCAACCCGAAGGCGACCTTCAATGACGGAACACCGATCGACTGGACGGCCATCCGGGCCACCTGGAAGGCGAACAACGGATCAGACAAGGCGTTCGACACCTCGTCCACAGACGGCTACGACCAGATCACCTCGGTCGAAAAGGGCGCGAACGCCAAACAGGCGATCATCGACTTCAAGGGCGTCAACGCGTCCTGGTCGACCTTGTTCACCACCTTCCTCCATCCGAAGGCCGCAACCGTCGACAACTTCAACAAGGCGTACGTGAAGAAGCCTCACCCCGAATGGGGCGCCGGCCCGTACACGGTCTCCAAGTGGGACACGCACTCCGGCGACATCACCTTCGTACGCAACCCGAAGTGGTGGGGCAGGAAGGGCAAGCTCGACAAGCGCGTCTATGTCAATCTCGAGTCCACCGCGGCCACGAATGCCTTCAAGAACGGCCAACTCGACTACACCTCCGCCGTCGACGCCGAGAGCCTCAAGCAGTTGAAGGGCATCAAGGGGACCGAGATCCGCAGCGGCGGCAGCCCCTTCGAGTACTCCCTCTACTTCAACACGAAGTCCCCGGTCCTCTCGGACCCCGACGTCCGCCACGCCATCGAGGAGAGCGTCGACCGCTCCCAGATAGCGAACATCCAGTTCCAGGGCCTCGACTACAAGGAGCCCCTCCCCGGTTCCGCCGTGCTCTACAGCTTCCAGAAGGGCTACCAGGACAACCTGTCGGCCGTGGTGAAGTACGCACCAGACGCAGCCGGAAAGCTGCTCGACGCGGACGGCTGGAAGCCCGGCCCGGACGGCATCAGGGCCAAGAACGGCAAGCGGCTCGAAGTCGGCTACACCCTCCTGGGCGACGAGCCGCTGAGCAAGGCGACCGCCGGAGCCTTCGCCGCCATGCTGAAGCCCATCGGCGTGCGGCTTGTCATCAAGAAGGCCGACGAGGCGGACTTCTCCAAGATCCTGAGCGACCGCCGGTTCGACCTCTTCCTCTCCGGCAACCGCTCCATGGATCCCTTCGGCGCCCGCTACCTGTGCGACTTCTACTGCTCGGACCGCGCCTCCAACATCACCGGCGCCGGCACTCCCGCGCTGGACGAGCAGATTCACGCCACCACTCGGATCGCCGACCTTGACCAGCAGATCGCCGCCACCGACAAAGTCGAGCGCGCGGCCCTGCGGCAGTACGCCTTCCTCCCTCTGTACAGCGGCCCCTCCACCTATGCCGTGAAGAAGGGCCTCGCGAACGTCGGGGCGACGATCTTCTACAACCCGCTGCCCGAGACGGTCGGCTGGCAGAAGTAGCACCCACCAGAGTGGCCGCGGGGTCCGCGCCGAGCGGACCGGACCCCGCGCACGCAAGGCCGAACGCGGCGCACGGGCGAGTGCCGCCGCATGCAGTGACCGCGTGGCGCGCGGCGGCGGGCCCTCACCAGTACACAGCCCACCCCTCAATCCCCCCTCGTGCGGGGGGTTCGCCGCCGGCTCCGCTCAAGGCGCGCAGCTTCTTGAAGAACGCGTCGCGCTGATTCTCGACATCGGCCGACGACACGCGCGATCTCCACGCACCTGCGTTCCGTCGCCTCCTCATACGGCCGACGCCTTCCGAGCAGTCCTCGACCGCGGGCTTCGCCCTGGGCCCCGTCCCCTGAGCCCACACGGCCAGGAGTCTTCCAGGGGTTTACGGCGGCTGCCTGCTCCCACTGGGCGGCGCCCGGCTCGGTCTCGAAGGAGAAACCTGGCCCCGGCCGCCTCAGGGAGCGTCCAACAGACGACACCCCCCTTCCCCCCGGCCGACTACGCAGGAGCGGGCCTCCAAGGGCTTCCCTCACGCGTCCGAAAGGCCACGCCGACCGATTACCCCTCCGGCATCTCCTCCGACGGGTTGAGAGGTCAGACCGGCGGGGCCGCCGAGCGGGCGTCGTAGGCGGCGCGGGCAGCACCGATGTGCGACAGGTGCGCGATGCTCCACTCCAGTAGGGGCGCGGTGGCCACGCGCAACGCCCTGCCCATCGACGTCAGCTCGTAGCTGACGTGCGCCGGCATGACACTGCGCACAGTCCGCGTGAGGATCCCGTCCCGTTCCAGATCGCGCAGAGTCACGGTGAGCATGCGCTGACTGATCCCATCGACGCCACGCTTGAGCTCGCTGATCTCGTGTACGTCGACGCGATGGTCCCGCAGCACGGCGAGACCGCCGTCGACGTGCAGCCCGTCACCCAGAACCTGCTCGACCTGGCCGCGAAGTCGGAGACTCCCTGGCGCATTCCGCCATTGCCGGAACTTCCGGCACCTCGGGGGCTGTTCGGGGTCACTGATCCTGCGGACGTCGCCTGGCTCCGCTCGATGAACTCCGACCACCCGGCCCGCAGCCTGCAACAGCCGGCCGCCCTTGACAGCCCCGCCGCGCAGGCGATTTCGCGCACGCACATCCACTGTGTCGGCGGCCAGCCGGAAGGCATCGTGCGACGTCCCGTCCCGGCAACACAGCCAGATGGATCTCCCTCACGGATCCGGGAACTGCCGACCGGGCACGACTGCATGATCACCATGCCGATGGAACTGACGGAACTCCTGCTCGAAGTCCAAGATCACCGCTCTGCTGCGTGAGCGCACCGCCGCACCCACCTCGGCACGACGAACCCTGCGCCCAACTGCCCGGTGCGACGGTGCAACCATCACGTGACGTCCGCCCCCGCCCGAGCCGTGGCCACCCCACCGTCAGCGCCAGTACTCCGCCTGCCACCGAGAGCTCCTGAAAAAGCTTTCGCTGCCCCGCAACCACAGCCGCAGCCACAGCCACTGCCACAGCCACAAGGAGCTCAGCTCTCGCGGCGGCAGGCCATCCAGGTTCGACGGGGAGGACCGCAAAGCTCGCCACGTGGTCGAGTGCGGCATCAATCAACTCATGGGAACCGAGCCCGGCAACACGCAACGGCAAGCCTTTCACCCGCTATGAGGCGATCGTCCTCGGCGTGGCTGTCAACGAGTGGCCGTGACCAGCACGCTCAATCCACGCCCTGCTTGGGGGGCGACTCGCCGGCGAGCTGAATGTTGCGGTCGATCTCCGCCATGTGTGTCTCGGCCCAGACCCGCAGGGCGGAGAGCGGCACTTCGAGGGACAGGCCGAGCCCGGTGACCTGGTAGTGGACGGCCGGTGGCACGGTGTGTTCCACGCGGCGCGCGACCAGACCGTCACGGACCAGGCTCCGCAGGGTGACGGACAGCATCTTCTGTGAGATGCCCGGGACACGGCGCCGCAGTTCCGCGAAGCGGAGCTCGCCTGGAGCCGCCTCGGCCAGCACCTTGACCACCATCGATGTCCACTTGGTGCCGATCCGGTCGAGCAACTGACGGGTCGGGCAGCGCGGATCCAGCAGATCACCACGCTCACCGGGCCGCCCGCCGGGTTCGCCGGCGTTCGATGTGGTCACCCGGAGCTCACCACCTGAAAGGAAAGTGCCGTCTTGGGTGGACCACCCTAGTTCCCTAGCGTGACCAGGTCACCAGTACTCACCGCATACCTGGAGCCCCTCCATGCCCGAGCTGCGACGCATCCTCGCCAACGGTGTCGAACTGAATGTCGCCCTCGCCGGATCCGGACCGGCCGTCCTGCTGCTGCACGGCTTCCCCCACACCTGGGAGCTGTGGACGGATGTCATGGCCGATCTGTCCGGCCGCTACCGCCTCATCGCGCCAGACCTGCGCGGGTTCGGCGCGAGCAGCCGGGCCGCCTCCGGGTACGACGCGGGCACCCTGGCCGAGGACGCCGCGGCGCTTCTCACCACGCTCGGCGTGTCCTCGGCGGCGGTGCTGGGCATCGACGCGGGCACCGCGCCGGCCTTCCTCCTCGCTCTGCGCCGCCCCGGTCTCGTCAGGCGTCTGGTCGTCATGGAGTCCGTTCTGGGCAGGCTGCCCGGCGCCGAGGACTTCCTCGCCGACGGGCCGCCGTGGTGGTTCGGCTTTCATTCGGCCGCGCCCGGCCTCGCCGAGACGGTGCTGGAGGGCCACGAGGCCGCCTACGTCGACTGGTTTCTGCGCGCCGGTACGCTGGGCGACGGGGTACGCCCCGCTCTCCGGGACGCCTTCGTCCGTGCATACACCGGCCGCCAGGCGTTGAGCTGCGCGTTCTCGTACTACCGGGCCATGCCGGAGAGTGCGGACCAGATCGAGCAAGCGGTCGCAACTGCCCGCCTCACGGTGCCCACCATGGCGCTGGGCGCCCGGCCTGTCGGTGCCGCGCTGGAACGACAACTCCGCCCGCTCACTGACGATCTCATCGGACACGTTGTCGAAGACTGTGGCCACATCATCCCGCTGCACCGGCCGCGTGCCCTGCTCGCGCTGCTGCATCCGTTCCTGGCCGGTGAGGACGCGAAAACAGCGTGACCAGGGCGGGGACTGACATTCGATACACGCCGTTGTGGGGTTGACCTCGACGGCTCTTTCGCTGCCGCACCGCGCCGGACCGGGCCCGGCCCCTCCCCGCTGCGGCTTCCTCCGAGCCCGGGGAGAGATCGCGCCTCAGGCCGGTCGGCCTCCGGCACGCTCCCACTGCGCGTCGCTCCACTCGACGTATTCGAGCTGGACGCCGCCAGGCAGCTTGGCCGTCAGGTTCCTTCCCGTGGGCACGGCCTGGGGGCCGCGCACGATCCCTGCTCCCGCCTGAAGGAGGCGTTCCAGGCACTCATCGAGGTCGTCCACGATCAGCGTCGCCGCCGTCGCCCTGTACGGCTCCAGAGCCCGCTCGTCGCCCCCCACCGCCAGGACCCGGCCGACAGCCGCCAGCTCCAGGCCGTTCGGCATCGTGAAGCGGCTGGTGACCGGCTCGCCGGCCAGGCCGCCGAGCTGCGGCAGCGCCGCGTCCAAGTCGGCGACGTAAACCCGAGCATAGGTACGAAGGATGCGCATGCCTCGCACCAAGGAGTGACGAGTCCGCTTCTATTCCCGTCGCCACTCGCGGCGAACGCCCAAGCCTGCAGTGGACCTTCCTCACCCCCGGACCCTCCGACGATTCCCGGCGGCCGTTCCCACCCGGGAGGACGGCTCCCACCAGCGCGCCCACTCGCGCCACATGGTCCTGAAATCGGGTCCCAGGACACGGTCCGCGGGGCGGGGCCCGGCGCACCGGAGCCGGTGCCGGCGGTCGCCGTGCGGCCGCCGGCCGTGAAGACCGACGGGCAACCGGGCGAAAGCGGCCCGCCCGCCGATCAGGCCCCCGACGAGTCACAGGGAGGGACGGAGTTCCCCCTCACCAGTTCCAGGGCACCCAGCGACCCCGCGCGCCCCGACTGCCCTCTCCTGCGGGCTGAGCCCCTCCACGGCAAGGTGGAAGAGGCGGGTGGCTTGGGTACCGGGGTCCTTGAGGTGCTCCGTGGCCAGGGCGATGCCGACAGCGAGGGTCAGCAGGTCGTGGAAGGTGGTGTGTGGCGCAACCGCCCCGTCGCGCTTCGCTCGCCGGAGCAGGGGGGTGGCGGCCGCTTCCATCCTCCCGCCGCAGCTGCTCGGAGAGGAATCCTCCGCTGGGGGCTCATAGCCGACGACATGCGCGAATCCGCGGGCGGAGACGGCGTAGACGACGAGGGCGTGGAGCCACTCCAGGAGCGCGGCCCGGCCGTCGTCGGCCGCACTCAACCTGCGGGCGTGCTCGCACAGGCCCTCGACACGCTCCCTGAACACGGCTTCGAGAAGGGCGCGGCGAGTAGGGAAGTGGCGGCGCACGGTCGCCGAACCGACGCCCGCCACGCGGGCGATCTGCTCCTGGGACGCCTCGGCACCGTGCGCGGCGACCTCGGCCTCGGCGACGGCGAGGATGCGCTGATAGTTGCGACGGGCGTCCGAGCGCTGACCGGTCATCATCTCCCCATTGCTAAACGGCGGCCCCCGCCATATCTTAGCGGCAGCTTAAATGGCGGGCCCCGCCATTTTCATGACCCGGTATACGAGGAGCGTCAGACCATGCCCAGTACCAGAGATGTCGTCCTGGTCACCGGCGCCACCGGCCAGCAGGGCGGCGCCGCGGCTCGCGCGCTTCTGGCCACCGAGGTGCCCGTGCGTGCGCTCGTACGCGATCCCCGATCAAAGCCCGCCCGGGCGATCGAGGCCCTGGGCGCCGAGTTGGTGCGGGCGGACCTCTGCGACCGGGACTCCCTCGCCCCGGCGGTCGAGGGAGTCCGCGGGGTCTTCTCGGTGCAGATGCCGCCCATGACCGCCACCGGCGTGGACTTCGGAAGCGAACTCGCCCAGGCCGCCAACCTGGTGGCCGCGGCGAGAGCCGCAGGGGTGCGGCACTTCGTGCAGTCGTCGACCAGCGGTGTCGGCGAACACACCAGGGCGGCCGGTTGGGCCGAGGGCCGCTGGGCGGCCATGGCAAACTACTTCCACACCAAACAGGCGATCATGGACGCGGTGCGTGGTGCGGGTTTTGCCCGCTGGACGGTGATCAAGCCCGCCTTCTTCATGGAGAACCTGCCGCTGCTGGCACCCAAGGGGCCACGCGGTGGACTGTTGACGGTCCTGAAGCCGGACACCACACTGGCCCTGGTGGCCGTACAGGACATCGGCACGGCCGCGGCACATGCTCTCCAGGACCCCGACCGGTTCCACCGCGTCGAACTGGAACTGGCAGGCGACCTGCGCACGATGGAGCAGATCGCGCGGACCCTGTCCGCCGCCTGGGGCGTGCCCGTGACCGCGCCCTCCATGAACGTGGAGGAGGCCATCGAGGCAGGCATGCCCTCGTGGGGGGCCGGACACGAGTGGAACAACACGGTCCTCCAGCCCGCCCGGCCGGAGTTCGCCCGCAGGCTGGGCATCCCGCTCGTCACATTCGCCGAATGGGCCCACGGTGAGCTGACGCCTGTTTCCGATGAGACCGTGGAACGAGGTTCGGCGTCGAGCCGTCCCTGAGCACGGCGGACGGCACGGAGCGACGAGCTTCACGGGGCCCTGCCTGGCGACGACTCGACGAGCCGGATCTGCATCCCGGGTAACGGCCGCTCCGACCGCTCACACGAGGCGCCGGGATTCCGCACCTGCTGATCGAGGTGGCAAGGACCAGGGTCCGTCCCCGCGTGCGCGGAGAGCAGACTGGTCGACCTGGGGCTTTGTCAGAGCGGAGCCCCATTCTGAAGCACTTTCGCCGATCGCGACAAAATCCCCATGAACCTCAAATAACCACCGCTTCAAGATTGGCATCGCGGTGAATCCTGCGGAGCCCGGAGCCGGCTGTAGCGACCGGATTCGATGCGGCGTCGGCTGCGCCCGGTCGAGCACGCGCAAGGGCGGGCAGACGCTAGAGGTCAGGGGAGTTGCCAGTCGACCGGCTGAGCCCCTTGCTGCGCGAGCAGATCGTTGGCCCTGCTGAAAGGCCGAGAGCCGAAGAAGCCCCGGTCCGCGGATCGCGGCGACGGGTGAGCCGACTCGATGACGGGGTAGCGGCCCAAGTGAGTCCGCAGGCTCCGCGCATCGTTGCCCCAGAGAATCGACACGAGCGGCTTGTCCCTCGCCACGAGAGCGTGGATCGCCTGCTCTGTCACCGCCTCCCACCCCTTGCCGCGGTGCGATCCCGACTGACGAGGCGTCGTCGTCAGGACCCTGTTCAAGAGGAGAACACCCTGTCGCGTCCAGGGCGTCAGGTCGCCGTTGGAGGGCCTGGGCGTACCGATGTCACGGTGCATCTCCAGGAAGATGTTCTCCAGGCTGCCGGGGACGTTCCGCACGTCGGGGGCCACGGCGAAGCTGAGTCCGATGGGCATTCCCGGGGTGGGATAGGGGTCCTGTCCCACGATCAGGACCCGGACGTCCTCGAAGGGCTGCTGGAACGCACGCAGAACGTTCGGCCCGGCCGGAAGGTACGTTCGGCCCGCCGCGATCTCGGCCCGGAGGAAGTCCCCCATCGCACCGACGCGTTCGGCTACCGGCTCAAGGGCCTTCGCCCACCCGGGTTCGACAAGCTCATGCAAAGGTCGTGGCGCCACGGCCGATCACTCTACTGGGTGAGCAAGAACGCCGGCCCTCCCGGAGAGGGGTGGCCTCGAAGGCGCTAACCTTCCTCGTCGTCGAGATCATCGAGCTGCTCGAGCAGAGTTCGCAGCCGCTCAGGAGGAACGAGAGGAGCCCGTCGCACCCAGTGATCGATCCACTCACTCGCCGTCGTCACACCGGGTCACCCTCTCGCCCGCGATGCCGGCATCTCGGAACTCCCGCACACGCGGTCGGACTGAGCTTCTCCGTCGCGCCGGACGTGCGCCCGCTGCCCGGCAGCCTCGAGAACATCTTCCGCGAGCTGCACGGCGACCTGGGCCTGCCCCGTCCTTCGAACGGCGACCTCACGCCGTGGACCCGGCAGGGCGTGCTGCTGCTGAACAGGGCCCTGACGACCGCCCCCCGCAAGCCCGCGGCGCACCGCGGCAAGGGCTGGGAGGAGGTCACCGAGCAGGCGATCCGCGCCCTCGCGGCGCGCGGGACGCCCCTGGTGTCCATCCTGTGGGGCCGCGACGCGCGCAATCTGCGCCCGCTGCTCGGCGACTACCCGGCGATCGAGTCCGCCCACCCGTCGCCGATGTCGGCCGACCGCGGCTTCTTCGGCTCGCGCCCCTTCAGTCGCGCCAACGACCTGCTGGCCCGCCAGGGCGCGGAGCCGGTGGACTGGCGGCTGCCGTGAGCCTGGTGCTCGGGGTCGACTCCGGCGGCTCGGGGCTCAGGATCGCGCTCGGCGCGACGACGGGCGCCCGGGACGTGGTGACCGTCGGCGTCGTACGTACGTCCGAGCCGGTGCGCACCGGCCCCCGGGGCATCGACGCGGACCATCTGCTGGCGCAGGTCGTGCCCGCGGCCCGCAGCCTCCTGGCGGGGGCCGCGGCGCGGCCGAGGACGGGGACGGAGGCGGGTTCGCACGCTCCGGGACGGGCCGACGGCGCGGGCGGGCCGGGC
>NZ_JAKGCV010000589.1 GCF_021556455.1 Streptomyces fuscigenes | reverse complement strand
GGTGCCTGCGCACGTACCGGATGCCGCGCAGCGGCCGGCCGGGCGGCGGCGCGACGCCGAGGGCGGCCAGCGCCGCGAGGCCGCTCGGCATCAGGCCCTCTCCGCAGGCCTTGTCGACGGCTCCCACCCGGGGTTCGAGGACCACCGTCTCGAAGCCCGCGGCCGTGGCGTGCAGCGCGGCGGCGAGCCCGGCCGGACCGCCGCCGGCCACCAGGACGTCGATCACGCGGGCGCGCCCGCCGTGTCCAGTGCGGCGTTCTCGCACCGTATCCGCACCGCCAGCAGCCACATGTTGAGGAGGGTGAACGCCAGCGCGGTCACCCAGGCGGTGTGGACGAGCGGCAGGGCGACGCCCTCGGCGACGACGGCCGCGTAGTTGGGGTGCCGCAGCCGGCGCAGCCGGTAGGGACCGGCCGCGACCAGGGGGAGGCCGGGGACGACGAGGACGCGGGTGTTCCAGCGCGGCCCGAGGGCGGTGATGCACCACCAGCGCAGGCCCTGCGCGAGCACGGCCAGGGCGAGCATCGGCCATCCGAGGGCGGGCAGGAAGGGCCGGTGGCCCCACCAGGCCTCGGCGAGGCAGCCGAGCAGCAGCCCGGTGTGCAGCACGACCATCGGCGGGTAGTGGCCCCGGCCGTGCTCGACGGCGCCGCGCGCGAGGCTCCAGCGCATGTTGCGGCGGGCCACCACCAGTTCGGCCAGGCGCTCCGCCCCCACGGCCAGGACCAGCGCGGTGTACCAGATCACGTCGCCTTCCCCCTCCTCTCGGTCCTCCGGGCCCCGTGCTCCCGGCCTCTCACCAGCGCAGCAGGACGAGTTCGGCGCAGAAGCCCGGTCCCATGGCGAGCATCAGGCCCGCGGTGCCGGGCTGCGGCGGCCGTTCGGCCAGGGTGTCACGCAGGACGTGCAGCACGGAGGAGGACGAGAGGTTACCGACCGCCTCGAGGGAACGCCACGTCATCTCCAGGGCGTCCGCGGGCAGGTCGAGCGCCTCCTCGACCGCCTGCAGGACCTTCGGGCCGCCGGGGTGGCACACCCAGGCCGTGATGTCCTCGCGGGCGAGTCCGTGTCCGGCGAGGAAGTCGTCGACGTCCTCGGCCAGGTTCTTGCGCACGAGGTCGGGCACGCTCGCGTCCAGCACCACCCGAAGGCCCGAGCCGGTCACGTTCCACCCCATCACGTCCTCGGTGCCGGGGTACATGCGGCTGCGCGAGTCGACGACGACCGGTCCCCGGCCCGCCCCCCGGTGGGCCTCCCGGTTCGCCCCGCAGGCGACGAGGGCGCCTGCGCCGTCCCCGAACAGGCCCGTCGCGACGAGGTTCGCGGCCGACGCGTCGTCCGGCTGGAAGGTGAGGCTGCACAGTTCGACGGACAGCAGCACGGCGACGTCGTCGGGCCGTCCCAGCAGGTGGTCGTGGAGCCGGGCGAGGCCCGCCGCACCCGCCACGCAGCCGAGCCCGAAGATCGGGATGCGCTTGACGTCGGGCCGCAGCCCGAGGCGGGGGACGAGCCGCGCGTCGACGGACGGGGCGCCGATGCCGGTGACGGAGGTGAACATCAGCAGGTCGACGTCGCGCGGCGACAGCCCGGCCGCGTCCAGCGCGCCGGACACCGCCTCGGCGCCGAGCGGCACGGCCGTCTCGATGAACACGTCGTTGGCGCGGCCGAAGTCGCCGAGGCCCGCGTACCGCTCGAGCGGCAGCGACATCGCGCGGCCCGCGACGCGGGCACCGGCGTGCAGCCGGTCCAGCAGGCGGCGGTCGGCGCCCTCGGGCAGGCACGTGCGCGCCACCATGTCGGTGATCTCGCGCTGCGGGTACCGGTGCGGGGCGAGCACGCCGTGCACGGCTGCGATGCGTGTCATCTGGAGTCCGATCAGCTGGGTAACGGAACATCACTGCCCGTGCTGCGTCCGGTCTCACGCCGGTTCGCCGGTTCGGCCCCGGTGGAAGCACCACGTCCCCTCTTCCCCCCGGGGCGGCTTCGCATGCGGCGCCGGGCGCGGGGGCCGTGCGGCCCCGCGTGCGGCTCGTGGCGGCGGGGACGTGCCTACGATGGGCGGATGGACGCCGTCGAACGTGCGGCACGGTCCGCGCCCGCCGCTCCCCAACGGCCCGCCTCCGGGGCCCTCTCGCTGCTCGGCGCCTGCCACCCGGGCCCGACGGCCGCCGTGACGGTGCTGGTCGCGGGGCTCGCCGTCGCGTCGGGGCAGGGCGCGCGGGGCACTCTGTTCGCCACCGCCGCCGTGTTCGCGGGGCAGTTGTCGATCGGCTGGAGCAACGACGCGGTGGACGCGGCGCGCGACGTGGCGGCGGGGCGGCGCGACAAACCCGTCGCGCGCGGTGCCGTGCCCGCCTCCGGGGTCCTCGCCGCGGCGCTCCTCGCGTTCGCGCTCTGCGTGCCCCTGTCCCTGCTGTTCGGGCCGCTGGCGGGCGCGGTGCACCTCGCGGGGGTGGCGGCGGCCTGGGCGTACAACCTGGGGCTGAAGGCGACCGTGCTCTCGCCGGTGCCCTACGCGGTCGGGTTCGGCTCGCTCCCCGCGTTCGTCGCCCTGGGGCTGCCGGGCGCCCCGGCGCCGGCCTGGCGGGTGGTCGTGGCGGTCGCGCTGCTGGGCGTGGGCGCCCGAGCGGGAACGGCGTCCTGAAGTAGCCGTCGAGGGCAGGAGCTGCTCCAGCAGGCCCAGAAGATGCAGCAGGACCTCGCGCAGGCGCAGGAGGAGCTGGCTGCGACCGAGGTCGAGGGCCAGTCCGGCGGAGGCCTCGTGAAGGCCACCGTCAACGGGTCC
>NZ_JAKGCV010000588.1 GCF_021556455.1 Streptomyces fuscigenes | reverse complement strand
CCGCGGCCCGTCGCCGCGCCGGGGTCCCGCACGCCGAGGGGCGCGCCCCGCCGGTCCGGCCGGGCGCGCCCCCGTCGTGGCCGGTCAGCCCTCGTACGTCCGCAGGTCCTCGATGCGGGCGAAGCCGAGGCCGTAGGCGCTCATGCCGCGCCCGTACGCCCCCAGGTGCACGCTGTCGGTGGAGCCGGCCAGCACCCAGCCGTACTCCGACTCGCGGTAGCGGAAGGGCGTCGGCACGCCGTCCACCGGCAGGGACAGCGTGGACCACTCGGGGCTGTCGAGGTCGTCCGCGAGCTCGAAGGCCGTCTCCGTCTGCTGGTTCAGCCAGTCGTCGCGCAGCGTGTGGTCCAGCTGGCCGGGCCAGGTGCACGCCAGGAGGCCCGAGCCGGCCAGCCAGGCCGCCGAGGACGCCGTCGTGGCGTCGAGCTGGCCCGTGCCGTCACCGCTGCGCCGCGCGGGGCTCGCCGCGACCGTGATGACGACGGCGAAGCGCTGCCGGTCGTCGCCCTCCTCGCCCTCGTCCGCCGCGGCGGCCGGGGCCGGGGACTCCGGCCGGACGGCGGGCTCCGAGCCGTGGCGCACCGCGCCGTGCTGCACGGTCCCGTCGGCGGCGGCCACGGCCTGCATCAGGGTGCGCGGGCCGGTGTAGGCCGCGTCCAGTCCGTACCAGGGGAACGTCGCCTTCAGATAGCCGTCGACGGCCTTCGACTGTGCCGCCGCGTCGCCTCTCACGGGCTTCTCGGCCTTCTCGGAAACCTCGTCCTTGTCGGAAACCTCGTCGGTCGCCTGACTGGTCGTCTCCATCGGTCCGGCCCGCCTCCTCGATCTGCCCAGGGTCCGGGGGATCACCTGCCGGACAGATGGAGGATAGCCACCCCGTCACCGCGGGACGGGACAGGTGGCCCTCAGGTGGCGTCCGCGTCGAACGGCGGGTGGTCGTCGCCGCCGGACTCCGGCTTCTTTTTGAGCAGGTCGGGCGTGGTGGAGACCGCCCCGGAACCGTTCGCCGAGGCGATCGGGGCCGCGGCCGTGTCGCGCCCGTGGACGGCGTCCGCGACCTCCGCCATCTCCTTCTTCAGCTCGACCTCGCCGAAGTCCTTCTTCAGCTCGGCGACGTCGGAGATCTCCTTGCGCAGGTCGAGGCTGCTGCGGATCTCCTTGAAGTCGTCGTTCTCCAGGAGCTGCTTGCGCACGAACGTCTTCGGGTTGAGGTCCTCGAAGTCGAAGTCCTTGAACTCGGGTCCGAGCTCGTTGCGGATGTCCTGCTTCGCGTTGTCGGAGAACTCCCGGACCTTGCGGATGAAGCGCGCGGTGTCCTGGATGACCTTCGGCAGCTTCTCGGGGCCGAAAACGATCACGGCGAGGAGCACGAGGGCGAGGATCTCCAGTGGACCGATGTCGTTGAACACCTAGCAGCTCCTTGTGCTCTCCGTGCCGTGGGGACGGTCCGCAGTCCGTCCTGGTCCGCGCTGGGGTCGAGGTCCGGGCCGTTACACGGTACCCGCACCCCCGCTCCCCGCGGTACCTCCCCGGCACTTCACATCCCCTCCGCCGTTCCGAGGGTCAGCGCGAGCGTCCGGGCGGTGCCGCCCCGGCGAACGGTGAGTTTCAGCCGGTCGCCCGGCCGGTGCGCGCGGATCTTCACGATCAGCTCCTCGCCGCTGTGCACCGCCTCGCCGTCCACGGCGGTGATGACGTCGCCCGCCCTGATCCCGGCCCTGGCGGCCGGGCCGTCCGCCTCGACGGCGGGGCCGCCGTCCGCGGCCTTCGTGCCGACCCGGGCGCCGTCGCCGGTGTACGCGGTGTCCAGCGTGACGCCTATCACGGGGTGGGTGGCCTTCCCGGTGGCGATGAGCTCCTCGGCGACACGCTTGGCCTGGTTGACCGGGATCGCGAAGCCGAGGCCGATGGAGCCCGCCTGGCCGCCGTCGGCGCTCTTGCCGCTGTCGGCGGCGCGTATCGCGCTGTTGATGCCGACGACCCGGCCGCCGGCGTCGACGAGGGGGCCGCCGGAGTTGCCCGGGTTGATCGGCGCGTCGGTCTGGAGGGCGTCCACGTAGCTGACGTCGGCGCCGCTCTCGCCGCCCGAGGTGATGGGGCGGTCCTTCGCGCTGATGATGCCCGAGGTCACCGTGTTGGACAGGTCGAAGGGCGCCCCTATGGCCACCACCGGGTCGCCGACGCGGACGTTGTCGGAGTTGCCGAGCGGCAGCGGCTTCAGCCCGGTGGCGCCCTTGACCTGGACGACGGCGAGGTCGTAGCCGCCGTCCTTGCCGACGAGCCGCGCGTCGGCCGTCCTGCCGTCGCTGAACGTGACGGATATCTCCCCGCCGCTGCCCGCGAGCGCCACGACGTGGTTGTTCGTCAGGATGTGGCCCGACCCGTCGAGGACGAAGCCCGTGCCGGTGCCGGACTCGTCGGCGCCCCGGACGTGCAGGGTGACGACTCCGGGCAGGGTGCTCGCCGCGATGGCCGCGACGCTGCCCGGCGCGCGTCCGCTCGCGTGGCGCGCCTCCTGGGGCAGTACGACCGCGGCGGCGGTCTCCCGGTGGTCCAGGTACGCGCCGACGGCGCCGCCGAGGACGCCCGCGACCAGTGCGCACACCAGCGCCGCCGGGAGGCCGGGCCGGCGCCGGGGCCGGCGGGCGCCGAAGTCCTCGTCCTCGGCGGCCGGCGCGTCCCACGGGTCGTGGCGCTGCCACGCGCCGCCCGCGTACCGGCCGTCCTGCTCCCCCGCGGGCAGCGGGTACGGCGGTCCGGGCACGGCGGCACCCGGACCGTACGGGTCCGGGACGGCGGCTCCGTAGGGGG
>NZ_JAKGCV010000587.1 GCF_021556455.1 Streptomyces fuscigenes | reverse complement strand
GGGGTCGAAGGCGATGGGCTCCTTCGAGGCCGGGTCGACACCGACGCTGCGGGCCATCTCGGGGTACGCGTCCTCGAAGGGGCGCACCCCGTCGGCCGGGTGGAGGTTCAGCGTCGTCGTCAGTCCCTCAGGACCGCCTGCACGGTCTTGCCGTCCTCCGGGGACCTGCACACGGAGAAGTGGCGTGAGAGCCCGCGCACCATGGCGATGCCCCTGCCGCTCTCCGGGACCGCCTCGGGCGACTCCGGGGCGAGCAGCGGGCTGTCCACCCGCAGTTCCCTGAGCACGGGCGGGGCCGGGCTGTCGTCGTGGACCTCGACGGTCACGCAGCCCTGGCGCACGGTGAGCCGCAGCAGGCAGTTTCCGCTGCCGTGCCGGGTGGCGTTGGTGACGAGTTCCGAGACGACGATCCGCGCGTCCTCGATCTGCTCGCGGCCCACGTCGCCCGTGCGGTCGTGGCTGAGGTAGGCGTCGGTCAGGTAGCGCGCCCAGCCCGGAGACGTGTCCGAGCTCGGCAGGGTGTAGGTGACACGTGCGGCGCCCCGGCGGGCTTGCCCGCTCGCGCGCATCCGGACCACTCCTCTCCGCTTGCCTCAGCGGCCGGTCATGGGCTCCGGTCATGGGAGTTCCCGCCCTGAGGCGTGTCAATCACCGCGGGGCGGCAGAACCTGCCGTCACAAACCGAACGGGCATACCGCGCAAGGAGCCCGAGGCGGGGCCAACCACCCATACCCGAGCGTCACTTGTTGACGATCCGGCTCCCCGGACAGGCTCGTTCGTGCACAAGTCTTGACGCGTACGGAACACGGGAGAACCATCTTGCCTACCCAGAGAGCGCTCTCTCGGCTCCCCGGGTGCCCCCTCCCCTGCCCCCTGAGTCCAGGAGGTCCATCCCCCCATGCCGCACCCCTCGCAGGACCCCTCCCACGAGAACGGGTCCCCCCGACTGAGCCGCCGGGCCTTCACGGCGGCGGCCGCCGGCGCCGTGCTCGGCTCCGCGTTCCTGCCCGCCGCGACGGCGGGCGCGGCCACCCGCGCCTCGGCCCGGCCGGAAAGAGCGGCCGCCGTCTCGGGCGGCGGCGACCTCGGCCCCAACGTCATCGTCTTCGATCCGTCGACCGCCAACATCCAGGGAACCCTGGACAACATCTTCCACCAGCAGGAATCGGCGCAGTTCGGCACCGGCCGGTACGCGCTGCTGTTCAAGCCCGGCACGTACAACGGCCTCAACGCGCAGATCGGCTTCTACACCTCGATCGCCGGCCTCGGGCGCAACCCGGACGACGTGCAGATCAACGGTGACGTGACCGTCGACGCCGGCTGGTTCAACGGCAACGCCACCCAGAACTTCTGGCGTTCGGTCGAGAACATGGCGCTGACGCCGGTCAGCGGGACGGACCGGTGGGCGGTCGCGCAGGCCGCGCCGTTCCGGCGCATGCACATCAAGGGCGGCCTCAACCTGGCGCCCAACGGCTACGGCTGGGCGAGCGGCGGCTACATCGCCGACAGCAAGGTCGACGGCACGATCTCGCCCTACTCGCAGCAGCAGTGGTACACGCGCGACAGCCAGATCGGCGGCTGGGGCAACGGCGTGTGGAACATGGTGTTCTCGGGTGTGGTCGGCGCGCCCGGCCAGAGCTTCCCGAACCCCGTCTACACGACGCTCGACACCACCCCCGTCTCCCGCGAGAAGCCGTACCTGTACCTCAACGGCAGCGACTACGCGGTGTTCGTGCCCTCCCTCCGCACGAACGCGCGCGGCGTGTCCTGGGCCAACGGGTCCACGCCGGGCACGTCCATCCCGCTCTCGCAGTTCTACGTGGTGAAATCCGGCGCGACCGCGGCCACCATCAACCAGGCCCTCTCGCAGGGGCTCAACCTGCTGTTCACGCCGGGCATTTACCACGTCGACCAGACGATCAACATCACCCGGGCGAACACCGTCGTGCTCGGCATCGGCTACCCGACGATCATCCCGGACAACGGGGTGACCGCGGTGCAGACCGCCGACGTGGACGGCATCCGGCTCGCGGGCCTGCTGCTCGACGCCGGGACCACCAACTCGGCGTACCTGCTGCGTGTCGGCCCGGCGGGCGCGTCCACGCGCCACGCCTCCAACCCGACCACGGTGCAGGACGTGTTCGTCCGGATCGGTGGCGCCGGCGCCGGCAAGGCGACCACCAGCATGGAGGTCAACAGCGCCGACACGATCATCGACCACACCTGGATCTGGCGGGCCGACCACGGCGCGGGCGTCGGCTGGGAGACCAACAGGGCCGACTACGGCCTGCGCGTGAACGGCGCCAACGTGCTGGCCACCGGCCTGTTCGTGGAGCACTTCAACAAGTACTGCGTGGAGTGGAGTGGCCAGGGCGGCCGGACCATCTTCTTCCAGAACGAGCTGGCCTACGACGCCCCCAACCAGGCCGCGATCCAGAACGGTTCCACGGCCGGCTACGCGGCCTACAAGGTCGACGACGGCGTCAACACCCACGAGGCGTGGGGCGTCGGCAGCTACTGCAACTTCACCGCGGCCCCCTCCATCCAGGTGGACCACGGCTTCGAGGCGCCGCAGAAGTCGGGCGTCAAGTTCCACGACGTGCTGGTGGTCTCGCTCGGCGGGATGGGCCAGTACAAGCACGTGATCAACAGCACGGGCGGCGCCACCTCGGGCACGAGCACCGTGCCGTCGACGGTGGTTTCCTACCCCTGAGTGCGCGCGCCGGCCGCCGGTCGCACCCGGCGGCCGGCCACGCGCGGCGCCATCCGGCACGACGGCACCGCCCGGCGCTCCTGCGCCCGGCCCGCTTCGACCGCCAGATCGCCGTGGACCGCCC
>NZ_JAKGCV010000586.1 GCF_021556455.1 Streptomyces fuscigenes | reverse complement strand
GCCCCGTGGGGGCGGGCGCGGAAGCCGCGGGGGTGCTGGGCTCCGGAGCCTGGGCTGCGGCCGGCTTGGGGGCCGGGGCGCCGGGCTTCGGGGCAGCGGGACGTTCTCCCGCCGGCTTGGCGCCGGGAGAGGTGCCCGCACCCTGCGCCGGGGACGGCGCTGCGGGCCTGGCAGGCGCGGCCTTGCGGGGCGCACCGGGCTTGGCGGCGGACTTGCCGTTGCCATTGCCGGACGGGCCCTGCAGCGCGTCGGTCAGCTTGCGTACAACGGGCGCCTCGATCGTCGACGACGCCGAACGGACGAATTCACCGAGTTCTTGGAGCTTGGCCATGACGACCTTGCTCTCCACACCGAACTCCTTGGCGAGTTCGTATACCCGGACCTTAGCCACTTCGCTCCTTTTAGGTCCGGGTTACCGCCGGACCGTCGCTACTTCATGGGCGTACTCATCGCGTACTCATCGAGTGCTCATCGCAATCTCGACCTACTTCCAACTCGCGAGGTACCTGACCGCACGGGGTTCCGTGCCGTACTTCTTCATTCCTGCCGTCCCGCCCGGGCCCCGATCGCGTCGACGGCCCCACGCAGGCGTGCGGTGTCGAGCGGTCCCTGGACCCTGAGGGCCCGCGGAAAGGCCCGGCGGCGGACCGCCAGTTCAAGGCAGTCCACGACGGGGTGCACGTAAGCACCCCGGCCGGGCAGCGTACCGCTTCGATCGGGGACGCAATGTCCCTCGCTCACCACGATGCGCAGCAGATCGTTCTTGGCCGCTCGCCCCCGGCACCCCACGCAGGTTCGCTCAGGGCAGGATCGGGCGGACGTCCGGCCAGACGCGGTCAAGTCTACCTCCCCACATCGATCTCATCCCTATGGGGCAAGATTCCGGACGGCCGCCGGTCACGGTCGGCCGAAAGACGTCAGTCCCGGTCAGCGCTCCGGGGCGCGGAGGCCTCCCGGGCCGAGTCTCCGGCCGCCCGGGACTCGCCCCGCGGGCCCTCTCCCTGCTCGGTGTCCGGCCGGATGTCGATGCGCCAGCCGGTGAGGCGCGCGGCGAGGCGGGCGTTCTGGCCCTCCTTGCCGATCGCCAGCGACAGCTGGTAGTCCGGCACGGTCACCCGGGCGCTGCGGGCCGCGAGGTCGACGATCTCCACCTTGCTCACCCGTGCGGGTGAGAGGGCGTTGGCGACCATCTCGCCCGGGTCCTCCGACCAGTCCACGATGTCGATCTTCTCGCCGTGCAGCTCGGCCATCACGTTCCGCACGCGCGTGCCCATCGGGCCGATGCAGGCGCCCTTGGCGTTGAGCCCGGAGCGCATCGAGCGCACGGCGATCTTGGAGCGGTGGCCGGCCTCGCGGGCGATGGCGGTGATCTCGACGGAACCGTCGGCGATCTCCGGCACCTCCAGCGCGAACAGCTTCTTGACCAGGTTCGGGTGGGTGCGCGACAGCGTCACGGACGGGCCGCGCACGCCCTTCGCCACCCTCACCACGTACGTGCGCAGCCGCAGGCCGTGCGTGTACTCCTCGTCGGGGACCTGCTCCTGCACGGGCAGGATGGCCTCCAGTTTGTCGTCGAGCCGGACGAGGACGTTCTTCGGGTCCTTGCCCTGCTGGACCTGGCCCGCGACGACGTCGCCCTCGCGGCGCGCGTACTCGCCGAAGGTGACGTCGTTCTCCGCGTCCTTCAGGCGCTGCTGGATGACCTGGCGCGCGGTGGTCGCGGCGATCCGGCCGAAGTTCGACGGGGTGTCGTCGAACTCCTCGGGCTCCTGGCCCTCCTCCAGTTCGGCCGGGTCCTCCGTCGCCCACACCGTCACGTGGCCGGTGTCGCGGCTCAGCTCCGCGCGGGCGTGCCGGCGGCTGCCCTCGGTGCGGTGGTACGCGATGAGGAGGGCCGATTCGATCGCCTCGACCAGCAGATCGAAGGGAATCTCCTTCTCGTGCGCCAAGCCCTTCAGGAGCTTCACATCGATGTCCACGGCTACGCCTCCTCTGTGCTCTTGTCCTTGCGGTTGAACTCGACCTCCACGCGGGCCTTCGCGACCTGCGAGAACTCGAGGCGGCGCGCGGTGGCCCTGCGGCCCTTCACGCCCGGCACCTCGACGTCGAGTCCGGTGTCGTCCACGGAGAGGATGCGCGCCACCAGCTCGCCGCCCTCGTGGAGTTTGATCCTGGCGAGCCGGCCGACGGCGCGCACGTAGTGGCGCTGCTCGTTCAGCGGCCGCTCGGCGCCCGGGGAGGTCACTTCGAGCTGGTACTGCTCGTCGCCCAGCGGGTCGGCCTCGTCGAGCCGGGCGGAGATCGCACGCGTCAGCTCGGCGACGGTGTCCAGGTCCACGCCCTCGTCCGAGTCGACGACGACGCGCAGCACGCGGTAGCGGCCGGCCTTGGAGAGTTCGACGTCCTCCAGGTCGAGGCCCTCCGCGCCGACGAGCGGTTCCAGCAGACCCCGCAGCCTGTCGCTCTGAGTGGTGCTCATCCGGGTGACTCCTCGGCCGCGTGTGCTGTTGTCGTACCTCTTCCGGCGTCCTCGGCGGGAAACCGTGCCGGACCTGTCCGTCCCAAAGGGTATCCGGTCCGCGAGGGTGTTGCCGCCCACAGGCCCCGTACCGCGGGTACGCTCGCCTGCGAAGATCATCCAAGCTCTGCCCGGAGGCCGGCCGCGGCAGCGCCTCGGCATGGCCGTGGAGGTAGCCGTGAAGGCAGACGGGCGAACGGGCACGACACGCAGACGGGCGCTGGGGGGCGCGGGAGCCGCCACGGCCGCCGCCCTGCTGGCGGGCTGCACCTCCTCGGGGCCCGCGGCGCCGTCCGGTGACCGGCGGGCCCGGGCCGCGGCGGC
>NZ_JAKGCV010000585.1 GCF_021556455.1 Streptomyces fuscigenes | reverse complement strand
CGGACGCGGCGCCCGGAGCCGTCGCGGGGGCCCTGGCCGGCGGGGTCCGCGTGAGCGAGGGCCTCGCCGGTGCCGGTGCCGGTGCCGGTGCCGGTGCCGGTGCCGGTGCGCGGGGTGAGGGCGGTGAGGGTGGTGGGGCTGGTGAGGGTGGTGGGGCTGGTGCCTCCGGGGACGCAGGCGTGGCCGGTGTGCTCCATGGGGCCGGTGTGCTCCGTGGGGCAGGGGGCGGCGGTGCCGACGGGGGCCGCGGTGTCGACGAGGGCCGCGGTGCCACCGGGCCCGGAAGTCCGGCAGGCGTGCCCCCGGGCCGCGTCCCGGGCCTCCGGCGCTGCGCTGACCTGCGAGGTCGTGGGCGTGGACACGAGGGCTCCCTCCGGACGGCGGCCTGACCGGTGGCCAACGAGTGATGATCGCGTACGGTCACTGTCTGTGCTGCTCTCGGGCGAACGGCGCAGACCTCGTCGCGGGGCCGCGCGGCGTCCCGTACGTACGACTGCCGTGTGCGGGGCGGTCCGCCGCGGCGGACCCGGCGGCCCGGGCACCCGGCCTCCCCGGCCGCCGGGCGTACGTGAGCGGGACGCGCCCCGCGGCGCGCGCTCGCGGGCGCGCGCGTCCGCCCGGACCGCTCCGGGGCGCCCTCACCGGCGGGACCCGCCCGTCTGATGTACGTGCCATCGGGCATTGCGCTACGCCGCGTGCTCGTGCATGCTCCCTGAAACGCCGCGTGCGGGGCACCGCGTGCGGGACAACAAAGCCTGGGCATGAGAGGAGTGGCGCCGTACCCTGGGGGTAAGGGCCTGGGGAAGATGATTCCCGGACACGGCTCACCGTCCCCCATGCCGCGTTCGTCGGCGTCCGCTTCGTCGGCCTCGTGGCGAAGTCGGTCGTCCACAGCTCACCGTTCACCGCTCGTTGCCATCGTCGTTCCTTTCCCAAGAGGATCTCCTTCGCCGAGACACCCATGGCCGGTCACGAAATCCCTGAACCCGCTGACCGCAAGCAGGTAGCCGACCCCCTGGCGGAACTGCTGGCGGAGGAACAGCCGAGCACGTCGTGCGACCCAGCCTTCCGGCACGGAGTAGTGGTCGGATTCGACGGCTCCACATCGAGCGAACGCGCGCTCGCCTACGCCATCGGCATGGCCAGCCGGCTCACTTCCGGTCTGATCATCGTTCATGTCGCCAATCGGCTCCCGACGACGGTCTGGGCGGGGTGCGAGCCCCCCGTCTTCGTCGACGTCCCCGACCACCGCACGGAAGTGCTCGGCCTCGAACTCGCCTGCGCGGAGCACCTGGCCGAGGTGCCGTGGATCCTCGTCGAGCGCGGCGGCGACATCTGCCACGAACTCGAAGAGGTCGGCCAGGAGTACTCGGCCGACGCCATCGTCGTGGGCTCGACCCACGGGCTCGTCGGGCGCATCTTCGGCTCCGTCGCGGGCCGGCTGGCGCGCCGGGCCAGGCGCCCGGTGGTCGTCGTCCCGTGACGAGGCGGCTCCGCGACGCCCCGACGCCGTAAGCCCTGGCGCCGTGATGCCGTGACGCTCGCGGCCCGGGTGTCACCCGCCCCGTCGGCCGCAACGCGGGATACCGCCGCCGCGCGCGCTCTCGCCGGGCGGCGGCCCGGCAGGGGCGGGACACTCGCGGGGGAGAGGGCCGGGTCCCGGGCGGCGGACCCTCGGGCCCGCGTCGCGCGCGCACGGAGTACATGCTGACGCGTGCACGCTCCGGGTGGGCCCTGGGCCCTGGGCCCTGGGCCCTGGGTCCTGGGTCCTGGGCCCCGGGGCCCGCGTCGCGTGCGGCCCGAGCCCGGCGCCGCTGCCCGCAGCGCCGTTGACCGCAGGGCCGGTTGGTCTCCTGCCCGACCGAGCGTGGCGGCCCGTCTCCCCTTCCGGCGTGGACACATGCCTGACACATGCCTGCTTCCGTCCCGCAGGGTCTCATCCCTGTCCGGGGCCGCCCCCCGTCGAGACGCCCGCTCCGGCCTCGCGCGAAAGGTCGGGCGACATCGCCCGAACCGGCGGTTTCCGGTCGCGCCCGAGGGCTGCCGACGCCGGATCGTTCACCCTCTCGTACCTCTGGCATCCCTTGCGTCACACGAGCCTCCACGGAATGACGCTCCGTCAACATCGCTACCGAGGAAGTGAATTAGCTCACGTCCGGATGTGCATTGCGCCCTTGTGAAGGGTACATAACGGTCGTTGGAACGCCAGCACCGTCGCGCTCAGTGAAGGGAGCCCGCCGTGGACAACGACGTCGCCGCGGGAAGTCCGCCGTCAGCCACTTCCGTTCTCGGCCATCTCGCCCTCGGTCTCACCCTGCTCGCCTTCGGCCTCGGACTCACCGGGGTCGTCGACGGGGTGACGGCGGCCGATGCCGTCACGCTCGCGCTCTATGTGGGAGGTGTGGCCCTGTTCATCGCCGGCCTGCTGGAGTTCCGGCAGGGCGCCACGTTCACGGGGACGGCCTTCGCCGCCCTCGGAGCGTTCTGGTTCACCTGGGGGACGGGGTTCGGGGGCCACACCACCGCCCACGCGGCGGGCCTGTTCTTCGTCCTGTGGGCGCTGCTGGCGCTCTCGCTGACGTTCGGCGCCTCGGCCTCGGGTCCGCTGGTCCAGAGCGTCTACGTGCTGCTCTGCGTGGGCCTCGTGCTGCTCGCCGTCGCCGTGTTCGCCGGCGCGGACGGGCTGGCGCAGGTCGGCGGCTGGTTCGCCGCGGTGTCGGGCCTCGTGTCCTGGTACGTGGCGACGGCGGCGTTCGCGAGCTGGCCGACGGCGGCGCTGCCGGGCCGGCGCGGCAGCACGACGGGCCGGGGCATCACCGCCGCGTTCCGGATGTACGGGATCGGTTTCCTC
>NZ_JAKGCV010000584.1 GCF_021556455.1 Streptomyces fuscigenes | reverse complement strand
GTGCGCGGGAGTGAGCTGCTGTCCGCGGTGCAGCGCGGCGGTGTGCTCCGCCAGGCGCTCGGCCAGGAGGCCGGTCGCCGCCGCGTCCGCGCGCGCCTCCGCCACGACCAGGGCGCGCGCCGCCGCCGCGGCCGCGCGCCGGTGCAGGTCGCGCCGCCCGTCCGTGTCGTCCAGCGCGGCGGCGCGCACGGGGGCGGTTCCGCGCAGCCGGACCACCTCGCGCAGCACGCGCTCGGCGGCCTCGTCGAGCCCGAGCTCGTCGGTGACCGTGAGCAGGGCCGTCAGATAGCCGGCGAGCTGGAGGTCCAGCTCCTCCTCGCGGCTGCGGCGGGGGACGTCGGGGCGCGGGCCGGCCGTCGAGTGGACCGACTTGGAGCGGATCTGCTCGTACATGGCATGGCCTCCTGGCGTGGTCAGGAAACCATCCTACATTGGAATCAGTCTAAAGTTGAGGGAAATCGACGGAAGGGTGCTCCCGGTACGTGCCGTGGTCGCGCCGTCGCAGCGCGTCGCCGGAGATCCCGCCGGTCGGGACCTGATGACCTCGCCGGTGCGGGGCGCCCGCCGGCCGCCCGCGGCCGGGCACGCGCGCCCGCCGCGACGTGGACGGCTCGGTGCCGCGCGGGGGACGGGGGCGGCTCCGTGCTGCACGGGGGACGTGGACGGCTCTGTGCTGCACGGGGGACGTGGACGGCTCAGTGCTGGGCGTAGCCGTCGAGGAACCGGCCGATCCTGGTCACCGCGTCCGCCAGGTCACTGGCCGTCGGCAGCGTCACGATCCGGAAGTGGTCCGGCTCGGGCCAGTTGAAGCCCGTGCCGTGCACCACCATGATCTTCTCGGACCGCAGCAGGTCGAGGACCATCTGCCGGTCGTCCTTGATCTTGTAGACCGCCGGGTCGAGCCGGGGGAAGAGGTACAGCGCGCCCTTCGGCTTCACACAGCTCACGCCCGGGATCTGCGTGAGCAGGTCGTACGCCGTGTCGCGCTGCTCCAGGATGCGCCCGCCGGGCAGCACCATCTCGTCGATCGTCTGGCGGCCGCCGAGCGCCGCCGCCACCGCGTACTGCGAGGGCATGTTGGCGCACAGCCGCATGTTCGCGAGGATCGTGAGGCCCTCGATGTACGACGAGGCGTGGGTCTTCGGGCCGCAGACGGCGAGCCAGCCGGAGCGGAAGCCGGCCACCCGGTAGTTCTTCGACAGCCCGTTGAACGTGAGCGTCATCAGGTCCGGCGCGACGGCCGCCGTGGGCGTGTGGGTGGCGCCGTCGTAGAGGATTCGGTCGTAGATCTCGTCCGAGCAGACGACCAGGCCGTGCCGGCGGGCGATGTCGGTGAGCGCCGTCAGCATCTCGGTGCCGTAGACCGCGCCGGTCGGGTTGTTCGGATTGATGATCACGATCGCCTTGGTGCGGTCCGTGATCTTCCGTTCGATGTCCGTGAGGTCGGGCTGCCAGTCCGCCTGCTCGTCGCACCGGTAGTGCACGGCGGTGCCGCCGGCGAGGGACACCGACGCCGTCCACAGCGGATAGTCCGGGGCGGGTACGAGCACCTCGTCGCCGTCGTCCAGCAGGGCCTGCATCGACATCTGGATCAGCTCGGACACCCCGTTGCCGAGGTAGATGTCCTCGACGCCCAGGTGGATGCCCTTGGTCTGGTAGTGCTGCATGACCGCGCGCCGCGCCGACAGCAGCCCCTTCGCGTCGCCGTAGCCGTGCGCCGTCGCCAGGTTGCGGAGCATGTCCTCCAGGATCTCCGGCGGGCACTCGAAGCCGAACGCCGCCGGGTTGCCCGTGTTGAGCTTGAGGATGCGGTGGCCGGCCGCCTCGAGGCGCATCGCCTCGTCGAGCACCGGGCCCCGGATCTCGTAACAGACGTTGGCGAGCTTCGTCGACTGGATCACCTGCATGACGGCCACTGTACGGGCGCGGGCCCGGGGCCGCGCCGTGGTTTTCCCCACGTTCGGCCGGCCGGGTCAGCGCCCCGCCGTCCGCCCCGCACACGGGACGGAGGGCCGGCGCGGGGCGGCGTGGACGGGCCGCCGCACCCCGCGGCCGGGCGCGCCGGGGCGGGGCTCACGGCCGCCGGACGGCGGGGCGTGCAGGGGTCAGCGCACCGGGAAGCTGAACGTGTAGCCCCGCCCGCGCAGCCACGGCAGCAACTGACCCAGCGCCTCGACGGTCTGGTGCCGGTCGCCGCCCCCGTCGTGGAAGAGGATCGTCGGGCCGTTCGGGAGTTCGTCCTTCACCGTCGCCCGGATCGCGTCCGCGCCGGGCCGCTCCCAGTCCTTGGCGTCCACGTTCCACCCCAGCGGGCGCAGCCCGGCAGCCGCCGCGATCTGCCTGCTGTACGGCGTGAAGGCGCCCCCCGGTGCCCGGTAGTACTGGGGCTTCACCCCGCCCGACGCCTGCTCGATCTGGTGCGCGGCGGTGAGGATCTCCCGCTTCTGGTAGGCCCGGCTGCCGTGGTCCATGGACTCGTCGTGGTGGACGGTGTGGTCGCACAGCCGGTGCCCCGCCGCCACGACGGCCTTCACCAGGTCCGGGTGGGCGGCGGCCTGCGGGCCGATCATGCAGAACGTCGCCTTGACGCCGTTGGCCGCGAGGACATGGAGCACCTTGGGCGTCCACTCGGGATCGGGGCCGTCGTCGATCGTGATGTTGACGGCCTTCCCGCCGCCGAGCGCCGCGTGCGCGATGTCCATGGACACCACCGGCGGCGGCAGGGCCGGGTCGGGCCGAGAACGCCTTCGGCGCGACGATCCACAAGGACGTCGACGCGGGCAAGTACAAGCTCCAGTACGTCGGCGCCGACTTCATCGACGACCACGACAACGGCCAGGGCTCGAAGAACGGCCTGTCC
>NZ_JAKGCV010000583.1 GCF_021556455.1 Streptomyces fuscigenes | reverse complement strand
GCACCGGGACGCCCCGGGCACGTGCCGGCCCTCGCGCCCGCCGCCGAGGAGCGGAGCGCGGCGGCCGAGGAGGCCGCGGACGCGGGCGCCCCGGCCCGCCCGGTGTCGTTCAGCGCCGAGAAGGTCCTGATCGTGGATGACGACGTGCGCAACGTCTTCGCGCTCACGAGCGTCCTGGAGGCCCACGGCCTCACCGTGCTGTACGCGGAGAACGGCCGCGAGGGCATCGAGGTCCTGGAGCAGCACGACGACGTCACGGTCGTCCTGATGGACATCATGATGCCGGAGATGGACGGGTACGAGACGACGACCGCGATCCGCAGGATGCCGCAGTTCGCGGGGCTGCCGATCATCGCGCTCACCGCGAAGGCGATGAAGGGCGACCGGGAGAAGGCGATCGAGTCCGGCGCGTCCGACTACGTCACCAAGCCGGTCGACTCCGACCAGCTCCTCGTGATGATGGCGGACTACATGCGGCAGGGCTGACCTCCCCTTCGCGGCAGGGAGGCCCCGGGGGCGCCCCCGCCGCGAAGGGCGGGATGTGGGACTGTGGGGACGACAGGGGTGCCGGGAACGATCCGGGGCCCTGCCGCGTTACCCGTTCGTGCGCCGTGACATCGCGGTGACAGGGTGTGGCGACGGGCGGGGTGCGGCTACCATGACCGGCACAAGGACGGACGGCGCGCGGATGACGCCGCCTGGTGGGGAGCGCGGCCTCGGTCCGGGCGCCCCGACAGGGGGTCAGCCGGCGCCGGGGCGAGGAGGGCGGGCGGCCATGGTGCAGAAGGCCAAGATCCTCCTGGTCGATGACCGGCCGGAGAATCTGCTCGCGCTGGAGGCGATCCTCTCCGCGCTCGATCAGACGCTGGTGCGGGCATCGTCAGGGGAGGAAGCGCTCAAGGCGCTTCTGACGGACGATTTCGCGGTCATTCTGCTGGATGTCCAGATGCCGGGGATGGACGGGTTCGAGACGGCCGCGCACATCAAGCGGCGCGAACGCACGCGGGACATCCCGATCATCTTCCTCACGGCCATCAATCACGGCCCGCACCACACCTTCCGCGGTTACGCGGCGGGTGCGGTCGACTACATCTCCAAGCCGTTCGATCCCTGGGTGCTGCGCGCGAAGGTCTCCGTCTTCGTCGAGCTGTACATGAAGAACTGCCAGCTCAAGGAGCAGGCCGAACTGCTGAGGCTGCAGCTCGCGGGCGCCGGGGAGGCCAAGGAGCCGGCCGGGCTGCTGGCGGAACTGTCCGCGCGGCTCGCGGCAGTTGAGGAGCAGGCGGAGGCGCTGTCCAAGCAGCTGGACGACGACGCGGCGGACGCGTCGGCGGTGGCGACGGCCGCGCACCTGGAGCGCAAACTCACCGCCCTGCGGCGGGCACTGGACGCGCTGGGCCCCGGGACTCCCGGAGCCGGTCCGGTCTTCCCGCCGCAGCTCTGACGGCCCGGAGGCCCCGCGGCCACCCGTGCCCGGGGGCGCCCCTTGCGCAGCGGGGAGTGCCGAACCCCGGGCACGCGCACGGCCCGAGGCCGGCCCGGTTCGCCCGGCTCGGCCGCGCCATGGCGGCGGCGCCGTGGCGACGGGAACGGCCTCCGTGGTCCCCGGCCCCCGACCGCGCCCCGCCCGAAGGGTGTTGACGACCCCTCAGCGCGCGCACCCCGGGCCCCGGCCCGTCAGCCCCGCCGCACCCGGCTCCGACACGAACGGGTGAAGCGGCGGTCACACGTGTCCCGGGCGCCGGGCACCGGTAACCTCACCACCATGGCCTCACGTACGTCCGGCAAGGGTTCTCAAGGGGCGGCGGGCACCGCGAAGCCGCGCGCCGGCCGTACGAGCGGTACGGCGAGGAAGGCGGCGCCACCACCCGTCAAGAAGGCCGCGCCGAAACCCGCCCCCGCGAAGAAGACGCCGGCCAGGAAGGCACCCCCGAAGAAGGCGCCCGCCGGGAAGGCCCCCGCCAAGAAGGCCGCGAGGCCGGCGCCCAGGCCCGCACCGTCCCCCACCGGCGGCGTCTACCGGGCGACCCGGGCCGTGTGGCTCGGCGCGGCGCACGGCATCGGCGGCGCGATGCGCGGCATAGGGCGCGGCGCCAAGGGCCTCGACCCGGCCCATCGCAAGGACGGCCTCGGGCTGCTGCTGCTCGCGCTCGCCCTGATCATCGCCGCGGGCACCTGGTCGAACCTCCAGGGCCCCGTCGGCGACCTCGTCACCATGCTCATCACCGGTGCCTTCGGCCGGCTCGACCTGCTCGTGCCGATACTGCTCGGCGTGGTCGCCGTGCGGCTGATCCTTTATCCGCAGAAGCCGGAGGCCAACGGGCGCATCGTCATCGGGCTGTCCGCGCTCGTACTGGGCGTGCTCGGCCTCGTGCACATCGCGTGCGGCGCGCCCGGCCGGGACGCGGGCACGCAGGCCATGCGGGACGCGGGCGGGCTGATCGGCTGGGCGGTCTCGGAGCCGCTGATCTTCGCCATGGGCTCCCCGCTGGCGGTGCCCGTCCTGCTGCTGCTGACGGTCTTCGGGCTGCTCGTCGTCACCGCGACGCCGGTCAACGCCATCCCGCAGCGGCTGCACCTGCTCGCCGTCCGGCTGCGCATCCTCGCGCCGAACGAGGAGGAGGCGGCCGAGCTCCTGGCCGAGGCGGAGGACGCCTACGCCGACTACGACGGGTACGACGACGACCGGCCCGACGACGACTGGCGCGGGGCGCCCGCGCGAGCGCCGCGTACGGGCGGCGCACGCCGGCGCGGCCAGGACGGGGTCTTCGACCACGACCGGGCCGAGGCCGAGGCACTGGCCCGGCGCGGCAGGCGGGGCCGCAGGCCCTCCGCCGAGCCGCAGTTCGGCCGGCACATGG
>NZ_JAKGCV010000582.1 GCF_021556455.1 Streptomyces fuscigenes | reverse complement strand
GCCGTCGTCCGGCCCGGCGCCCGCCCCGTACGTACGCCGCCCGGCGCGGGCGGCCGCACCCGCGGCCGCCGGCCGGGCACCGGCAAAACCGTCCCGCCGCGCCCCCCACGCGCTCTCGTCCCCCTCCCGCAACCGTCTTCGTCTTCGCCTTCGTCGCAGGAGTCACACCATGTACCAGCTCACCGGAGTCACCAAGCGCTACCAGCGCGGCAAGCAGACCGTCCAGGCCCTCGCCGGCGTCGACCTGGCCATCCCCGACGGCGGCAGACTCGTCATCCAGGGGCCGACCGGCGGCGGCAAGTCGACGCTGCTGCAGATGCTGGGCGGCCTCGACCGTCCGACCGCGGGCACCGTCGAACTCGACGGCACCGACCTCGGCGCGCTCCCCGAGGCGCGCCTCACCCGGGTCCGGGCCGAGAAGATCGGGTTCGTCTTCCAGAGCTTCAACCTCATCCCCACGCTCACGGCGCAGGAGAACGTGGAGACCGCCCTCGTACCCCTCGGCATCAAGGGCGCCGCCCGCCGCGAGCGTGCCGCGCAGGCACTGGAGTCGGTGGGCCTCGGCGAGCGGGCGGGCCACGTGCCCGGCGAACTGTCCGGCGGCCAGCAGCAGCGCGTCGCGATCGCACGCGCCCTGGTGAAGCAGCCGAAGGTGCTGCTCGCGGACGAACCCACGGGAAACCTTGACGAGTCGATGCGCGACGAGATCATGGAACTCTTGGAGGGGCTCTGGAAAGAGCACGGCCTGACCTTCATCATGGTCACTCACGACAGCACCATCGCGCGCCGCGCTCCGAGGCTGGCCACGATCCGCAAGGGACGGGTCACGGTCACCGCGAACGCGTCCGCCTGACCAGCACTGCCTGTCCAGCACCGCCTGACCAGCACAGCTCGGGCTCCACTGTCTGTCTCACGCTTCCGCTGTCGTCCGTGCCGACCGGTCGTCAACGCCCCGGCCCGGTTCCCACCGGCCGGGGCCGCAGCCAGGACGTCCCCGTAACCCGGGGGCGTCGCCACCCACGCACGCGTAGGTTCTCCACATGCTGATCACACTGGGAAATCCGCCCTCGGACGCCGAGATCGACGCTTGGCACGCGGTGGTCAGCGCCGCGCACGTCCGTGACCTCCCGGCAGCCGTACCGGAACCGAGCCGCGCCGAGACCGCGGGAAAGCTGCGCGTGCCGCCGTTCAACGGCCGCGAGGTCCATCTCGCCGCGCCGGCCGAGGACGGCTCGTACGAGGGGGTGGCCTCCCTCCTGCTGTGGACGGAGGCCCCCAACCTGCACGCGGCGTATCTGCACAAGCTGGTGGTGGACCCCGGGGTCAGACGCAGAGGGGTCGGCGCCCGGCTGTGGACGGGCATCCGCGACCTGCTCGCCGCCGAGGGGCGCACGTCGGTCTCGACGCGGCTCGAACTGGGCGGTGCGGGCGAGGCGTTCGTGGACAGCCTCGGATTCGTGAAGATGCTCCCCCTGACCCGGTACGTGCAGCGGGTCGAGCAGGCGCTCGGCGGCACTCCCCGGCAGGAGCTGCCGGACGGCCTGCGGTTCGCGCACTGGACCGGGACGGCGCCCAGGGAGCTGGCCGGCAGCCTCGCCGCGGTGCACAACGCGCTCGTGGACGCGCCGGGCGGCGACCTCGCCGCCCGCCCGCCGCGGTGGGACGCGCGCAGGGTGCTGGCCGCCGCGCGCCTCGTGGGCGAGCGCGGCGGCGTCCTCGTGACGGCCGCCGCGGTGGACGGCGCGGGCGCGGTGGTCGCGTACACGGAGGCCGTCCTGCACTCGCCGGAGGACACCCGCGCCGCGCAGGGCGACACCGTGGTCCTCCCGGCCCACCGGGGCCGGGGCGTCGGCCGCGCCGTCAAGCGGCACCTGCTGGACGTGCTGCGCGACGAGCACCCCGGAGTGCGCGAGATAGCCACGTCCGTCGCCGACGAGAACGGCGCGATGCTGGCGGTCAACGAGGCGCTGGGCTACCGCCGCGAGCGCCCGACGGGCCTGTTCGAGATGAAGCTCTGACCGCCCGGGGGCTGTTGGAGGATGAAGCTCCGACCGCCCGGCGCGGGCGTCCGCGCCCGCGGGGCGTCACGGCGCGCACGGGAGGCGCGAGCACGGCGGCGGCAGGCGCCCGGCCGCGATCCGACACCGCTGCGGGACCCGGCGCCGCTTCGGGATCCCGCGCCGCTTCGAAATCCCGCTCCCTCATGACCCCGCGCCCCCTCATCACCCCGCGCGGCCCCGGGACCCGGCCCGGCCGCGATCCTGCGCCGTCTCAGGACCCCGCGTGCCGCACCGTCGTGTCGCGGGCGCGCATGTAGAGGTTCTCCTTCGCGTAGTAGCTCCACGGCAGCGCGTTCACGTACCCGTCGACCTGCCGGAACTGCTCCAGGGCCGCCTCGAACCTGTCCTGCTTGTAGAGGAAGTACGCCAGCAGGTGCCGCAGCTCCGGCAGCCGGGGATGGCCCGACGGCGCCGCCGCCGCGTCCATCAGGGCCCGGTCGATCATGCGCGTCAGCTCCGACGTGCGGTACTCCTCCGGGTCCCGCGTGCTGTCCAGGTGCTCCTCGAACCAGGCGATCAGCGGGAACGCCGACATCAGCGAGCCGAGCGGGGCACCGTCCGCCGAGGAGGCCGCGAACTCCTCCGCGAGCCGCGCCGAGCCCCGGCCGCTCGGCAGCCAGTAGCGAAGGGCCGCGTCGTGCGCCGCGTACAGGTACGGAGCGCGCCCGGTGGCCTCCTTGAACGCGGCGCTCGCCCCGGCGTGCGACAGGCCGGCGGCCACGGCGCCCCTGAGCTCCACCACGTACGGGGTCGGGTCCTCGGGCCGCGCCGCCCGGGCCGCCGCGAGCGCCTCCGACCGGCCGGGCCCC
>NZ_JAKGCV010000581.1 GCF_021556455.1 Streptomyces fuscigenes | reverse complement strand
GCCCGGGGCGGCCGTGGACGGCGCCCCGGCCCCTCTGGGGCGCGGCGCCGGGGAGCGGGCGGTGCCGCGGGAGGGGGCGGCACCGCCACGGCCCCGGGCGCGTCCGGGACCCCTCACGGGCCCTTTGAAGGGAGCGGCCCCGGTCCTGCCGGCCTCCCGGGTCAGGCCGCCCTGGCGGTGCCCGTCAGCGCCAGGTCGAGCGCCTGGAGGAAACGGTTCGTCGTCATCCGGTCGCGCACCGCCAGGCGCAGCCACTCGCCGTCCAGCCCCGGGAACGTGTCGCCCCGGCGCACCGCGAAGCCGTACGTCCGCAGCCGGGCCCGCACCGCCTGCGCGCGGGCCGTACGGACCAGGACGAACGGCCCCTCCGCCGCGTGCACCGCCTCGACCTCCTCGAACTCGGCGAGGCCCGCCAGCAGATGAGCGCGCTCCGCGCACATCCGGCGGGCCGCGGCGTCCGCCTCGTGCAGGGCCGCGGGCGTCATGCACGCCTCGGCCGCCGCCAGTGCGGGCGTCGAGACGGGCCACAGCGGCTGCGCCCGTTGCAGCTCGGAGATCAGCGGCGGGTCGCCGAGGACGTACCCGATCCGCAGTCCCGCGAGGCCCCAGGTCTTCGTCAGGCTCCGCAGCACGACGAGGCCGGGCACGTCCGTGTCCCCGGCGAGCGACTCCAGCTCGCCCGGCACCGCGTCCATGAACGCCTCGTCGACCACGAGCACGCGCCCGGGCCGCGCCAGCGAGGCCAGCGTGTCCGCCGGGTGCAGCACGGAGGTCGGATTCGTCGGGTTGCCGACGACCACCAGGTCGGCGTCCTCGGGAACGGCGTCCGGGTCCAGCCGGAACCCGTCCTCGCGGCGCAGCAGCACCCTGCGCACCTCGTGCCCGGCGTCCCGCAGGGCCGCCTCGGGCTCCGTGAACTGCGGGTGCACGACCACGGGCCTGCGCACCCGCAGCGCCCGCGCCAGCAGCACGAACGCCTCGGCCGCGCCCGCCGTCAGCAGGACGCGCTCCACCGGCAGTCCGTGCCGGGCGGCCACCGCCGCGCGGGCCCTGCGGCCGTCGGGGTAGGCGGCGAGTCCCGTCAGGGACTCCGCTATGCGCTCCCGCAGCCAGGCGGGGGGCGTGCCGCCCCGCACGTTGACCGCCAGGTCGACGAGGTCGCCCGGCCGGTCCCGTACTTCGTCGTCGCCGTGGTGGCGCAGGTCGTGGGTGTGGGGGTCAGCTGTTGCCTGCTCGGCCGTGCGTCTCACGGCGCTCCCTCCGTACGCGCCCCGTGGGGAGGGCGCGTCAGCATCCGGTTCAGCGTGTCCGAGCTGTCTACCCTCCGTACAGACGTTCTGTCCACGGGGTGCACACGAACCGTCGCCGACCGCGTCCGGTGCGCCGCCGTCGCCGGGCGCCGTCCGCGGCGGCCCCTTCCGGGCGATCGCGCACGTCGCGGTGGCCGACGGGGCCTTCCTCTTCGCGACGACCAGGTGGCCGCCCCGGGCGAGCGCCGCCGCCTCGGCGACCGAGCCCGTGCCGACCGCGGCCCGCACCCCGTCCGCCGGACGAGGCACCGCGACGGCGTCCAGCACCCCGGCCGGATGACCGGTCAGCGGCACGCCGAGCCGTGCCGCGGCGGCCAGCAGCCCCGGCTCGGCCGCGCGCGTGTCCAGCGTCGCCAGCTCGGCCACGGCGGCCGGCCGCAACCGGGCCTCCAGCAGGGCGTCCGCCACCAGGGCGATCACGTCGTCCGCGGCGACGCCCGGACGGGCCCCGATCCCGACGATCAGGTCAGGTGCCGAGAAAGGCGCATCAAACGTGAATTTGGTCACGACAGGCCCCGATCCGGGCCCGTGGAGGCCGCTGGATGTGCGCGGAGCGGCAGTGATCGAGTAAGCAGGGGCACATGGCGGTGTTCGTCGCGCTCGGCGCGTTCCTGATGACGCTGTTCGGCGGCTGGACGGCGCAACGCGTCACCGACCGCCGGCATCTCGTCCTCGGCCTCGCCGGCGGGCTCATGCTCGGCGTCGTGGGCCTCGATCTGCTGCCCGAGGCCATCTCCGCCGCGGGCAACGACGTGCTGGGCGTCCCGCAGGCCCTGCTGCTGTTCGTCGGCGGCTTCCTCGTCGCCCATCTGGTCGAACGCCTCCTCGCGACCCGCAGGACCTCCCACGGGGGCGAGGACACGGACGCGGTCGCGGTCGCGCAGGCGCCGGCCGCCCCCGCGGACGGGGACCGGGCACACGCGCACGACCACACCCACGCGGCGTCCTCGCCGCGCGGCCCGTCGGGCGCCGTGCGCGTCCCGCAGTTCGGGCTGACGGCCGCGTCCGCCATGGTGGGCCACAGCCTCATGGACGGCATCGCCCTCGGGGCGGCCTTCCAGGCGGGCGGTGCGATAGGCACCGCGGTCGCGCTGGCCGTGATCGCCCACGACTTCGCGGACGGCTTCAACACGTACACGATCACCAGCCTGTACGGGAACGCCCGCCGCAAGGCCCTCGCCATGCTCTTCGCGGACGCGGCCGCGCCGGTCGTCGGCGCCGCGTCCACCCTGTTCTTCACGCTCCCCGAGCAGCTGCTCGGCAGCTACCTGGGCTTCTTCGGCGGCGCGCTGCTCTATCTCGCCGCCGCCGAGATCCTCCCCGAGGCCCACCACGAGCACCCGGCGCGCTCCACCCTGCTGTGCACGGTGGCCGGCGTCGCGTTCATCTGGCTGGTGGTGGGCGTGGCCGGCTGAGGCCCCGCCCACGGCCTCCGACGGGCCCCTGACGCGTCGGGGGGCCGGCCCGGGCAGCCGGGCCCCTCCCGTGCCGTCCGCGCGCCCCGGGGGCCCTTCCACGGCGTCGGCGCAGCTCACGGCGACCGCGCGGCCCGGGAAGTCC
>NZ_JAKGCV010000580.1 GCF_021556455.1 Streptomyces fuscigenes | reverse complement strand
CGGCTCGGCGCGGCGCCGCGACGGCGATGACGGCGAGCCGGCGCGGACGGCCGCCGCCTCGTCCCGCGCGATGCCGCCGCCCGATGCTCCCGCGCGGTGCTGCCGCACGAGCCTTCCGCACGCCCCTCTCGCACGATGCTCCTCCGGGCCGCTCCCGGCGGGCGCTCCCGGCGGCAGAGCGTCCGGAGGGCCCCGCTCGACGGCGCCTCCCTCGCGGCTCTCGACCGCAGTTCCCCCGGACGCGGTCTGAAGCGCCCCGGCCGCACTGCCGGTTGGGGCGTGCCGGGTTGACAGGGCGTGACGGGGTGGAGGCTCCGTCGTTGAACATGCCCGTGCCCGCCCGCCGCATGACCCGCACGAGTGAGACCGCGGCGGCGCGGGTGAACTCCCGTGCACCAGAAATCGAATGTTGTCACGGAAACCCCCCTTTCGAGTGAACTAGCGCTCTGTTTCCGCACGTTCACTCTCGGTGCGTAAAGATGCCGGTGTCTCGGTCGCCGCCGCCTTGTCCCCAGCCGGCCGGTCGGCGACGCCATGTCTATGTGGGGGTTTCACGATCTTGAACAGCAACACCTTTCGCCGGATGCCCGCGCGCCGCTGCGCCGCGATCGCGGCGGCCGTCGCGCTGACGGCGGGTCCCGTGCTCCTCGCGGCACCCGCCTCGGCCACGGGCGTCGAGGGCGGCGGCGGGGCGGCCCACGCGGCCGTGCTGAAGGCGGGGCTCGACGTCTCGCTGCTCGACAAGACCGTCGACGTGCCGCTGAACACCTCGCTCAACGAGGTGCGGGCGCCGCAGAGCGCCGACAAGAAGGCGCTGAGCCTGACGGTGGACGGGGTCGACAAGGGGCGGCCGTTCAGCATGCTCAGCGCGGACGTCGCCGACGCGAAGGCCACCGTGGCGGGCAGGAAGGCCGAGGGCCGGGTGAACCTGGCCCACGCGAAGGTCCACGTCCCGGGCCTGCCGCTGCTCTCGCTGATCGAGATCCAGCAGGTCACCTCGCGCGCGACCTGCGTGGCGGGCGAGCGGCCGGTCGCCACGTCGAACCTGCTGGGCGACGTGCGGGTGCTCGGCAAGCACGTCACGCTCTCGACGGCCGGCCCGACGCGGGTGCACGTCCCCGCCGTCGGCGACGTGACGCTGGAGCTGTCCCGGACGCAGACCACCTCCCGCACGGCCGCGGCGACGGCGCTCGCGCTGGACGTCTCGATCAACCCGCTGAAGCTCAACGTCGCGGACGTGAAGGGCTCGGTGCAGTTGGCGACGGCCGACTGCACGGCCCCGGCTCGTTCCGGCTCGCACGGCGGAGGCACGGGCCCGTCCAAGCCCACCGGCCCCTCCAAGCCCACCGACCCGCGGGCGGGCACCCCGTCCCAGGGGCCCGCGACGCCGGCGCCCGACGTCAAGGCGCAGAGCGCGGCTGACCCGAAGCCGGTCGCGACCCCGAAGGACAAGCTCGCCGAGACCGGCGGCAGTTCCACGACGCCGTACCTCGCGGGCGGCGCGGCTCGTGGTGCCCGTGGTGCCCCCGCGCTGTTGTCCCGGAGCCGGCACCGGCTCCCGCGTCGGCCGCGCCGCCCACGTCCCCGACGGCACCGGTCCTCGTGCGGGGACGCTCCGAGCCGCCGTCGCCCGGGTCCCGGCGCCCCGGGCCGGCGGCAACGGCATCGGCATCGGGTCCGTGCGCCGACAGGTGGGCTTCGAGGGCCTCCAGCGTGGTGACCGTGCGCAGGGTGAGTGTGAGGACGCGGCCGCGCGCGTGCGAGACGCCGTCGGGCGCGGCGGGATCCGCCAGGTCGGCCAGGCCGCTGCGGGCGGCCACCGCGTCGAAGGCGGAACGCAGTTCGCCCTCGGGCAGGGCGCCCCGCGCGGCGACCGCCGCCGCCAGGCGCGCCAGGTGGTCACCGAGCAGCGCGGCGGCCTCGGCGGCCTCCGGCACGGCGTCCTCGGGGCGCCGCGGCAGCCGCTCGTGGAGCTGGGCGGCGCAGCGCGTCACCTCGTACACGGACTCCTGGATCGAGGCGAGGCGCGCGGCGCTCCAGTGCGAGCGGTGGGCGCGCGGCTCGTGGCCGAGGCTGCCCGCGGCCGCCTCGATGCCCTCCCGGGCCCCGCGGGCCCGCCCGCGCAGTTCGTCGATCGCGGCCTCGTCCACGGCGCCGACCGCCGTGAACCCGGCGACGAGCGACGGCAGCAGCCGCTGCTGCACCCGTATCCACTCGGCGACCAGCGCCTGCATGCGGTGGTGGTGGTACGTCGGAACGGCCAGGAAGACCACGAGCCCGATCAGCGCACCGAGCAGGGTGTCCGCCGGACGGCCCCAGGCGACGAGGTGGGGCGCGGAGCCCAGGCGGGCGATCAGGAAGACGATCCACGCGGTGATGAAGAAGTTCAGCACGAGCTGCCCGACGCGCAGCGTCGCGTAGACGCAGCCGACGAGCACCACCGACACGATCACCAGCGCCCCGGGGCTCCAGCCCGCGGGCAGCAGGACCGCCCACGCGGCGAGGCCGCCCAGGATCGAGCCGATCGGCCGGCCCCAGCCGCGCGCGAAGGTGTGGCCGTAGTCGGGGAACAGCACGAGCATGGCGGTGAGCGCGGCCCAGAAGCCGTGGTGGGGCAGGGCGTTGCCCCAGAAGTCGCCGAGTCCGCGGCCCGCCGCCTCCGCCGCGACCGTGCCGAGCGAGACGCGCACCGCGTGCCGGAACAGCGGGGCACCCGGCCGCGTTTCGGCGCGCAGCAACCGGGCGCCGGACCGCAGGGGGGACACGGCGGGGAAGGCACCGAGCACCTGGTCCAGGCCCTCGGGTCCGCGCGCCGCGAGCCAGTGGGCGGCCAGGCGTTCCGCCTCCCGCAGCCGGCCGGGCAGCGGGCCGCCGTCGGCCGCCG
>NZ_JAKGCV010000057.1 GCF_021556455.1 Streptomyces fuscigenes | reverse complement strand
GGCCCCGCGCACCGACGCCCTCGCCGACCGGGTCGCCGCCGCGCTGGAGGCCGGCGGCGACGGGGTGCACCGCGCCGAGCTGGGCTCGCTGGTGGCGGCCGTCCCCGAGGACGCTGCCGCGCGCGCGGAGGCGGAACGCTCCGTGGCCGCCGTGGACGACGAGGCCGTCCGCCTGAAGTCGGCGGTGAAGGCCCGGGACGGCTTCTTCACCACCTTCTTCGTCTCCACCTACTCCCGCTACATCGCGCGCTGGTGCGCCCGGCGCGGCCTCACGCCGAACCAGGTCACCACCGCCTCGCTCGTGACCGCCGTGATCGCCGCCGCCTGCGCGGCCACCGGGACCCGCGGCGGCTACGTCGCCGCAGGCGTGCTGCTGTACTGCTCGTTCGTCCTGGACTGCACGGACGGACAGCTCGCCCGGTACTCGCTGCAGTACTCGACCCTCGGCGCGTGGCTCGACGCCACCTTCGACCGCGCCAAGGAGTACGCGTACTACGCGGGCCTCGCCCTCGGCGCCGCGCGCGGCGGGGACGACGTGTGGGCGCTGGCGCTCGGCGCCATGGTCCTGCAGACGTGCCGGCACGTCGTGGACTTCTCGTTCAACGAGGCCTACGCGAACAGCACCGCCGCCACCGGCGCGTCCGCCGCAACGGCCGCCTCCGCCGGCCCGGACAAGCCCGTCGCGGGCACGCCGACCTCCGCGCTGTCGAGCCGGCTGGACCGCGTCGGCTGGACGGTCTGGGTGCGCCGCATGATCGTCCTGCCCATCGGCGAGCGCTGGGCCATGATCGCGGTCCTGACGGCCGTGACCACCCCGCGCATCACCTTCTACGCGCTGCTCATCGGCTGCGCCTTCGCCGCCTGCTACACCACGGCGGGCCGCGTGCTGCGCTCCGTCATGCGCCGGGCCAGGCGCACCGGGCAGTCGGCCCGCGCCCTCGCCGACCTCGCGGACAGCGGCCCGCTCTCCCGCGCGGTCTCGGCGCTGCTGCGCGCACCGGCCCGGCGGCTCCCGTCGGTCCTCGCGCTCGCGCTCGCGCTGGCGGGCGGCGGGGTGCTCGCCGCCACGGCGGCCTTCGCCAGGATCGACGGGCCCTGGCCGGTGCTCGCGGCGCTGCTGTACGTGGTGACCTCGGGCCTCGCGGTCGGCAGGACTTTGAGCGGACCGCTCGACTGGCTGCTCGCGCCCCTGTTCCGGGCCGCCGAGTACGGAACCGTCCTGCTGATCGCCGCGCGCAGCGGGGTGAACGGGGCCTTGCCGGCGGCTTTCGGCCTGGTTGCGGCCGTCGCCTACCATCACTACGACACGACCTACCGCATCCGCGGCGGAACGGGCGCGCCGCCGCGGGCCCTGGTGCTGGCGCTCGGCGGCCACGAGACGAGGACGCTCGTGGCCGTCGCCCTCGCCGCGCTGCTGGTGACCCGCGGCACGGACTACGCCGTGGCCCTCACCGTCCTCGCGGTGCTCGTGGCCCTGGTCGCGCTGTTCGAGTCCATCCGGTTCTGGGTGTCCTCGTCCGCGCCCGCCGTACACGACGAAGGAGAAACGGCATGATCGGCCTGGTTCTGGCAGCCGGTGCGGGACGGCGTCTGCGCCCCTACACCGACACCCTCCCGAAGGCCCTCGTGCCCGTCGACCCCGCCGGCGAGGGCGGCATCACGGTGCTCGACATCGCCCTCGGCAACTTCGCGGCCGTCGGCCTGACCGAGGCCGCCGTCGTCGTCGGCTACCGCAAGGAGGCCGTCTACGCGCGCAAGGCCGAACTGGAGGAGCGCCACGGCCTGAGCATCACCCTCGTCGACAACGACAAGGCCGAGGAGTGGAACAACGCCTACTCCCTGTGGTGCGCCCGCGACCTGCTCGGCGAGGGCGTCATCCTCGCCAACGGCGACACCGTGCACCCCGTGTCGGTCGAGCAGGACCTCCTGAAGGCGCGCGGCCGCGGCCGCCGGATCATCCTCGCCCTGGACACCGTCAAGACGCTGGCCGACGAGGAGATGAAGGTGGTCTGCGACACCTCCTCGGCCGTGCGCCGGATCACCAAGCTGATGGACCCCGCCGAGGCGACGGGGGAGTACATCGGCGTCACGCTGATCGAGCCGGACGCCGCCGCGGACCTCGCGGACGCGCTGAAGGCCACGTACGAGCGGGACCCGCAGCTCTACTACGAGGACGGGTACCAGGAGCTCGTGAACCGCGGCTTCACGATCGACGTCGCGCCCATCGGGGACGTGCCGTGGGTGGAGATCGACAACCACGACGACCTCGCGAAGGGCCGGGGGATCGCGTGCCAGTACTGACCCGGCTCATCCCCTCGCCGCTCGTCGTCGACATCAGCCGGGGCGCGCTGGACTCCCTCGCCTCCCTCCTCGCCGACCAGCGCATCTCCGCGTCGGGCCGGCTCGCGTTCGCGATCAGCGGCGGATCGGGCCAGGCCCTGCGCGAACGTCTCCGGCCGGGGCTGCCGGGAGCCGACTGGTACGAGGTCGCGGACGGCACGATCGACGCCGCCGTCCGGCTCGCGGACGAGATCAAGGGCAGCCGCTACGACGCCGTGGTCGGACTCGGCGGCGGCAAGATCATCGACGTGACGAAGTACGCGGCGGCCCGGGTCGGCCTGCCCATGGTCGCCGTCGCCACGAACCTGTCGCACGACGGTCTGTGCTCGCCGGTCGCCACCCTCGACAACGACAACGGACGCGGCTCGTACGGCGTGCCGACGCCCATCGCGGTCGTGATCGACCTCGACGTGATCCGCGAGGCCCCGGCCCGCTTCGTGCGCTCCGGCATCGGCGACGCGATCTCCAACCTGTCCTCGCTCGCGGACTGGGAGCTGTCGCGGAGCGTCAACGGCGAGGCCGTCGACGGCCTCGCGGCGGCCATGGCCCGGCAGGCCGGCGAGGCGGTGCTGCGCCACCCCGGCACGGTGGCCGACGACGACTTCGTGACCGTCCTCGCGGAGTCCCTCGTGCTGACCGGCATCGCCATGTCGATCAGCGGCGACACCCGCCCCTCCTCGGGCGCCTGCCACGAGATCAGCCACGCGTTCGACCTGCTCCACCCGAAGCGGTGCGCGCTGCACGGCGAGCAGGTCGGCCTCGGCGCCGCGTTCGCCATGCACCTGCGCGGCGCGCGGGACGAGGCGCAGCTGTTCGCGCGGGTCCTGCGCCGCCACGGGCTGCCCGTGCTGCCGGAGGAGATCGGCTTCACGACGGACGAGTTCGTCGCGGCGGTCGCGTACGCGCCGCAGACCCGGCCGGGGCGGTTCACGATCCTCGAACACCTCGACCTGTCCACCGACCAGATCAGGGACGCCTACGAGGACCATGCGAAGACCATCCGCGGCTGAGCTGCGCCCGGTCGTGCATCCCGCCGGGGTGAAGGACCGGCGCAGCGGCGAGCACTGGGCAGGCCGCCTCTACATGCGGGAGGTCTCGCTCAGGATCGACCCGTACCTGGTGAACACCCGCGTCACGCCCAACCAGCTCACGTACCTGATGGTGCTCACGGGGATCCTGGGCGGCGCGGTGCTCCTGGTGCCGGGCCTGCTCGGTGCCGTCCTCGCCGTCGTGCTCTTCCAGGTCTACCTGCTGCTGGACTGCGTCGACGGCGAGGTGGCGCGCTGGCGCGGACAGACGTCCGTGACGGGCGTCTACCTGGACCGGGTGGGCCACTACCTGTGCGAGGCCGCTCTGCTGATCGGCTTCGGCCTGCGCGGCGCCGACGTGTTCCGCCACGGCGGCGGCGCCGTCTCCTGGCTGTGGGCCTTCCTCGGCACGCTGGCCGCGCTCGGCGCCATCCTCGTCAAGGCGGAGACCGATCTGGTGGACGTGGCGCGGCAGCGCAGCGGCCTGCCCGCCGTCACCGACTCGGCGTCCGCACCGCGCTCGGCGGGGCTCGCCCTGGCCCGGCGGGCCGCGGCGGCGCTGAGGTTCCACCGGCTGGTCGGCGGCATCGAGGCCAGCCTCCTCGTCCTGCTGGCGGCGGTCCTGGACGCCTGCGCCCCGACCGGCAGCGGCCTGTTCTTCACCCGTCTGGGTGTCGTGGTCCTCGCGGCCGTCGCGGTGGCCCAGACCGTGCTGCACCTGGTGTCCATCCTGGCGTCCAGCAGGCTGCGGGCCGAGGAGGGCGCCGCGCGACCGGGCGGGGCCCCGGAAGGGGGCCCCGACGCCTCCGGGCACACGGCCGGCCCGGGAGGGGGCCGGGACTGATCCCGGCCGGCCACCACCGCCGGGCCACCGCGCCCCGCGCCGGCGTCCCGGCCCCGCCGAGGCGTCCGAACGCCGGAGCGCCCAGACCCCCGACCGACCCAGCACAGGAGGGTTCGAACGTGAACAGCGCCCTTCAGCCCCTGGACGAGGGGCTGCCGCCGGCGGAGCTCGCGGCGCGGCACGGGCTGTCGGTGAGCGGCGCCCGGCCCGCGCTGCCGGAGTACGTGCGGCGGCTGTGGGGGAGGCGCCATTTCGTCGTGGCATTCAGCAGTGCCAAGCTGACGGCCCAGTACAGCCAGGCGAAGCTCGGCCAGATCTGGCAGCTCGTGACGCCACTGCTCAACGCGGCCGTCTACTATCTGATCTTCGGCCTGATCCTGGGGACGCGCCGGGGCATTCCGCACGACGTCTTCATCCCGTTCCTCGTCACGGGCGTCTTCATCTTCAACTTCACGCAGAGCTCGGTCACCGCGGGCGTGCGCGCCATCTCCGGCAACCTGGGCCTGGTGCGGGCGCTGCACTTCCCGCGCGCGGCCCTCCCCGTCTCGTTCGCCCTCCAGCAGCTCCAGCAGCTGCTGTACTCCATGGTCATCCTGGTCGTGGTGGCGATCGCCTTCGGCAGCTACCCGGGGCCGCGCTGGGTGCTCGCGCTGCCCGCACTGGCCCTGCAGTTCGTCTTCAACGTCGGCCTGACGATGATCATGGCCAGGCTGGGGAGCAGGACCCCCGACTTCGCGCAGCTCATGCCGTTCGTCCTGCGCACCTGGATGTACGCGTCCGGAGTGATGTACTCGATCCCCGTCATGCTCGAGGGGAAACCCGAGTGGATCAAAGTGGCGTTGCAGCACAATCCCCTCGCCGTGTACATGGACCTGGTGCGCTACGCCCTGATCCACGGTTACGGTGCAGACAACCTGCCCGCGCACATCTGGCTGTACGGGCTCGGATGGGCGGTGCTCCTGGGCGTCGCGGGGTTCATCTATTTCTGGAAGGCTGAGGAGCAGTACGGCCGTGGCTGACATTTCTCTGGACAAGCCGGACGCGGAAGAGCGCGTGCCCACCGTGATCGCCGACGACGTCCACATCGTGTACCGCGTCAACGGCGGCAGCCGCGGCAGGGGCAGCGCGACGGCGGCGCTCAGCCGGATCGTGCGCCGGGACAAGAGCGAGCCGCGCGGCGCCCGCAAGGTGCACGCGGTGCGCGGTGTCACGTTCACCGCCTACCGCGGCGAGGCCATCGGCCTGATCGGCTCGAACGGCTCGGGCAAGTCGACGCTGCTGCGCGCGATCGCCGGCCTGCTGCCCCCCGAGCGGGGCAAGGTCTACACCGACGGCCAGCCCTCGCTGCTCGGTGTGAACGCGGCCCTCATGAACGACCTGACGGGCGAGCGCAATGTGATCCTCGGCGGCCTGGCCATGGGCATGTCGCGGGAGGAGATCAAGAGCAGGTACCAGGAGATCGTCGACTTTTCCGGCATCAATGAGAAGGGCGACTTCATCACGCTTCCGATGCGTACCTACTCGTCCGGTATGGCCGCGAGGTTGCGCTTCTCCATCGCCGCCGCGAAGAACCACGACGTCCTGATGATCGACGAGGCGCTGGCGACCGGTGACCGGAAGTTCCAGGTCCGCTCGGAGGAGCGGATCAGGGAACTGCGCAAGGAAGCCGGCACGGTGTTCCTCGTCAGTCACAGCAACAAGTCCATCCGGGACACCTGCGACCGTGTGCTGTGGCTGGAGAAGGGCGAGCTCCTGATGGACGGCCCCACCGAAGAGGTGCTGAAGGCGTACGAGAAGGAAACCGGCAAGTAGCCCGCTTCCGACGGTGTTCGAGGCCCCCGCCGGCTCCAGCGGCGGGGGCCTTCGCGTGCCCGGACGGCCGCCGGCATCGTCAAGGGCGGGTCAAGTCGAGGGCCCGGGGGAAGCGTTGGCGCGGATCGCAGCGTTCTTGTAATGCGGTCAACACCCCCGCCGCGACCCTTCCCGTTGTACAACGTAAGCTGAGCTGGTTCTGAATTCACGGCAAGTGGGGTGATTCCCCCTGAGTACCCCGCCTGCCGCAGTGGTGATTCCTCGGGAGGGCGGGCGGCGTGTCCGAAATAGGATGTATTCGGTCGGCAGTGTAGAACGGGAGATATGACGGAAATGACGGACAATCTCCGGCTCTGCGAGGATTACGCCGTCCCCGTAATGGGAAGCCGCGCGTGACGGATCCGAGCAGGCGCGCCCAGGCCCCCGCGCGCGACACACTGGACAAGGCCGCGGACGAGAATTTCCCCGTGGCCCCGTTTTTCCTGCCCCGCGCATGGCGCGACGACCTGATGGCCGTCTACGGCTACTCCCGCCTCGTCGACGACATCGGCGACGGCGACCTGGCCCCCGGCGGGGCGGACGCGCGCCACCTGGGCGTCGCCCCCGGGCAGGCCGAGGACCGCGGTGTCATGCTGGACGCCTTCGAGGCCGACCTGCGACGCGTGTTCGAGCCGTCGGGCCCCGCGCCCTCGCACCCGCTCCTGCGGGGGCTCGTCCCCACCGTCCGCCGCCGCTCCCTGCCGCCCGAGCCCTTCCTCGGCCTCGTGGCCGCCAACCGCCAGGACCAGCTCGTACGCCGCTACGAGACCTACGACGACCTGCTCGCCTACTGCGAGCTCTCGGCCAATCCGGTGGGCCGGCTGGTCCTCGGCATCACCGGCACCGCGACCCCCGAGCGCCTGCGCCACTCCGACGCGGTCTGCACCGCGCTGCAGATCGTCGAGCACCTCCAGGACGTCGCGGAGGACCTCGGCAGGGACCGCATCTACCTGCCGGCCGAGGACATGAAGCGGTTCCGGGTCGGCGAGGACGACCTCGCCGCCGCGACGGCGAACGCCTCGGTGCGTACGCTGATCGCGTTCGAGGCGCAGCGTGCGAGGGACCTGCTGGACGAGGGTGCGCCCCTGGTGGGTAGCGTCACCGGCAGACTCCGGCTGCTGCTCGCCGGATTCGTGGCAGGAGGGCGCGCCGCCCTCGCTTCGATCGCGGCCGCCGGGCACGATGTGCTCCCCGGACCGCCCAAGCCCACCAAGCCGCGGCTGCTGCGCGAAGTGGGAGCTGTCTTGCGAAGTGCGCACAGAGAGGGGTGAGCCGGAACGTGGAGGGACAGACACCCATGTCGTCCGCGCCGGTACAGGCGGCCTACCGCTACTGCGAGGCGGTGACCGGGCAGCAGGCCCGGAACTTCGCCTACGGCATCAGGCTGCTGCCTGCCGCCAAGCGGCAGGCCATGTCGGCGTTGTACGCGCTCTCGCGCCGGGTCGACGACATCGGCGACGGGACGCTCGACACCGCGACCAAGGAGGCCAGGCTCAAGGAGACCCGCGTCCTCCTCGACCGGGTGCGCAAGGGCACCGTGGAGGAGGACGACACCGATCCGGTGGCGGTCGCCCTCAGCGACGCGGCACGGCGCTTCCCCATCCCGATCGACGCGCTCGACGAGCTCATCGACGGTGTCCTCATGGACGTCCACGGCGAGACGTACGAGACCTGGGACGACCTGAAGGTCTACTGCCGTTGTGTCGCGGGCGGCATCGGGCGCCTCTCGCTCGGTGTGTTCGGCGGCGGGCCGGCCGCGACCTCGGAGCGCGCCTTCGGCTACGCCGACACGCTGGGCCTCGCGCTCCAGCTGACCAACATCCTGCGCGACGTGCGCGAGGACGCGGGCAACGGGCGCACCTACCTGCCCGCCGAGGACCTCGCCAAGTTCGGCTGCTCGGCGGGCTTCCACAGCGCCACCCCGCCCGCCGGCTCCGACTTCGCGGGCCTCGTCCACTTCGAGGCGCGGCGGGCCCGCCGCCTGTTCGCCGAGGGCTACCAGCTGCTCCCGCTGCTGGACCGGCGCAGCGGAGCGTGCGTCGCGGCCATGGCGGGGATCTACCGCCGCCTCCTCGACCGGATCGAGCGCGACCCGGAGGCGGTACTCAGGGGGCGGGTGTCACTCCCGGGGCGCGAGAAGGCGTATGTTGCCGTGCGCGGGCTCTCGGGTCTCGACGCCCGCCACATCTCACGACGGACCACCAGGGGGCGCGGCTGATGCGGCACATCGCCGATGGCGCGCACCCGCATGCCCGCAGCACCGCCCGCGCGGCAACCTTCGCGTACCCGGCCGCGTCCCTGGACGTGACCGCACGAGGGGAGCGCGCATGACCGGGGCCGACGAAGCCCAACCGGCCAGGGCCGTGGTGGTCGGCGGAGGGCTCGCCGGTGTCACCGCGGCCCTCCGCCTGGCCGACGCCGGGCTCGACGTCACGCTGCTCGAGGGCCGCCCCCGACTGGGCGGCCTCGCCTTCTCGTTCAGCCGCAAGGACCTCACGGTCGACAACGGGCAGCACGTCTACCTGCGCTGCTGCACCGCCTACCGGTGGTTCCTCGACCGGGTCGAGGGCGCCGGGCTGGCCCCGCTGCAGGACCGGCTGGACGTACCGGTTCTCGACGTCGGCGGCGCGCGGCCGCGTCTGGGCCGGCTGCGCCGCAACGGCCTGCCCGTGCCCCTGCACCTGAGCGCCGGCCTCGCGCTCTACCCCCACCTCTCGCTCGCCGAGCGCGCGTCCGTGGGGCGCGCCGCGCTCGCCCTGCGCAAGCTCGACCCCGACGACCCGGCCTTGGACGACGTCGACTTCGCCACCTGGCTGCACCGCCACGGCCAGTCGCCGCGCACGGTCGAGGCGTTGTGGGACCTCGTCGGTGTGGCCACCCTGAACGCGACCGCCGAGCAGAGCTCGCTGGGCCTCGCCGCGAAGGTGTTCAAGACCGGCCTGCTGACCGAACCCGGCGCCGCCGACATCGGCTGGGCCCGGGTCCCCCTCGGCGAACTGCACGACACCCTCCCCGCCAAGGCCCTCGCGGCCGCCGGCGTACGGACCGAACTGCGCGCCCGCGTCAGCGGCATCACGCCCCGCGCCGGCGGCGGCTGGCAGGTCGGCACGGAGGGCGGGACGTTCGAGGCGGACACCGTCGTCCTCGCCGTCGCGCAGCGGGAGGCACACGCCCTGCTGCCCGAGGGCGCGCTGGCCGACCCCGGGAGGCTGCTCGCCATCGAGACCGCCCCGATCCTCAACGTTCACGTGGTGTACGACCGTCAGGTCCTGCGCCGTCCGTTCTTCGCCGCACTCGGCTCCCCGGTCCAGTGGGTGTTCGACCGCACCGAGCCCTCCGGCCTGACGGACGGCCAGTACCTGGCGCTGTCCCAGTCGGCGGCCCAGGACGAGATCGACCTCCCGGTGGCGGAGCTCAGGGAGCGCTACCTTCCCGAACTCGAACGGCTGCTGCCCGCCGCGCGCGGCGCCGGGGTGCGGGACTTCTTCGTCACCCGGGAGCGCACGGCGACCTTCGCGCCCACCCCGGGTGTGGGGCGGCTGCGTCCCGCGGCCCGAACCGACGCGCCGGGACTGTTCCTGGCCGGTTCGTGGACCGCCACCGGCTGGCCCGCGACCATGGAGGGTGCTGTGCGCAGCGGCCTCACCGCCGCGGGCGCCGCCCTGACCGAGCTCGGCCGTCCCCACGAACACCCCTTGAAGGAGACGGCATGAGCCTGGGCACTGCACCGACGAGTACTGGAACCAGAGGAGAGACCGTGCCGACACTGCCCCCGGCAGACCTGGCTGTCGACACCGCGGACGTCAACGCGCTGCTCGATCGCGGGCGGAGCCTTGCGACACCGGTGCTGCGTGCGGCCGTCGACCGGCTCGCGCCGCCCATGGACACCGTCTCGGCGTACCACTTCGGCTGGATCGACGCCGCAGGCAACCCGGCGGACGGCGACGGCGGCAAGGCCGTGCGCCCCGCGCTCGCCCTGCTGTCGGCGCAGGCCGCAGGTGTGGCCCCCGAAGTGGGCGTGCCGGGCGCGGTGGCGGTGGAGCTGGTGCACAACTTCTCGCTGCTGCACGACGACCTGATGGACGGTGACGAGCAGCGCAGGCACCGCGACACGGTCTGGAAGGTGCACGGGCCCGCGCAGGCGATCCTGGTCGGCGACGCGCTGTTCGCCCTCGCCAACGAGATCCTGCTGGAGATCGGCAGCGCCGAGGCAGGCCGCGCGACGCGCCGCCTCACGAGCGCCACCCGCAAGCTGATCGACGGCCAGGCGCAGGACATCTCCTACGAGCACCGTGAACGGGTCACCGTCGAGGAGTGCCTGACGATGGAGGGGAACAAGACGGGCGCACTGCTCGCCTGCGCCTCCTCCATCGGCGCGGTGCTCGGCGGGGCCGACGACCGCACCGCGGACCTGCTGGAGTCCTACGGCCACCACCTGGGCCTCGCCTTCCAGGCCGTCGACGACCTCCTCGGGATCTGGGGCGACCCGGACTCCACCGGCAAGCAGACGTGGAGCGACCTGAGGCAGCGCAAGAAGTCCCTGCCGGTGGTGGCCGCGCTCGCCGCGGACAACCCGGCTGCGCGCCGGCTCGGCGAACTCCTCGCCGCCGACGCGAAAAGCAATGATTTCGAGACCTTCTCCGAGGAAGAATTCGCCACCCGCGCCGCGCTGATCGAAGAGGCGGGCGGGCGGGAATGGACCTCGCAGGAGGCTCGCCGGCAGCACGCCGTCGCGGTGGAAGCCCTGGCGGGAGTCGACATGCCGGAAGAAGTCCGGGCGCAGTTCGTGGCGCTCGCCGACTTCGTCGTCGTACGAAAGAGATGATCACCATTCCCATATCTGCCCTTTCTGGGGGTTGACCTGAGAGTCGCCGTCCGTACCCGGTCGCACGGGACGCGGACGGCAAAGACCCCAGCACAGCAGAAGCAACACTGCACGGAGGGGAAGTTATGACAGCGACGACCGACGGGAGCGCCGGATCGCTCGGATCCGATGCCGCTTCGGCGGGCGTACCGGCCACCACCGCCGCGGCCGGAGATGTGAGGGCGGCCGCCGAGCGCGCCACCCTCCGGGGTGTCGAACACCTGCTGTCCCGTCAGGACGCCGACGGGTGGTGGAAGGGCGACCTCGAGACCAACGTGACGATGGACGCCGAGGACCTGCTGCTGCGTCAGTTCCTCGGCATCCGGGACGCACACACCACCGAGGCCGCCGCCCTCTTCATCCGGGGCGAGCAGCGGGCCGACGGCACCTGGGCCACCTTCCACGGCGGCCCGGGCGACCTCTCCGCGACGGTCGAGGCGTACGTGGCGCTGCGGCTCGGGGGCGACAGCCCCGAGGACGAGCACATGGCGCGCGCCGCCGAGTGGGTGCGCGAGCAGGGCGGCATCGCCGCCAGCCGGGTCTTCACCCGCATCTGGCTCGCGCTGTTCGGCTGGTGGAAGTGGGACGACCTGCCCGAGATGCCGCCCGAGGTCATCTTCTTCCCGAAGTGGCTTCCGCTCAACGTCTACGACTTCGGCTGCTGGGCCCGTCAGACCATCGTCCCGCTCACGGTGGTGGGCGCCGTGCGCCCGGTGCGGCCCGCCCCCTTCCGCCTGGACGAGCTGCACACCGACCCGGCCCACCCGAACCCGGGCAAGGCCCCGTCCGCCGTCATCAGTTGGGACGGCGCCTTCGAGCGCCTCGACAAGGTGCTGCACGCCTACCGCAAGGTGGCACCGCGCAAGCTGCGCCGCGCGGCGATGCGGGCCGCGTCCCGCTGGATCGTGGAGCGGCAGGAGAACGACGGCTGCTGGGGAGGCATCCAGCCGCCCGCCGTGTACTCCCTGATGGCGCTCCACCTGCTCGGCTACGACCTGGAGCACCCGGTGATGCGCGAGGGCCTCGCCTCCCTCGACCGCTTCGCCGTCTGGCGCGAGGACGGCGCCCGCATGATCGAGGCGTGCCAGTCCCCGGTGTGGGACACCTGCCTCGCGACGATCGCGCTCGCCGACGCGGGCCTCGAGGCCGATCACCCCGCGCTGGTCAAGGCCGCCGACTGGATGCTGGCCGAGGAGGTCACCCGGCCGGGCGACTGGCAGGTCCGCAGGCCCTCCCTGGCCCCCGGAGGCTGGGCGTTCGAGTTCCACAACGACAACTACCCGGACATCGACGACACCGCCGAGGTCATCCTCGCGTTGCGCCGCGTCAACCACCCGGAGGCGGCCAAGCTGGAGAACGCCGTCACCCGCGGCGCGCGCTGGACGCTCGGCATGCAGTCGAAGAACGGCGCCTGGGCCGCGTTCGACGCGGACAACACCAGCCCGTTCCCCAACCGGCTTCCCTTCTGCGACTTCGGTGAGGTCATCGACCCCCCGTCGGCCGACGTCACGGCGCACGTCGTCGAGATGCTGGCGTACGAGGGCAAGACCCACCACCCCGCCACGCGGCGCGGCATCGAATGGCTGCTGGCCGAACAGGAGACCTTCGGCGCGTGGTTCGGCCGCTGGGGCACCAACTACGTGTATGGCACAGGCTCTGTGGTGCCCGCACTGACCGCGGCCGGCCTGCCCACCACGCACCCCGCCGTCCGGCGCGCCGTCACCTGGCTGCGGTCCGTGCAGAACGACGACGGCGGCTGGGGCGAGGACCAGCGCTCGTACTCCGACGACAAGTGGATCGGGCAGGGCGACTCGACGCCCTCGCAGACCGCGTGGGCGCTCATGGCGCTGCTCGCGGCCGGCGAGCGGGAGAGCGAGGCCGTCGAGCGCGGCGTCACGTACCTCGCCAGGACGCAGTTGGAGGACGGCTCGTGGGACGAGCCCCACTTCACCGGCACGGGCTTCCCCTGGGACTTCTCGATCAACTACCACCTGTACCGGCAGGTCTTCCCGGTGACGGCCCTCGGCCGTTACGTGCACGGGGAGCCCCTCGCCGGCCGAGCCCTCCAGGCGGGTCGATGACCGACACCGGGCGGGCGCTGCCCGGCGCGGAACCCACCTCCCTGCTGATCGCCTGCGCGCTCGGCATCGAGAGGTTCGCACTGCGCGGCCGGCGGGGCGAACCCGCCGGACCCGTCACCGTGCTGCGTACGGGCATGGGCCCCGCCAACGCCGAACGCGCCGTCAAGGAGGCGCTCGGCGAGGACCGGCACAGGGACGCGGCCGTCGTCGCGTCCGGGTTCTGCGCCGGTCTCGCCCCGGGCATGAGCCCGGGGGACCTGATCGTCGCCGAGGAGACCAGGGACGCGCGCGGGGTCACGCCCTGCACGGGTGTCGACGTGCTCTCCGAGGCGCTGTCGCGGGCACTGCCCGGACACAGGGTCCACACCGGCCCGCTGACCGGCTCGGACCATGTGGTACGCGGCCAGGAACGGGCCGAACTGCGCACCACGGGAGCCGTCGGGGTGGACATGGAGTCCGCAACGACGCTCCGCACCGCTCTGGAGGCCGGGCCCCGCCCGGTCGCGGCCGTACGCGTGGTCGTGGACGCTCCTGAGCACGAGCTCGTCCGGATCGGCACGGTACGGGGCGGAATATCAGCATTCCGCGTCCTCCGTGCCGTCCTTCCGGTTTTTTATGAATGGCACCGTTCTTTGCTGCTCCCCAGGAGGTGAGCCCGATGGCTATGCCGCTTCGTCAGACCATCAGGGTCGGGACGTACCTTGCCGAACAGAAGCTCCGCAAGCGGGACAAGTTCCCGCTGATCGTGGAGCTCGAGCCCCTGTTCGCATGCAATCTGAAGTGTGAGGGCTGCGGCAAGATCCAGCACCCCGCAGGCGTGCTCAAGCAGCGGATGCCGGTGGCCCAGGCCGTCGGCGCCGTGCTGGAGTCCGGCGCGCCGATGGTCTCGATCGCCGGCGGCGAGCCGCTGATGCACCCCCAGATCGACGAGATCGTCCGCCAGCTGGTCGCGCGGCGGAAGTACGTCTTCCTCTGCACCAACGCGATGCTGCTGCGCAAGAAGCTCGACAAGTTCACGCCGTCGCCGTACTTCTCCTTCACGGTGCACATCGACGGCATGCGCGAGCGCCACGACGAGTCGGTCGCGAAGGAGGGTGTGTTCGACGAGGCCGTGGAGGCCATCAAGGAGGCCAAGCGCCGCGGCTTCCGGGTCACCACGAACTCCACCTTCTTCAACACCGACACGCCGTCGACCATCATCGAGGTGCTCAACTTCCTCAACGACGACCTCAAGGTCGACGAGATGATGATCTCGCCCGCGTACGCCTACGAGAAGGCGCCCGACCAGGACCACTTCCTGGGCGTCACGCAGACCCGCGAGCTGTTCAGGAAGGCGTTCGGCGGCGGCAACAGGAGCAAGTGGCGCCTCAACCACTCGCCCCTGTTCCTGGACTTCCTGGAGGGCAAGGCCGACTTCCCCTGCACCGCCTGGGCCATCCCGAACTACTCGCTCTTCGGCTGGCAGCGCCCGTGCTACCTGATGGCCGACGGATACGTGCCCACGTACCGCCAGCTCATCGAGGAGACCGACTGGAACAAGTACGGCCGGGGCAAGGACGCGCGCTGCGACAACTGCATGGCGCACTGCGGCTACGAACCGACCGCCGTCCTCGCCACGATGGGCTCCCTCAAGGAGACCATCCGCGCCGCGCGCGAGACGGTCGCCGGCACGCGCTGACACCGCGTGGCACGGGGGTCCCGCCACGCGCGGGGCCCCCGGCCGGGCGTGCGGGCACGACCGCCGCCGCGGGGCGTGCGGAGGGTACGGGGTGCCGCTCGGGGCAGCAGCGCTCCCGGCGGTGCGAAACGATCCGAGAGGGGGCCGAGCGTGACGATCCTTGAGACGATCCGAGGGCCACGCGATCTCAAGGCGTTGAGCGAGCACGAGCTCGACGAACTTGCCGAGGACATCCGGGAGTTCCTCATCCAGTCGGTGGCCAGGACCGGCGGCCACCTGGGACCGAACCTCGGGGTGGTGGAGCTCACCGTCGCCCTGCACCGGGTCTTCGACTCGCCCGTCGACCGGATCCTGTGGGACACCGGCCACCAGAGCTACGTCCACAAGCTGCTGACGGGACGTCAGGACTTCTCCAAGCTCCGCGGCAAGGGGGGCCTCTCCGGCTATCCCTCGCGCGCCGAGTCCGAGCACGACGTCATCGAGAACTCGCACGCCTCCACCGTGCTCGGCTGGGCCGACGGCCTCGCCAAGGCCAACGAGGTCCTCGCGAACGACGCGCACGTCGTCGCCGTCATCGGCGACGGTGCGCTCACCGGCGGCATGGCCTGGGAGGCGCTGAACAACATCGCCGCCGACCGCGACCGGCGGCTGATCGTCGTGGTCAACGACAACGGGCGCAGCTACGGTCCCACCATCGGCGGCCTCGCGGCGCACCTCTCGACGCTGCGCATCACCGACGGCTACGAGCGCGCCCTCGCCTGGGGCCGGGACGTCCTGCAGAACACACCCGTCCTCGGAAAGCCGCTGTACGAGTCGCTGCACGGCGCGAAGAAGGGCTTCAAGGACGCCTTCCAGCCGCAGGGCATGTTCGAGGACCTCGGCATCAAGTACCTGGGGCCCATCGACGGCCACGACCGGGCGGCGCTGGAGGCGGCGCTGCAGCGGGCCAGGAAGTACACCGGCCCGGTGCTCGTCCACTGCCTCACCGAGAAGGGCCGCGGCTACCCGCCGGCCCTCAGCGACGAGGCGGACCACTTCCACACGGTCGGCGCGATGGACCCGGCCACGGCCGAGCCGCTCGCGCCGAGCACCCCGTCCTGGACGTCGGTGTTCGCCGACGAGATCGTCGCGATCGGCGAGGAGCGGCCGGACGTCGTCGCCGTCACGGCGGCGATGCTGCACCCCGTCGGGTTCGGGAAGTTCGCCGAACGCTTCCCCGACCGGATCTGGGACGTCGGCATCGCCGAGCAGCACGCGGCCACCTCCGCCGCGGGCCTGGCCACCGGCGGTCTGCACCCCGTGGTCGCCGTGTACGCCACCTTCCTCAACCGCGCCTTCGACCAGGTGCTGATGGACGTCGCACTGCACCGCTGCGGCGTGACCTTCGTCCTCGACCGGGCCGGCGTCACCGGCAGCGACGGGCCCTCGCACAACGGCATGTGGGACATGTCGGTGCTGCAGGTCGTGCCGGGCCTCAGGATCGCCGCGCCGCGCGACGCCGTCCAGCTGCGCGCCCAGCTCCGGGAGGCCGTCGGCGTCGACGACGCACCCACCGTGGTGCGCTTCCCCAAGGAGTCCGTGGGCGAGACGGTGCCCGCGGTGGGCCGCGCCGGCGGCATGGACGTCCTGCACAGCGGCGGGGACGATCCCGAGGTGCTGCTCGTGTCGGCGGGCGCCCTGGCTCCCCAGTGCCTGCGCACCGCCGAGCTGCTGGAGGCACGCGGGGTCGGCTGCACCGTCGTCGACCCTCGCTGGGTCAAGCCGCTCGACGAGCAGCTCGTCCCGCTCGCGCAGCGCCACCGGCTCGTGGCCGTCGTGGAGGACAACAGCCGTACCGGCGGTGTCGGCTGGGCGGTGGCGCAGTTGCTGCGCGACGCCGGCTGCGACGTGCCGGTGCGCACCTTCGGCATCCCCGAGCGGTTCCTCGCGCACGCCAAGCGCGGTGAACTGCTCGCCGACCTCGGCCTGACCCCGGTCGAGATCGCAGGACGTATCAGTGCCGCGTTGGCACGCAAGGAGAATGCGGAATGACCCAGCCCACCGAAGCCCAGGGGCCCTCCGAGCTGAACGAGCCGAAGGAGCTCGCCGCGCCCAAGGGGTTCGATCTGGCACGGCTGCTCGCCGAGCGCGGCGCCGAGCGGTACGAACTGCACGGCAAGTACGTGAACCCGCAGCTGCCCCGCATGCTGCACACGATCGGCTTCGACAAGTTCTACGAGCGGGCCGAGGGCGCCTACTTCTGGGACGCCGACGGCAACGACTACCTGGACATGCTGGCCGGATTCGGCGTCATGGGCCTCGGCCGCCACCACCCCGTCGTCCGCAAGGCCCTGCACGACGTGCTGGACGCCTCCCTCGCCGACCTGACGCGCTTCGACTGCCAGCCGCTGCCGGGCCTGCTCGCGGAGCAGCTGCTCAAGCACAGCCCGCACCTCGACCGGGTCTTCTTCGGCAACAGCGGCACCGAGGCGGTGGAGACCGCCCTGAAGTTCGCCCGCTACGCGACCGGGCGCGGCCGCATCCTGTACGCGTCGCACGCCTTCCACGGCCTGACGACCGGCTCGCTCTCGGTCAACGGCGAGGACAGCTTCCGCGACGGCTTCGCCCCGCTGCTGCCCGACACCGCGATCCCGCTCGGCGACCTGGACGCGCTGGAGCGCGAGCTGAAGAAGGGCGACGTCGCGGGCTTCGTCGTGGAGCCGATCCAGGGCAAGGGAGTCCACGAGACCCCGCCCGGCTTCCTGCGTGCCGCCCAGGAGCTGCTGCACAAGCACAAGGCGCTCCTGATCGCCGACGAGGTGCAGACCGGCATGGGCCGGACCGGGAGGTTCTACGCGTACCAGCACGAGGAGGGCGTCGAGCCCGACCTCGTGTGCGTGGCGAAAGCCCTGTCGGGCGGCTACGTCCCGGTCAGCGCGACGCTCGGCAAGGACTGGATCTTCAAGAAGGTCTACTCCTCGATGGACCGCGTCCTCGTCCACTCGGCCAGCTTCGGCGCGAACGCGCAGGCCATGGCGGCGGGCCTGGCGGTGCTCTCCGTGATGGAGAACGACAAGACCGTCGAGAACGCCCGGCGGACCGGCGGCCTGCTCAAGCAGCGGCTGGCCGACCTGATCCCGAAGTACGAGCTGCTGCACGACGTGCGGGGCCAGGGCCTGATGATCGGCATCGAGTTCGGCCGGCCGAGCTCGCTGAAGCTGCGCAGCCGCTGGACCATGCTGCAGGCGGCCCGCAAGGGCCTGTTCGCGCAGATGGTCGTCGTGCCGCTGCTCCAGAAGCACCGCATCCTCACCCAGGTCTCGGGCGACTTCCTCGAAGTGATCAAGCTGATCCCGCCGCTGGTCGTCGGCGAGCGCGAGGTCGACCGGTTCGTGGACGCCTTCACCGCCGTCATGGACGACGCGCACGGCGGCGGCGGGCTGATGTGGGACTTCGGCAAGACCCTCGTGAAGCAGGCCGTGGCCAACCGCTGAGCGGCCCCGGGCCCGGATCCGCCGTTTTTACCTCCGAGGCAAGTTATTTGCCTCGGAGGAAAATTTCTGGCGCAATGGAGACATGAACACCTCCGGAGCCGCCGCTCGGGCGGCCGGCCCGACCGCCGACGAGCCGCTCCCCGACGTCGCCCCCCGCCTGCGGGAGCTGCGACGCAGCCGCCGCCTCACGCTGGAGGCCGCCGCCGTGCGCGCGGGCCTGTCCGCGGCCCACCTCTCCAGGCTGGAGACGGGGCAGCGGCAGCCGTCGCTGCCCATGCTGCTCGCCCTCGCCCGCATCTACGGTACGACGGTCTCCGACCTTCTGGGGGAGATGCCGCCGGAGCGTGACCCGATCGTGCGGGGAGCGCGGGCCGAGCCGGTCGAGGCCGACGGCTGGGTGTACCGGCAGGCGGGCAACCCCGGCCGCGCCATGCAGCCCCTGCGCGTCACCGTCGAGCACGGCGCACAGGGCAACCTCGTCCGGGTCCACGCGGGCGAGGAGTGGCTCTACGTGCTCGACGGGCGCCTCCGGCTCGCCCTCGGCGACGGCGTGCACGTCCTGGAGCCGGGGGACAGCGCCCACTTCGACTCGCTCGTCCCGCACCGCATCGCCGCGATGGACCCCACGGGCGCCGAGCTGCTGTTCGTCCACACCCTGCTGCAGAGCCCGGCCGGCGACCTGTGCCTAGACGGTCCCGGGTTCCACGAGCGCTGAGCCACCGGCGCCGAGCCGGGCACGCCGAGCCACCACCGCTGGATCACCACCGTTCGAGAGGCGGTCACCCATGTCGCACGACCCGCTGGACAGCCAGAAGCCGGGACACAAGGAAGGTCTCCTGCCGCGCGGCCTCGCGATCAGGCTCTTCGCCTACCTGATCGCGGGCCACGCCATCGCAGGCTTCCTCTACCTGCTCTTCAAGGTCGGCTCACACAACCAGTAGCCGCTCGCGCAGCCGCTCCCGCGTCGCGGGGGCGATCCCGAGGCCGTCGGACAGGTACCTCTCGGTGCCGCCCCAGGTGTCCTCGATCGTCTCGAACGCGGCGCGCAGGTACGCGGAGCGCGCGTCGAACAGGGGGCTGAGGAGCTCCATGACCTCGGCGGACCTGCCCCCGCCCGCCCCCTCGCCGCGCCGGACCCGGTAGCGCCGGTGGGCCTCGTTGGACTTGAGGTAGTCCTCCTCGATCGCGTCGTGCCCGACGCCGAGCGCCAGCAGGATCACCGCCGTCGTGACGCCCGCCCGGTCCTTGCCCGCGGCGCAGTGCAGCAGGACGGGCACGTCGCCCCCGGCCACCGCGTGCACCACCCGGCTGTGCTCCGCCGTCCGCTCCGCGACGGTCTTGCGGTACGACTCGGTCATCCGGTCGGCGGCCCTGCCGTCCGCCAGGATCGAGCGGAGCTGGTCCAGGTCGCCGTGGCGCACCAGCTTCCAGAACTCCGCGCCGTCCGCCGGGTCGTTCAGGGGGATGTTCACGTGGCGGACGCCCGGCAGCTCGATGTCCGGGCCGTCGAGCTTGATGTCGGCCGCGTTGCGGAAGTCGAAGACCGTGTGCAGGCCGAGGGAGGAGAGGAAGACCGCGTCCTCGGCGGTGGCGCCCGCGAGGTGGCCGCTGCGGAACAGCACGCCGTCGCGCACCCGCGTCCCGTCGGCGGCCGGCAGGCCCCCCACGTCCCGGAAGTTGCGCACCCCGCTCAGCTCGGGCTCGGGCGCCTGCCGCGGGGCGCTGCCGGCCGTGTCCGCGACACCGCTCCCGGTCCCGCTCCCGGCCGAAGGGACGTGCTGCGACTCCTGCGTCACGGGTGCTCCTCCGTCGTCGGAGCCGGCGCGGACGCCGGCGCTTCCTTTCCGACCTTAGGCCTTTCCACCCGTGCGGGGCGGAGGCGGGTGGCGGGGCGGGCGCGGTGCGGCGCGGCACGGCGCACGGAGTCACGCCCGGGCGGCCGCGAGGCGGGGCGGCGCCCTGTCCGTCCGGCACCG
>NZ_JAKGCV010000579.1 GCF_021556455.1 Streptomyces fuscigenes | reverse complement strand
CGCTGAGCGAGCCCGTCACCAGGGACGAGACGGCGTATTTGGCGGGCGAGGGGGCGACCACCAGCGCGAGCACGGCCAGCAGCAGCGTCAGCGCGATCGACCAGCCGCGGCGCGAGAGCACCGGCCGGCTGCACAGCGCTCCCACGGCGAGCCCGACGAACGTGCACGCCGCCGCGGCGGCCAGTCCCGCGGGCAGCGCGGCCAGCCGCGACACCGGCACGGTCAGGTCCGCGTTCTTCGGCGCGCTCGCCGCGGCGACCGCGAGGGTGGCGGGCAGCGCGAGCGCCCACACCGCGAGGAGCGCCGCGAGCAGCGACGCCGTATGGCCCCGGACGGCGCCGCGCGCGGCCACCGTGACGGCGCGGGCCGCGGGGGGCTCCTGGGTCACGCAGACCCGTACGAACCACGCCGTGACCGGCACGAGCGCCGCGGCGGCGAGGCCCAGCGAGTCGAGGACGGGCCGCCCCGCGCCGACGCCCGCGCCGAGGACGGCCGCGTACAGCAGCAGGGGCGGCAGCCAGCGCTGGGAGCGCAGCAGGAGGGCGATCTGGTAGCGCAGCAGCGCGGTCACGGGACAGGGCGCCTTTCGGCCTCGTGCAGGGCGTGGACGTGCCAGGGCGGGCGCGCGCCCAGCAGCGCCCGCAGCAGGGCGTCGGAGTGCGCGGCGGCGACCGTGAGGCGGAAGGCGCCGTCGGGCAGCCGCTCGCAGGCGGGGCGGCCCGGCAGGCCCTCGGGCGGTTCCCCGCCGCCGGCGCACGAGGCGGTGACGCTGACGCGGGGCCCGTCCACTGCGGGGGCGTGCGGATCCGGACGGTCGATCGGCCGCACGGCGTGGCCGACGACGGCGTACGCCGCGTCGGGGACCCCGGCGAGCCGGGCCGGATCGTGGTCCACGAAGACGACCGTGCCGCCCGCGGCCGCCCGCTCGGCGACGGCCCGGTCGAGTTCCGCGCGGGCCGCCGTGTCCAGGCCCGTCCACGCCTCGTCAAGGACCAGGAGCTCGGGCTCGGCGGCCAGCGCCTGGGTGAGCGCGACCTTCTGGCTGGTGCCCTTCGACAGCTGCGCGAGCGGTGTGGCGGCCTGTGCCGCGGCGCCGAACCGCTCCAGCCACTCCGCCGCACTCGCCCGCGCGAGCGGCGCGGTGCGGCCGTGGATCCGGCCGAGGTGCGCGAGGTAGCCGGCCGCGGTGAACGGCAGGGCCGCGGCGAAGCGTTCGGGGACGTACGCGGTCCTCGGCCGGCCGGTGACGCGGCCCGCCGACGGGACGTCGATCCCCGCGAGCAGCCGCAGCAGCGTGGACTTGCCGCTGCCGTTGGCGCCCTGCACCCGCACGACGGTGCCCGCGCGCAGCTCCAGGTCCACGTCGCGCAGCACCCAGGGCCCGCGCGGTCCGTAGCGTCGCCCCACGCCGCTGAGGGCGATCGTCGCGGCCCGCGGCACCGCGGTCAGTGGGAGCCGCTCGGAGCGGGCGTCGCCTCGCTCGGCCGGACGATGACGAACCCCTCGCCCTGGAGCATCAGCTGCACCGCCTCGCCGGAGCCGCCGCGGATCATCGAGCCGAGGGACTGCGAGCGGTGCAGGGACGTGTCGAGCTGCGCGCTCCAGCCGACGACGGCGTCGGTGTCCACGTAGACGGGCTGCTGGGCCGTGACGGGGATGACGATCGGGTTGCCCTCGCAGATCACGGCGAGCTTGCCGTAGCCGGTGAAGAGGCTGTTGAAGAGTCCGCCGCCGGTCATGCCGGCGCCCTTGACCATCTTGATCTCGTAGCTGAGCGTCGGGTCGAAGCACAGGACGTTGCGGCCGTTTATCGTCAGCGCGTCGCCCTGCTCGATCTCGACGATGAAGCAGTTGGCGGCCTCGTGGGCGAACCATGCCTCGCCCTGGCCGCGGACGGCCATGAGCGGCAGTCCCTCGCCGGTGAGGGCGCGCTTCAGCATGCCGCCGACGCCCTGCCCCTTCCGTTCGAACTGGAGGTTCCCGCGGTAGGCGATCATCGCCCCCTGCCGGGCGTGCATCTCACCGTTGACGACGTACTTGACCGATTTGGCGTTCTGCAGCGTCATTCCGGCCGCGGTGGGCTGCTGGGCGAGGTGCTCGCTGGCGAAGAGGTCGCTTTTCATGGACGCATACTCACCCGGAGGCATTAATTCCGCCAAGAAACCCACCTGCGAGAATCGCCGGGTGACCACCGAGCCGAACCCGAACCCCCGAGACGGCGGCGCGTCCGCCGCCGATCCGAGGGACGAAGCCCCCCAGTTCGTCCTGCCCCTGGTGCTGCGCCTGGAGCGGGCCACTCCGCCCGCGCGCACCGACGCGCTGGAGACCGCCGCCCGCGCCGTCCTCACGATCCTGTCCGACGAGCGCTCGCTCGGCGACGGCGAGTGGGCGGCGGCGATGCACGACTGGCAGGACGCCCGCATCCGCAAGGTGGTCCGCCGGGCGCGCGGCGCGGAGTGGCGCAAGGTGCAGGAGCTGCCGGGGATCACGGTGACGGGGACGCGGCCCGAGGACCCGGCCGAGGTCCGCGTCTTCCCGCCGATCCCGCTGGACGGCTGGCCCAAGGAGCTGGCGAAGCTCCAGGTGTCCGGCACCGACCTCGAACCGGAGGGCGGACCCGCGGCCGAGCCGGAGCCGTCCCTGCCGGTGCTGTGGCTCAACCCGCGCGTCGAGATGTCGGCGGGCAAGGCGTGCGCCCAGGCGGGCCACGGCGCCCAGCTGGCCTGGTGGGCCCTGTCCGGCGCGGACCGCGAGGCCTGGCGCGCGACGGGCTTCGCCCTCGCGGCCCGCGTCGCGACTCCCGGGGAGTGGCGCGTCCTGGAGGCCGCCGGCCTGCCCGTGGTGCACGACGCGGGCTTCACGGAGATCGCGCCCGGCAGCGCGACGGTGATCGCGGACCACCCGGCGCTGCGGCGCTG
>NZ_JAKGCV010000578.1 GCF_021556455.1 Streptomyces fuscigenes | reverse complement strand
CTCGGCGGCGTCGGCGCCCGCCGGCTGGCGGGATACCGGGCGCGTGCCGCCGACGCGTGCCCCGAGCGAGACCTCGCGGCGGCGGACGCCGTGGGGGCGCGCTTCGTATGCCCCGGAGACGCGGAGTGGCCCCGCCAGCTGGACGACCTGGGGACCGCGGCCCCCGTCGGCCTGTGGGTACGCGGAGCGCCGGACCTGCGCCTGTGGGCGCTGCGTTCCGTCGCCGTGGTGGGCGCGCGGGCCTGCACGCCGTACGGGGCCCACATGGCGGGCACGCTGGCGGGCGGCCTCGCCGGCAGCGGCTGGGTCGTCATCTCGGGAGCGGCCTTCGGCGTGGACGCGGCGGCGCACCGGGGCGCGCTGGCCGCCGGCGGCGCGACGGGCGCCGTGCTCGCCTGCGGCGTGGACACGGTCTACCCCCGCGGTCACGCCGAGTTGATCGCACGCATCGCCGAACAGGGTCTCGTCATCGGTGAATTGCCGCCGGGGGAGCATCCGACGCGGAGCAGGTTCGTGCTGCGCAACCGCGTGATCGCCGCGCTCACCCGGGGCACGGTCGTCGTGGAGGCCGCCCAGCGCAGCGGGTCGCTGTCCAGTGCCCGCTGGGCACTGCGGCTCGGCCGGTTCACGATGGGGGTGCCGGGTCCCGTCACGAGCGGGCTCTCGGCCGGGGTGCACGAACTGCTGCGCGGCGAAGGTGTCCTGGTCACCGACGCGGACGAAGTCATCGAGCTGGTCGGTGACATCGGCGAACTCGCTCCGCGCAGGCGCGGCCCTCTCCTGCCCAGGGACCTGCTGCGGCCGGAGTGCGCCCGGGTGCTGGAGGCACTCCCCGCCGCCGGAACGGACAGCGTCCCGGCGGTGGCACGCGGTGCCGGGACCACGGCGGACGCCGCACTCGCGAGGCTGGTCGAGCTTCACTCGCTCGGGTTTGTCGAACGACACAGCGACAGATGGCGTCCCACCGCACTGGGCCGGGGCGCCGGCGGGTGAGCGTGAACGGGTGCTTGACCTGGGGCATTCGGGTGACAGGGTGAGGCGGATGACCTCCATATCCCGCTGACCGCCCCGCCGGCGGTCACCTGCCCGCTCCCTCCGTCGAGCGCACAAAGCGACCGGCCGGTCACGCTACGCTCATCCAAGTCCCCACGTCCCATATCCCCACGTCACAGCAGAACGGCTCAAGGCACCGCATGCCCCAGCACACCTCCGGGTCCGATCGCACCGCGGCAAGGTCGGCACCCCCCGAGGCCCGGAGCGCCGACCGGCCGCCCGCGCCCTCGTCGCTCGACGAGTTGTGGCGGTCCTACAAGGCGACGGGCGACGCCCGGCTGCGCGAGCAGCTGATCCTGCACTACTCGCCGCTCGTGAAGTACGTCGCCGGCCGCGTCAGCGTCGGCCTGCCGCCCAACGTCGAGCAGGCCGACTTCGTCTCCTCGGGGGTGTTCGGCCTGATCGACGCCATCGAGAAGTTCGACATCACGCGGTCGATCAAGTTCGAGACGTACGCCATCACCCGTATCCGTGGGGCGATGATCGACGAGCTGCGCGCCCTGGACTGGATCCCCCGTTCCGTCCGGCAGAAGGCGCGGGCCGCCGAGCGCGCCTACGCGACCCTGGAGGCGAAGCTGCGGCGCACCCCCTCGGAGAGCGAGGTCGCCGCGGAGATGGGCATCGCGGTCGACGAACTGCACGCGGTCTTCAGCCAGTTGTCGCTGGCCAACGTGGTCGCACTGGAGGAGCTGCTGCACGTCGGCGGCGACGGCGACCGCCTGAGCCTCATGGACACGCTGGAGGACACGGCGGCCGACGACCCGGTCGAGGTGGCCGAGGACCGCGAGCAGCGCCGCCTGCTCGCCCGCGCCATCAACACACTGCCGGACCGCGAGAAGACCGTGGTCACGCTCTACTACTACGAAGGCCTGACCCTGGCGGAGATCGGCAACGTCCTCGGCGTCACGGAGAGCAGGGTCAGCCAGATCCACACCAAGTCCGTGCTCCAGCTGCGGGCCAAATTGGCGGATTTGTAAAGTGGACCCGTGCCCAGGATTCGAGCGGCCTCCGTGGCCGAGCACCGGACCATGCAGCGCGACGCCCTGCTCGACGCCGCGCGCTCCCTGCTGTCGGAAGGCGGCACCGAGGCGTTGACCTTCCCCGCCCTGGCCGAGCGCACGGGGCTCGCCCGATCGTCCGTCTACGAGTACTTCCGCTCGCGGGCGGCCGTCGTCGAGGAGCTGTGCGCCGTCGACTTCCCCGTGTGGGCGGCGGAGGTGTCCGCCGCGATGGCCGCCGAGGCCACGCCGGAGGCCAGGATCGAGGCGTACGTCCGCACCCAGCTGGCGCTGGTCGGCGACCGGCGCCACCGGGCCGTCGTCGCGATCTCCGCGAGCGAGCTGGACGACGGCGCCCGCGAGAAGATCCGCGCGTCCCACGGCGGGCTCGTCGCCATGGTCGGCGCCGCGCTCGGCGACCTCGGCCACCGCAGCCCCCGCCTCGCCGCGATGCTGCTCCAGGGCATCGTGGACGCGGCCGTGCGCCGCATCGAGCTCGGCGCGGCCGAGGAGCCCGACGAGATCGCGCAGGCGGCCGTCGCCATGGCGCTCGGCGGGGTCACGGGAAGCGCCTGACGCGGAAGCGGGGCAGCCCAGTCGTCGGGGAGCCGCACGTCGGGAGCCGGCCGCACCGCGGGCGGCGGCAGCCCGAACCCGACTGCCCGCGCGGACCGAGGCCGCCGCCCTGCACCTGACGGCCGCGCACGCGACGGGCCCAGGACATCGCACGCGGGCCTCCGCCGCGGGGTGCGCGGGCCGGGCCTCGCATCTCCCGCGTCGGGGCCACGGCCAGGGCGGGGGCCGAGGCGGTGGGCAGGGGACTGACAGGCGGTCGCGCTCCAGGGTCGTCAACCCGGCCCGGGACTGCTCCGGGGCCGCGGGCC
>NZ_JAKGCV010000577.1 GCF_021556455.1 Streptomyces fuscigenes | reverse complement strand
GGCCGGCCCCGGGGCGGGATCGGGCGCGCCGCCGCCGGGGCCGGGGCCGTCGCCGCCGCCGTCCGGGTCGGTGCCGTCCGGGTCGGTGTCGTCGGGGTCCGTGCCGGGCTCGTCGGGAGGGGTGCCGTCGGAGAACTCGTCCAGCGTGCTGTCGAGCTTGTCCTCGTCCAGGCCGGGCGCGTCGAACGGGTTGCGGCGGCGCCGGTGCGGCAGCGCGAGCAGCGCGGCCTGCCGGACGTCGTCGGAGGTCACCTCGTCGCGGCCGGCCCAGGCGGCCAGCGCGGTCGCCGTGCGGGCCATGACGATGTCCGCGCGCATCCCGTCGACCTCGAACGCGGCGCACGTCGCGGCTATCCGGCGCAGCGCGCCGTCGCCCAGCACGACGCGGGGCAGCAGCTCGCGGGCGGCGGCGATCCGCTTGCGCAGCGCGCCCTCCTCGCCCTCCCAGCGGGCCGCGAAGCCCTCGGGGTCGTCGTCGTAGGCGAGGCGGCGGCGCACGACCTCGACCCGCTGGTCGGGCTCGCGCGACGCGGCGACCTCCACCGTCAGCCCGAAGCGGTCGAGCAGCTGCGGGCGCAGCTCGCCCTCCTCCGGGTTCATGGTGCCGACGAGCAGGAAGCGGGCCGCGTGCCGTACCGAGACCCCCTCGCGCTCGACGTAGGAGGCCCCCATCGCCGCGGCGTCGAGCAGCAGGTCCACGAGGTGGTCGTGCAGCAGGTTGACCTCGTCGACGTACAGCACCCCCCGGTGCGCCTCGGCCAGCAGGCCCGGCTCGAAGGCCTTGACGCCCTCGGCGAGGGCCCGTTCGATGTCGAGCGCGCCGACCAGGCGGTCCTCGGAGGCGCCCACGGGCAGCTCCACCATCCGCGCGGGCCGGTGCACCGCGGGCTCGTTGCCGTGCGGGCCGTCCGGGCACTGCAGGTCCGGCGCGGCCGGGTCGCAGGAGAAGCGGCACCCGGCGATCACGCTCAGCTCGGGCAGCAGTACCGAAAGGGCACGCACCGCCGTGGACTTGGCCGTGCCCTTCTCGCCGCGCACCAGGACCCCGCCGACGGCGGGACTGACGGCGTTGAGCAGCAGGGCGAGCCGGAGGTCGTCCATGCCGACGACGGCGGTGAAGGGATAGGGGGTGCTCATGAATCTCCTTTGCTACGTGAGCCGTTCGCGGAGTGGACGCGGGCGGGCGGCCGTGCGGGGGCGGCGGCGACGGCGGTCGCGGTGGTGCCCAAGGCGGTCGCCATGGCGCTCCTCACGGCGCTCCCGGCGGGACGAACGGGAGCCCCGCGGGCGGCCCGGACTCGACGAGCCGCAGCAGCGCCGCGGTGTCGGCGTGCTCCTCCACCAGGTCGGCGAGCCGGTCCAGTTGGGCCTCCCGCAGCGAACCGAAGACGGTGTCCGGCGCCGGCACGAAGCGCCGGCCGCTCTCGCGGGCCACCTCCGTCAGATACGCCCGCCGGAACGCGTCGTTCTCCAGCACCCCGTGCCAGTGCGTGCCGCGCACCGCGCCGACCACGCACCCGTCCGGGGCCGGCCCCGGCCGGCCCGCGCCGCCGGCGGGGGCGTACGTGACGAACGGCTCGCCGCCGTGGACGGACGCCACGCCGTGGTGGATCTCGTACCCCTCCACCCGCTCGCCGAGCGCCGTGCCCACCGGCCGCGCCAGCGTCTTCTCCGCGGCGAAGCGGACCCGCACGGGCAGCAGTCCCAGCCCCGCGACGCTGCCCGCCCGCGACTCCACGTCGTCGTCGATGTGTTCACCCAGCACCTGGTACCCGCCGCAGACGCCCAGTACCGGGCGGCCCTCGGCGGCCCGCCGGGCCAGTTCGTCCGCGAACCCGCGCTCGCGGAGCCAGGCCAGCGCCCGCACCGTGCCGCGCGTGCCGGGGACGATCAGCAGGTCCGCGTCCGCGGCCTCGTCGGCGCGCTCCACGAACCGCACCCGTACGCCGGGTTCGGAGGCCAGGGCGTCGACGTCCGTGAAGTTCGACATCAGCGGCACCGCGGCGACCGCCACGCGCAGCACGTCCTCGCCGACCGGCGGCAGGACGCGGCCCGGGGCACGCACACCGAGCCCGCCGTCCTCCTCGTCGATGCCGAGGCCCTCCCGCCACGGCAGCACCCCGTACGTGGGGCGCCCCGTCAACTCCCGCAGCATGTCGAGGCCCGGCTCCAGCAGCGAGACGTCACCGCGGAACTTGTTGACCAGATAGCCCGCGACGAGCGCCTGGTCCTCGCGGCTCAGCAGCGCGGTCGTGCCGAAGAACGAGGCGAACACCCCGCCCCGGTCGATGTCCCCGACCACCACCACCGGCAGCCGCGCCGCGCGGGCGATGCCCATGTTCACGATGTCCGTACGGCGCAGATTGATCTCGGCCGGGCTGCCGGCGCCCTCGCATATGACGGCGTCGTAGGAGGCACGCAGCTGTGCCAGGCACTCCAGTACCGTGCCGAGCAGCGCCTCCTGGCGGCCCCCGTGGTAGCCGCGGGCGCTCAGCTCGCCCACCGGCCTCCCCATCAGCACCACTTGGCTGCGGGCCTCGCCACCGGGCTTGAGCAGCACCGGGTTCATCAGCGCGGTGGGCTCGACGCCGGCCGCCCGCGCCTGCATCGCCTGCGCGCGGCCGATCTCCGCGCCCTCGCGGGTCACGAACGAATTCAGCGACATGTTCTGGCCCTTGAACGGCGCCACCTTCATGCCCTGCCGCGCGAGCCAGCGCAGGATGCCCGCCGTGACCACGCTCTTGCCCGCGTCCGACGTGGTCCCCGCCACCAGCAGGCCGCCGCCACGCGCCGCGCCCCGCGGCCCGCCCGCCGCCCCGCTCACCCCTGCCACCGCCGTGCCTCCTCGCTCCGCCGCACCGTCACCGGCCCGGCCCCGCCGCGTTCCCGGCCGCGCCGTGGCGCAGCGGTCCCCGTATGGCTCCCCATGCGAGCCGCCCCGTC
>NZ_JAKGCV010000576.1 GCF_021556455.1 Streptomyces fuscigenes | reverse complement strand
CGAGGCCGAGGGCGCCGGTGCTGGGCGCGCGGGCGCGGGTACCGAGGGGCGGGCGACGGCGCCGGTGGTGGGCGCGCGGAGACGGGTACCGATGGGCGGGCGACGGTGCCGGTGGTGGGCGCGCGGTCGCGGGTGGCGACGATGGGTGACGGTGGCGGTGGTGGGCGCGCCGAAGGGGGACGTGGCCGCCGTCACGGCGCGGGGGCCCGGGAAATGAGCGGCGCGCCGGGGCTTCGCGGCGTACGGTCGCGGGATGCCGGGCACGCCGGCCGCTCACCGGCCGTGATCCCACCGGGCCCGCCCGGTCCCTCGACCGCCCCGGCCCCTCACCCCGGAAAGACGTGGTTCCGATGACGTCCGTCGCCGTTCTCTCCGACATCCACGGCGTGCTGCCCGCGCTGCGCGCCGTGCTCGCCGAGCCCGACGTGGCCGCCGCGGACCGGATCGTCGTCACCGGCGACATCGCCGCAGGACCCCAGCCCCGGCAGGTGCTCGACGTGCTGCGGGGGCTCGGCGACCGGGCCCTGTGGGTGCGCGGGAACGCGGATCGCGAGCTGGTCGAGTACCGGCGCGGCCCGCGCGCCGGCCTCCCCCTCGCGGACCCGATCGACCCCTGGGCCGCCGAGCAGCTGACCGAGGACGACCTCGACCTCCTCCAGTCGCTGCCCCTCAGCGTGGTCGTGGACGACGTCCTGTTCTGCCACGCGACGCCCCGCGACGACACCGAGATCGTGCTCGTCGACTCGCCGCTCCACCGCTGGGCCGAGGTGTTCGGGGCGCTCGACCCCGCCGTGCGCGGGGTGGTCTGCGGGCACACGCACATGCCCTACGTGCGGCTCGCGCACGGCCGGCTCGTCGTCAATCCCGGGAGCGTCGGCATGCCGTACGGGCGCCCCGGCGCGCACTGGGCGCTCCTCGGGCCGGGCGGCAGCCGAGGCGGCGTGCAGCTGCGGGTCACCGGCTACGACGCGGAGGCGGCCGTCGCGGAGGTCGTCGCGGACTCCACGTACCCGGACGTCGCCGAGTGGGCCGACTACTTCCTGCACGCGCGGGCCACGGACGCCGAGGCGCTGGGCACCTTCTCGCCGGGCGCGGCCGCGTCGTAGGCCCCGTCGCCGCGAGCGGCGGCACGGCCGCTGATCCGCCGGGCCACTGAGCCGCGCGGCTCGGAACCCGGGCTCGGGGCCCTGCGGGAGCGGTAATTGCGTTGCCCGGGTCGCGAGGGCACTGCCACGCTGCCGGGCATGACCGACGACGCTCTCCCTGCGGCACCCGACGCCACGCACGCGACCGGGCCGGCCGACGCCACCCGCGTCCCCCTCGCCGACGGCGCCCCGGCGGCCGGGACACCCGCCCGGACGGGCGACGCACACGGCGTGGCCTCGCTCTTCTCGCGCGGGCGGCTCGTCTCCGTGCCGCGCAAGCAGGCGCGGCGCGAGCAGCTGCTGCGGCATCTGGCCGGGACGCTGTTCGAGCCCGGACGCGCCTACAGCGAGCGCGAGGTCAACGCGGCGCTCCTCGGGGTCCACGACGACTTCCCGGCGCTGCGCCGCCACCTCGTGACCTCCGGGCTGCTGGAGCGCACGCGCGACGGCAGCAGCTACCGGCGCGCCTCCTGAGACCGCGCCCGGGCCGCCACGGGCCCGGGCAACCGAGCCGCCGGGCAACCGAGCCGCCGTGCGCCCGGGCCCCGGGCGCCCGGACCCCCGCGGCCTGGGGGCGGGCGGGAAACCCCCGGGACTCCCCGATCCGCCCGGAATTCAGCCACCGGCATTCCTGCGTTCAACGGCTTCCGAGTTCCTCCGCCGAGGCGCGGCGGCAATGCCCGGAGCGCCGCCTTTTCGCGGAATTATGCCGTCCGGATTGTCCTTGTCGACCTGCCCGGCCGCGTTCTAATCTGACGCCGCGCCACGTGTGGGCCGGGTCGGGAAATCGCCCGCCTTTCCTGGTGCATTCGGCGTGTTTTCGACGTGGGAATGCCGGTGGCGCCGGGCCGCCCTTCCCCCTTGCCCCGAGGAGTCCCTGTGCGCGGCACGCAGTCACCGACGGTTGGATCCGGGGGAGCGGCACCCCGCACTAGGCGGTCCGGACGGCTCGGCCGGCCGTTCGCGGCCGGCGCGATCGGCGCGGCGCTGCTGGTCGTCGCCATCCCGGCGGACGCCAGGGCGGACGTCCTCCAGCTCCTGCCGCAGAACGCGGACGGCCTGGAGCAGTCGTTCTCGCCCGCCTACGACTACGACACGGACGGCTGCTACGCCACGGCCGCGATCGGCGCCGACGGGACGCTCAACCCGGGGCTGAAGCTGGGCGGTGACGTCAACGGCCACTGCCACGATCCCGCCCAGCTGGCCAACGCCAACACCTACTCCCGCGAGAAGTGCAACAACGACTGGTGCGCGGTCGTGTACGCGAGCTACTTCGAGAAGGACCAGGCCACGCTCGGCCCGGCCGCCATCGGGCACCGCCACGACTGGGAGCACGTCGTGGTGTGGATCAACGCCAACCAGGTCAAGTACGTCTCGGTCTCCCAGCACGCCGGCTACAAGGTGGCCCCGGCCTCGGACCTCCGCTTCGACGGCACGCACCCGAAGGTCGTCTACAACAAGGACGGCGCGTCGACGCACGATTTCCGTTTCGCGAACAACAACGACGAGCCGCCGGAGAACTCCACCGGAAACTGGTTCTATCCGCGCCTTGTCGGGTGGAACGGATATCCGGCGGGATTCCGTGACAAGCTCATGAACGCCGATTTCGGCGACGCCACCATCAAGATCAACGACGCGCGTTTCGACGACGCGCTGGCCAACTCGGAGCCCGCGGGAATTCCGTTCGACCCGCGCGCCTGAGAGACCCGGGGCGCGGTGTCGCCCTCGCGCACGGCTCGGCATGCGCCGGCGGCGTTCCGGGGCCCGCGCCCGGGCGCGGCGCGGGTGCGCGCGGCCCG
>NZ_JAKGCV010000575.1 GCF_021556455.1 Streptomyces fuscigenes | reverse complement strand
GCCGCCCGCCGCCCGGCCCGGCCGGTCCCCCCGGCCCGCCCCGGCCGGCGACTCGATCGTGCGGCGCGCGATCCCCACGCGTCCCTCCCCGGCAGCCGTGCCGCGCGCGGCACGGGCCGGGTGCGGGAGGCGGGCCGCGACCGCCGCGCCCACGAGGGCGATGGCGGTGTCGCTGCGAAAACCCCACAGCTCCACGGTGTACGGGTCGTGCCCGGCGGCGGGCGCGCCGGGCGACGCACCGGAGGCGGTGCGAAAGCGCAGGTGGCCGTCGTCGAGGCCGACGCTGGGCCGCCACTCCACGGCGGCCACCTCGGACAGCGGCAGGGTGCGGGGGCCGCCCGCGGACTTCTCCGGCCGCGTCTTCCAGTTCCACTCCAGCCGGATCAGCTCGCCGTCGAACGAGGCCGTGCCGTCGCCCGCCGCCACGGAGACCGGCACGGCCGGGCCCGGCAGCAGGTACCGGTCGACGGGAGCGGCCGGCACGTCCGCCAGCAGCAGCGTGCTGCGCACCCGCTCCGCCAGGTGCTCCGCGACGTCCGCCCGCTCGCTCTCCACCCTGAGCCGGTAGGGGTCCGACGCCGCGTCGAGCCGGCCCGCCGCCACCTGCAGCAGGGGATCGGCTCCGGGGCGCAGCCGCACCCGCAGCCGACCGGCGCCCCGCCCCCGCTCGTACGCGATCCCCGCCAACGCCCGCAGCGGCACCACGACTTCGCCGAGCTGCCGGCGCAGCGGCGAGATCCCCCCGGCGGTGCCCGGCGCGATGCGCAGGCTGTCGCCGTCGAAACTCCAGGTGCCGTCCTTCTGCGAGATCTCCACCATGTGCGGATTCTTCCACCGCTTCGGGGAGGCGCGGCAGCCCCGGACGGACGCGCGCCGCCGGGGCCGGAGCGGGAAGACCAGGGGCCGTGCGGGCCGAGCGGGGGACCGGCGGCGCGGGCGTCGCGGCCGGAGCCGGCGCGGGGGCCGTCCGAGGGCGGGGAAGCGGTGCGGGCGGCAGGTCGCTGCCGGCGGGCCGTCAGTTCTGGCCCGTACCCGTCCCTTGACGGGACAGCGGTCCCCGCGTCCCATGGAGTGGGACGGTCCGCCGCCCGCCGGCAGCCGTTCGCTGCTCCGCACCCGTGAGCCGCGCCCCCCCGGCGGCCCGGACCTGCTCGCCGCACCCGCTTTCGCACCGCGTTCTCGACACCCCCACGTCGAAGGGATGCCCGTGAGACTGCACAGATCCATCCGCGCCCTGCGCACCCCCCGGATCGCCGGCTCGCTGCTGCTCCTGCTCACGGCCGGCGCCGGCGCCCTCGGCGCGGCGCCCGCCACGCAGCACCCGGCGGCGCGTCCGCTCGGCCAGATCGTGCCCGAACCGGCCCACGTCCGCCCGGGCGGCTCCCCGTTCACGCTCGGCGCCGGGACCCGCATCGAGACCGAGGGCCGCGGTGCGGGGGCCCGGGAGGCCCGCCAGGTCGGCACCTACCTGGCGGGTCTGCTGCGGCCCGCGACCGGCTACCGGCTGCCCGTCGTGGACGCGCCGCGCCACTCCTCGCGCGGCTCCCTCACCCTGGACCTCGACCCGCGCGGCGACGCCGCCCTCGGCACCGAGGGCTACCGCCTCGACTCCGGCCGCGACGGGGTCACCCTCACCGCCCGTACCTCCGCGGGCCTCTTCCACGGCGTGCAGACCCTGCGCCAGCTGCTGCCCGCGTCGATCGAGAAGCACAGCAGGCAGCGCGGCCCCTGGCAGGTCGCGGGCGGCACCGTCACCGACGTGCCGCGTTACGCGTACCGCGGCGCGATGCTCGACGTGTCGCGCCACTTCTTCACCCCCGCCCAGGTGGAGAAGTACATCGACCAGCTCGCGCTCTACAAGATCAACGAGCTGCACCTGCACCTGTCGGACGACCAGGGCTGGCGCATCGCCGTGGACTCCTGGCCGAGGCTCGCCACGTACGGCGGGAGCACGGAGGTCGGCGGCGGCACCGGCGGGTACTACACCAAGGCGCAGTACCAGCAGATCGTCGCGTACGCGGCCTCCCGCCACCTGGAGGTCGTCCCCGAGATCGACATGCCCTCGCACACCGAGGCCGCGCTCGCCTCGTACCCGGAACTGAACTGCGACGGCGTCGCGCCGCCCCTGTACACCGGCACCGAGGTCGGCTTCAGCTCGCTGTGCGTGCCGAAGGCCGTGACGTACGACTTCGTCGACGACGTCGTACGGGAGCTGGCGGCGCTCACCCCCGGCCGCTACCTGCACATCGGCGGCGACGAGGCGCACTCCACCAGCCAGGCGGACTACGTGGCGTTCATGGACAAGGCCCAGGCCGTCGTCACGAAGTACGGCAAGCGCGTGATGGGCTGGCACCAGATGACCGCGGCCCGGCAGTCGCCGGGCGCCGTCGCCGAGTACTGGGGCACGGACACGACGGGCGCCGCCGAGCGCGCACAGGTGGCGAAGGCGGCCCTGGCCGGCACCAAGGTGGTGCTCGCGCCCGCCGACCGCTCGTACCTCGACATGAAGTACACCGACGACACGGTGCTCGGCCAGGACTGGGCGGGCACGGTCGAGGTGGACCGCTCCTACGGCTGGGACCCGGGCACCTACCTCGCGGGAGCGGGGGTCCCGGCGAGCGCCGTCCTCGGGGTCGAGGCGCCGCTGTGGTCCGAGACGCTCACCGACAACGCGGACATCGAGGCGATGGCGTTCCCGCGGCTGCCGGGCATCGCGGAACTCGGCTGGTCGCCCGAGTCCGCGCTCGACTGGAACACCTACAAGGTGCGGCTCGCCGCGCAGGGGCCGCGGCTGGCGGCCATGGGCATCGACTTCTACCGCTCGCCCCTGGTGGACTGGCCGGCCTCGGCCCGCTGATCCGGGCACGACGCGCGAGGGCCCCCGCGTCCGCCGGGGCCCTCGCGCGGGGCGCCCCCCACCCGGCCCCGCCGCCCGGCACGTCGCGAGCGGC
>NZ_JAKGCV010000574.1 GCF_021556455.1 Streptomyces fuscigenes | reverse complement strand
GGGCGGCCGCCGCCCACGTCCCGCCCGTCCCGTGCCGCCTGCCGCCCGCCCCCTGCCGCGCCGCGCTCGGGTGCGTCGTCACCCGCAAGAGACGGCCACCGGCGTCCACGGGCCGCGAGGGGCCGCGAGGGGCCGCGTACCCCCGGTCTGCCGTGCGGCGCGCGGGCCCGCACCCGGCGCTCGGCCCCGGCGGCGGGGCACAGTACTCCGCCAGGACCGTCCGCGCGGCCGACGCGCCGAAGAACGCGGTAATCGCGGCGGATCACTGCCCCGCGGGCGCGCCCGCGGCTACCCTCGTCTCCTCACGGTTCGGGAAGTGAGCGGTGGCGCACGTGCGAGAGGGGAACAGGCCGATGGATTTCCGGTCCCGCCTCCCGCACGGCCTGCCGCTTCTGGAGCGTGAGCCCGAACTGGCGGCCGCCGCCCGGGCCGTGGGAGCCCTGTGCGGCGACATCGGCGCCGGCGGCCGGCCCACGGGCGGCGTCCTCGTCTACCGCGGCGCCGCGGGCCTCGGCAAGACGGCCCTGCTGTCGCGGGTGCGCGCGGTCGCGGGGGACCGCTGCGTGGTGTGGTCCGCGCGCGGCGGGGAGACGCTGTCGTCGGTCCCCTTCCACGTCGTGCGCCAGCTGCTGCAGCCCGCGCTGACCGCCGGCCCCCGCGAACTGCTGGGCGACTGGTACGACGTGGTCGGCCCCGCCCTCGGCGTCGCGCCGCCCGGCGCCCCCTACGGCGACCCGCGGGCCGTGCGCGACGGCCTCGACGTCCTCGCGCGCGGCCTCGCCGACGTCTACGGCCCCCTCGTGCTGCTCGTCGACGACGCGCAGTGGGCGGACCCGGAGACGCTGTCGTGGCTGGCCTCGTTCGCCGCGATGCCCGGCCCGGACCTCCCGGTCCTGCTGGTCGTCGCCTACCGCGACGAGGGCCTCCCGGCACCCGCGGCGGGTCTGCTCGAACGCGTCGGCGAGGCCGCCCGGCTGCGCGCCACCCTCAAGGCCCTCACCCCCGAGGCCACGGGAAGGCTCGCCCGCGCGGCCCTCGGCCCCGGCGCCGACCCCGACTTCTGCCACGAGGTGTGGGCGCTCACCCGCGGCAACGCGTACGAGACGGTGGAGCTGCTGGCCCGGGTGCGCGACAGCGGCCTCGACCCGGTGGGCGGGTCCGCGCCCGCGCTGCACGACCTCGCGGCCACCACGCGCGGCACGGGCCTCGTGCGGCGCCTGGCCGAACTCGGCACCGCCACCACGCAGTTCGCCAGAGCCGTGGCCGTCCTGGGCGCCGGCGCCCCGTTCGGCACGGCCAGATCCCTCGCCGGGATGGGCCGGGCGGAGGCCGAGTCCTGCGCCGCGCGGCTGCGCGCCGCCCGGATACTCGCGGCGGGCGAACCGCTGGACTTCGTGCACCCCCTGGTCGCGAGCGCCGTCTACCGCTCCATCCCGGCGGCCACCAGGACCGCGCTGCACGGCCGCGCCGCCTGGGCCGTCGTCCGCGGCGGGGGCGGGGCGGCCGCCGCGGCCCCGCACCTGCTGGAGGTCCACCCCGACGGCGATCCGGAGCTCGTCCAGCAGCTGCGGGACGCCGCGGCCGAGCACCTCGCCGTGGGCGCGCCGGGCGCCGCACGCCGCTGCCTCGAACGTGCCCTGGAGGAACCGCCGCCGCCCGCGGTGCGCGCGGAAGTCCTCTACGAACTGGGCTGCGCCTCGCTGCTCACGTCGCCCGCGACCACCGCGGGGCACCTGCGCGACGCCCTCGACACGCCGGGCTTGCGCGGCGGCCACCGCGTCGACGCCGTCCTGCGCCTCGCGCAGGCCCTCGTCCACGACAACCGCAGCGCGGAGGCGGTGCGCATGGTCTCGGCGGAGGCCGAGGTGTGCATGCCCGGCCCGTTCAGGGACCGGCTGGTCGCCGCCCGTTTCCTGTGGGAGGGCATCCGGGCCGACGAGGCGGACGCCGGGCTGCGTTCGCGCCGCCTCGCGGCGGCCGCGGAAGGACTGACCGGGGCCGACAGCACCGAGCGGGTGCTGCTGACCCTGCGGGCGTTCGACGCGGCCGTGCGCGGGGAGAGCGCCGCCACGGCCGTCGCCGCCGCCGAACGGGCCCTGCCCGGCGGCCGGCTCGCGCCCGGGATGCGCTGGACGGACACCGAGTGGAGCTTCGAGGTGCCCGCGCTGCTGGGCCTGACGTACGCCGTCACCGACCGGCTGGAGCGCGCCGAGGCGCTGTTCGGCGAGGCGCTGGAGGAATTCGAGCTGTCCGGCTGGAGCGGCGGGCACCTCGCGCTGGCCCGGGCGATGGCCGGATACGTCGACCGCAGACGCGGCAGGCTCGTCCGCGCCGAGGAGCATCTGCGCCGGGCCCTGTCGCTAGCCGAGAGCCTCGGCAGCGAGCTGCCCGTCCACGGGGAGGCCGTCTGCGTCCTCGTGGACACGCTGCTCGCCCGCGGCCACGTGGACCGCGCCGCCGCCTGCGCCGAGCGTTACGGATTCGCCCCGCCGTACCCCAACACGATGCTGCTGCCCGACGCGGCCTGCGTGCGCGGCAGGCTGCTGCTGGCGCGGGGCCGCGCCGAGGAGGCCATCGCCGAGCTGGAGGCCGCCGGGCGCTGTCTGACCGGCCGGGAGCGGCACAACGTCGTCGTGGGCCCCTGGGCGCTCGACCTGGCACGGGCCCTCGCGATCACCGACCCGGGCCGGGCCGGCGACCTGGCCGGGTACGCGCTGCGCGAGGCGGAGCGCTTCGGCACCCGCAGCGCCGTCGGCACGGCCCTGCTGTGCGCGGCGTCCCTGGCCGGCGGCGCCGAGCGGATCGGGCTGCTGGAGCGGGCCGTCGGCCACCTGGAGGCGTCCCCCTGCGCCTACGAACTGGCGCAGGCGCGCGTCGAGTACGGCATAGCGGCCGGGTTCGGCGCGGAAGTCGCGGTGGGCCTGGAGCTGGCCGAGCGCTGCGGCGCCGACGGCCTC
>NZ_JAKGCV010000573.1 GCF_021556455.1 Streptomyces fuscigenes | reverse complement strand
CGCCGCTCCCGGACCCCCGTCCGGCGCACCCGCCGGGACCGCGCCGGCCATGGCGCCGCTTCCGCCCGCGCCCGAGAGCCGCGCGAGCGCCGCGACCAGCCGGTGCAGCCTCGCCGTGCAGGCGTGCTCCTGGGCGAGCGTGCCGGACAGCCAGGCGAGCTCGGTGCGCAGGTGGTCGGCCCACCCCGGGTCGAACATCGCCCGGTAGGTGTACAGGGTCCCGCCGATGCGGCGCGCCGAGCCGCGCAGCGCGAGCGCCGCCTGCCCGGCGCCCGCCGTGTCGGAGCCGCTCTCGCTGTACAGCCGCAGGCTGCGCAAGAAGTCACCGGCCCGGGAGTGCAGGTACCCGGACAGCACCTCTCCCGTCGAGGTCAGCTCGTCCGTCTCGACTTCATGGTGCTGCACGCCGGCGCCTCCGGGCGTCAATGAGCATTTCTTGTACGTGCCGCAGGGGGAGCCCGTCCGCGTCCGTGGAATGCCGGTTCCACTCGCCGTCGGGGCCGAGGTGCCAGGAGGACGTCTGGTCGGACATGCCGGTCTCCAGCAGCCGGATCAGCGCGGCCCGGTGGGCGGGGTCGGTGACCCGGACGAGGGCCTCTATGCGGCGGTCGAGGTTGCGGTGCATCATGTCGGCGCTGCCGAGCCAGATCTCCGGCTCGCCGCCGTTGCAGAACGCGAACACGCGGGAGTGTTCGAGGAAGCGGCCCAGTATCGAGCGCACGCGGATGTTGTCCGAGAGCCCGGGCACGCCGGGCCGGATGGCGCAGATGCCCCGTACCCAGATGTCCACGGGGACGCCCGCCTGGGAGGCCCGGTACAGCGCGTCGACGACGGCCTCGTCGACCATCGAGTTGACCTTGATCTTGATGTAGGAGGGGCGCCCGGCGCGGTGGTGGGCGGCTTCCTTGTTGATGCGGGAGACCAGGCCGTCGCGCAGGGACTTCGGCGCGACGAGGAGCCGGCGGTAGGTCTCGCGGCGCGAGTAGCCGGAGAGCCGGTTGAACAGGTCGGACAGGTCCGCGCCGACCTGCGGGTCCGCCGTGAGCAGGCCGAGGTCCTCGTAGAGCCGTGCGGTCTTCGGGTGGTAGTTGCCGGTGCCGACGTGGCTGTAGCGGCGCAGGGTGTCGCCCTCCTGCCGCACGACCAGCGACAGCTTGCAGTGGGTCTTCAGGCCCACCAGGCCGTACACGACGTGGCAGCCGGCCTCTTCGAGCTTGCGTGCCCACTTGATGTTGGCCTGCTCGTCGAAGCGGGCCTTGATCTCGACGAGGACGAGGACCTGCTTGCCGGACTCGGCCGCGTCGATAAGCGCGTCCACGATCGGCGAGTCGCCGGACGTCCGGTACAGGGTCTGCTTGATCGCGAGGACGTCCGGGTCGCCCGCGGCCTGCTCCAGGAAGGCCTGCACGGACGTCGAGAACGAGTCGTAGGGGTGGTGCAGCAGGACGTCCCGCTCGCGCAGCGCGGCGAAGATGTCCGGCGCGGACGCGGACTCCACCTCGGCGAGGTCGCGGTGCGTGCCCGCGATGAACCGCGGGTACTTCAGCTCGGGCCGGTCCAGCGAGGCGACGCCGAACAGCGCGGTCAGGTCGAGCGGCCCCGGCAGCGGGTACACCTCCGCGTCGGAGACCTTCAGCTCGCGCACGAGCAGGTCGAGCACGTACGGGTCGATGGACTCCTCGACCTCCAGGCGCACCGGCGGGCCGAAGCGGCGCCGCATGAGCTCCTTCTCCAGCGCCTTGAGGAGGTTCTCGGCGTCGTCCTCCTCGACTTCGAGGTCCTCGTTGCGGGTCACGCGGAACATGTGGTGCGCCAGCACCTCCATGCCCGGGAAAAGCTCCTCCAGATGCGCGGCTATGACGTCTTCCAGCGGGACGTAGCGCTGCGGGGACGCCTCAAGGAACCGGGACAGCAGCGGCGGCACCTTGACGCGCGCGAAGTGGCGGTGCCCGCTGACCGGGTTGCGCACGACGACCGCGAGGTTCAGGGAGAGCCCGGAGATGTACGGGAAGGGGTGCGCGGGGTCGACGGCCAGCGGCGTGAGGACGGGGAAGATCTGCTGGCGGAAGAGGGTGAACAGGCGGGCCTGCTCCTTCTCCGTCAGCTCCGGCCAGCGCACGATGTGGATGCCCTCGTCGCCCAGGGCGGGCGCCACGTCCTGCTGGTAGCAGGCGGCGTGCCGGGCCATGAGCTCGCGCGAGCGGGTCCAGATCAGGTCCAGCACCTCGCGGGGCTGGAGTCCGGACGCGGACCGGGAGGCCACGCCGGTGGCGATGCGGCGCTTGAGGCCCGCGACCCGGACCATGAAGAACTCGTCCAGGTTCGACGCGAAGATCGCCAGGAAGTTCGCGCGCTCCAGGAGCGGGGTCGCGGGGTCCTCGGCGAGCTCCAGCACGCGCTCGTTGAACGCGAGCCAGCTGCGTTCACGGTCCAGGAAGCGGTCCTGCGGAAGGGGCTCGGCGCCGTCGGGGACGCCGCCCTCCTCGTAGGTGTCGAGGTCGGCGTCGAGATCGGGTTCGAGGTCGGACACCGCTCCGGCGACGGCGCTCGGCCGGTGACCGGCGATGAATCCTACGGAGGGCTGTGCGGCGGGGCCCTGCGGGCGCGCGGGCTGGGGCTGCTGGACCGGTACCTCGGCGGGCTGCTGGCTCATGTACCCATTGTTCCGCGCGGAGGGTGCGGTGGGCGCGTTGGACCGGGCAGGGGGGAAGGGGCTCCTGCCGTTCGGGGTGGGGGGCACAGCGGGCTGCATGCGGCGAGGATCGCAAGGGCGGCTGAATGAACGGTGACGGCGAGATGACGTGAAGGGAAGCGGGACGGTACTCCCCGGGGGCGTCCGGGCACCGCCCGGCTCCTCCCGCCCCGGCAGCGGCCTCCCGGGCCCTCCCGGGGCGCTCGTCCGCGGAGCGGCGCGCCGGGCCGCGGACGCCGTCGCCGCACGGCACGGAGGGCGGCCGGTCCCGG
>NZ_JAKGCV010000572.1 GCF_021556455.1 Streptomyces fuscigenes | reverse complement strand
CGCGGCCGGTGTCGCCACCGCGGCGGCCCCGCCGGCGGCGATCGCGCCGGACGCGAGCAGGAAACCGCGTCTGCGCAGCCGCGACGCCTCGGAGCCGGCGGTGGCGGCAGGGGCGTCGTCGGTGGCGGTGGCGGTCGCGTCGTCGGTGGCGGGGGGAGTGGGGGATTCCGGGAAATCAAGGGGCACGAGTGGCCGTCCCTTCGACAGCGCCGGACGCGCGCAGGGCGCAGCCGAACGACCGCACGGGCACGCCACGTCCGACCTACACGGTGGACTGCGCCGGCCCGGTGGGTCGGCCCTTATTTCACGGCTTGATTGAACGCTTGTGAGAAGGGGGCGTCAAGGGTGCCGAGTTGGGCCCGTGGGGCCGGTGGGGCGGATCCGGGTTCGTGCGGCGGTGCGGGCCCATGAGGGGTGTGGTGACCCGCGCGCGTGCGGACGGTCTTGGCCCGCGGGCGGGTGCGGGCCGGTGGAGCGCGTGCGGGCCGGTGGGGCGGTGGCGGGCGCGGCCATGCGGTCGCGGTCCGGCCGGATCGCCGCCGGGAGCACGGCCCTGGCAGAAGGGGCCCGTGGGCGGGGCCGCTTGGGCGTCCCGTGCCTCAGCAGGCGCCCGCCGACGCCGTGGCGCTCAGGTCGTACGTCTCCATTCGGGTGGCCTCGCCGTCCCCGCCCCCCGGCACGAGGACGGGGGCACCCGGGGTGGACGTGACCGTCAGGCAGGCGGCGTGCTCTCCGTGGTAGCTGATGACGTAGCTCGTGTCGTCCTCGTCGCCGTAGGCGGGCGGCGCGCCGCCGTCCCCGTCGGAGCCGACGGCCCGCGTGGTCAGCAGCCCCGGGCCGTCGGCGTGCCGCTGTGCCTCGTCGACGGCGGCGTTCACCGACATGGCGGGACTCGCCGCCCCGTCGCCGCCACTGATCTCGTCCGCGGCGTCCTTGGCGATCCCCAGCACCTCGCCGTCCGTCCATGTGTCCAGGTCGTGGACGTGCAGGGAGGCGGGGAGGCCGCCGAGCGCGGCGAGCAGGCACACGACCAGCATCGCGCGGCGCACCCGCAGAGCGCCTTCGGACGCCCCGACGCTCGCGTGCACTTCCGGCACCAGGGACCGGGACCGCCCCAACTGCCGCTGCGTGCGCACGAGCAGCACGAGCGCGGCGACGCCGAGCGCGGCGAAGAAGCAGATGTAGGGCACGTCGGCCCCTCCCCCGGTGTGGCTGGCATGTCATGGTCAACGCACAAGCTACCGGGAGGACCGGCGGGGGTCTTCCGGGTCAGCGCTCCTGTGACGGTGCCGTCGCCGTCCGCGACCGCCGCAGGTAGTACCAGGCCATGTTGGACGACAGGCCCGCCAGCAGCACCCAGATGATGCCGAGCCAGTTGCCCTGGACGAAGGAGAGCACGGCCGCGGCGACGGCGAGCGCGCAGACGACGACGGCGTAGAGGGCGAGGCGGGGCATGAGGTGCTGCTCCTGTCGGGGAGGAAGGGGACCGTGACGCCCCAGTCTCCCCCATGGACCCGCCCGGCCGGGCGGTGCCGTCCCCCGTGCCCGCCCGGCGGAGCAGCGACGGGGCGCCGGAGGCGGGCGTGCTCCCCGGGGACGCGTGCCGGGGCGGAGGGCGCAGGGGGCGGAGGGAAGCCGCCGCCGGCCCGCGCCCCCCGCCCCCGGGGTCGCTCAGATGTCCGTGAGCCTGACCCCGGCGTGCGCCTTGTAACGGCGGTTGACCGAGATGAGGTTGGCGACGAGGGACTCCACCTGGTGCGCGTTGCGCAGCCGGCCGGCGAAGACGCCGCGCATGCCGGGGATGCGGGCCGCGAGGGCCTGCACGAGGTCGGTGTCCGCCCGGGACTCGCCCAGCACCATGACGTCCGTGTCGATCTGCTCGACGTCGGGGTTCTGCAGCAGCACCGCGGACAGGTGGTGGAACGCGGCCGTCACCCGCGAGCCGGGCAGGAGCGCCGCGGCCTGCTCCGCCGCGCTGCCCTCCTCGGGCGTCAGCGCGTACGCACCCTTCTTGTCGAAGCCGAGCGGGTTGACGCAGTCCACGACGAGCTTGTCCGCGAGCTCGTCCGCGAGGGACCTCAGGGTGTCCGCGTGCCCCTCCCACGGGACCGCCACGATCACGATGTCGCTGCGGCTCGCGCAGCCCGCGTTGTCCGCGCCCTCGACGCCGTGCCCCAGCTCGGCCGCGGCCGAGGCGGCGCGCTCCGCGGACCGGGAGCCGATGATCACCTTCTGCCCGGCGCGGGCCAGCCGGTAGGCGAGGCCCCGGCCCTGGTCGCCGGTGCCGCCGAGCACGCCCACGACGAGTCCGGAGACGTCGGGCAGGTCCCACGGGTCCTTGGCCGGAGGCTTGGGGGCCGGGGACCGCGCGCCGTCCGGGGCCCCGCTCGCGGAGGTGCCCGGGGCGCTGCCGGAATCGCTGGAGGAAGAAGTCATGAGCCCTAGCCTTCCCTTTCGGGTGAGGTGTCCGCCACCCGGGGGTGCCGGTGGCGGAGCTGCGGCAGTATGCGGGGCCATGGATGCCGTACGCGTCGCCCTCCTGCGCGAGGTACTCGCGGGTACCCGCTGGCCCGAGCAGGCCCGCGGGTTCGCGGGTGCCCTGCGCTCCTGCGTCGTACCGCGCGGGGGCGGCCTGCTCCTGGTGGGGACGAGCGGATACGAGCCCTGGCACCTCGCGGCGCATCTCGTGGACGAGGCGGCCTGGTCGGGGCAGCCCGAACTGGCCCCCACCCTCGTGCGGCACGAGGTGCCGCGGGACGCGCCCGCGCACCTGACGATCGGCCTCGGGCGCCTGGAGGCCGCGGGGCGCGGCGAGACGCTGCTGGTGGTGGCGCCGGGACGGGCGGACGCCGTACTGCTGGAGCGCGTGCACGGCGCCCGCCGCGCCGGGGCCGCGGTGTTCTCGCTGGACGGCGGCGATCCGGCCGTGCACGCCCTGGCGCACGAGGCGCTGACGGTGGCGGGGC
>NZ_JAKGCV010000571.1 GCF_021556455.1 Streptomyces fuscigenes | reverse complement strand
TTCCCGCTCCCGCGGCGGACGCCGGTACGGCGCTCGGGACGGGGGAGCCCGGGGGCAGCGTCGCGGGCGGGGCGGACGCGGGCCCGGACGGATGGGCCGGCGCGCCCCCCAGAGCGCGGTCGAGGGCGGCCTGGGCCCTCGGGAACTCGCCGGGGTCCGCCTCCCGTACGCCTTTTTGCACATACGCGGAGCCCAGTACGGCCCACGCGTGCGTGTCCGCCGGGTGCGTGCGCAGCCACGCCGTCCGGTCCCGGACCAGCGCGTCCAGGTCGGCGGCCGCGGCCGGGGCGCCCGCGGTCACGGCGGTGAGCGCCCGCGCCTCCGGTCCGCCGAGGGGCGGGGGCTCGTGCTTCTTGTCCGGCACGAACACCAGCACGCCCGCGATCAGTACCCCGCCGATGCCGAAGGCCACCGCCGCGCGCCTGACCTGCCTGGCGCCCCGCCCGGTCCGTTGGTCATTGTCCGCATTCATCGCATTCATGGGGCTCACTGTGCGCCAATATGAAGATCACACTTTGACCTGTGGGGTGGATCGCATACGGGTTCACACCGATGGCGGTCGGTGCGAACCTGGGATCATGGACGATCTGCTGGAAACCGGACCCGCTGCCACCGGCACCGCCGCCGCTGCCCTCACCGAGCGGCTGGGTGCGGGCCTGCCTCCCGAGGCGCTCATCACCGATCCCGACGTGATGGCCTCGTACGCCCACGACATGGCGAGCTTCTGCGAGGCCGGCGCGCCGGCCGCCGTGGTGCTGCCGCGCACGGTCGAGCAGGTCCAGCACGTGCTGCGGACGGCCACCGAACTGCGGGTCCCGGTCGTCCCGCAGGGGGCCCGCACGGGCCTGTCCGGCGCCGCCAACGCCTCCGACGGCTGCATCGTCCTGTCCCTGGTGAAGATGGACCGGATCCTGGAGATCGACCCCGTCGACCGCGTGGCCGTCGTGGAGCCGGGCGTCGTGAACGCGACGCTCTCGCGCGCCGTCGCCGAGCAGGGCATGTACTACCCGCCGGACCCCTCCAGCTGGGAGACCTGCACCATCGGCGGCAACATCGGCACCGCGGCCGGCGGACTGTGCTGCGTCAAGTACGGGGTCACGGCGGAGTACGTGCTCGGGCTCGACGTCGTGCTCGCCGACGGGCGGCTGATGTCGACCGGGCGGCGCACGGCGAAGGGCGTCGCCGGATACGACCTGACGCGCCTGTTCGTCGGTTCCGAGGGAAGCCTCGGCGTCGTCGTGCGGGCCGTCCTCGCCCTGAAGCCCGAGCCCCCGCAACAGCTCGTGCTGGCCGCCGAGTTCACATCCGCGTCGGCAGCCGGTGAGGCGGTGCGGCAGATCGTGGAGCGCGGCTTCGTGCCGTCCCTCATGGAGCTGATGGACGGCACGACGGTGCGCGCCGTCAACGCCATGGCGAACATGGGCCTGCCCGAGACCACCGAGGCGCTGCTGCTGGTGGCGTTCGACACCCCGGACCCGTCGGCCGACCTCGCCGCGGTCGGGGAACTGTGCACGCGGGCCGGCGCCACCGAGGTCGTGCCGGCCGACGACGCCGCCGAGTCGGAGATGCTCATGCAGGCCCGCCGCCTGTCCCTGCCCGCGCTGGAGGCGGCGGTCGGCACGACGATGATCGACGACGTGTGCGTGCCGCGCGCCCGGCTCAGCGACATGTTCGAGGGGGTCGAGGCGATCGCGGAGAAGTACGACACCAAGATCGGCGTGTGTGCGCACGCGGGCGACGGCAACACCCACCCCATCGTCTGCTTCGACCCGACGAAGCCCGACGACGTCCGCCGCGCGAAGGCCGCGTTCGACGAGATCATGGAACTCGGCCTGCGCCTCGGTGGCACCATCACCGGCGAACACGGCGTGGGCGTCCTGAAGAAGGAGTGGCTGGCGCGTGAACTCGGGCCGGTCGAACTGGAGTTGCAGCGTCAGATCAAGGCCGCCTTCGACCCGCTTGGCCTGTTGAACCCGGGAAAGCTCTTCTGAACCTACGGCTCTCTGGAACCGGCGGCTGCCTCGCACCGGCCGGCTCCCTGGACCCGGTCGGCTCCCTCGCACCGGTCGGCTCCCCGGAACGGCCGGTTGCCTCGAACCCGTCGGCTCCCCGGAACGGCCGGCTCCCTGGACCCGGTCGGCTCCCCGGCCGAGATCGTCCCTCGGCCGTCCCGTCGCGCCCCCTCGCCGCACCACCGGCGCGAGGGGGCGCCGCCGTTTCTCCGCCGCCGCCCGCCGCCTCTGATGTCAGTCTGGGTTGACATGAGGCCTCGCGTTAGTCCAGACTGACAGGGCGATGGAATACTGGCCGCATGGATTCCGGAGACCTCTCGACGCGCCTGACCTCCCTCGACCCCGCCGTCGGCCTGCGTGCCGTCGGCGCGCTGCACCGCCTCGCCGAACAGGTCGAGGCGTCCTCGGTGGCGCGCGCCCGGGAACAGGGCTGGTCGTGGGAGCAGATCGGCGACGCCCTGGGCGTGTCCAGGCAGTCCGTGCACGCGAAGTACGGGAAGTGGGAGTGACCCATGTTCGAACAGTTCGCGGACGAGGCGCGCGCCGTGGTCACGGACGCGCTGGAGGAGGCCCGCCTGCGGGGCGACCGGCGCATCGGTACGGAGCACCTGTTGCTGGCCGCGCTGCGCAACCAGGACGGGCAGGCCGTCGCCGGCCTGGGGCTGGACGCCGACGCGGCGCGGGAGGCGCTGCGGGAGCTGGACCTGGAGGCGCTCGACGCGGTCGGGATCGACGCGCGCGGCGCCCGGCGCCCGGCGGTGCCCGCCTCGCGCAAGCGCACGCCGTTCACGTCGGCGGCCAAGGGAGTGCTGGGGGACTCGCTCAGGGAGGTGCGCGCGCAGGGCGCCCGCCGGATCACCCCGGCCCATGTGCTGCTCGCCCTGCTGGGCCTGCGGGAGCCGGACCCCGCCGCCGAGGCCCTGACCAGGCTGGGCGTCGACCGGGCCGCCGTGCGGGCCCGGCTGACGG
>NZ_JAKGCV010000570.1 GCF_021556455.1 Streptomyces fuscigenes | reverse complement strand
GCCCCGGGCGCGCGGCGCGCGACGGAGGCCCGCCGGGCTCCGCTCCGGCCCCGAGGACCCCGCCGAAGGCTCCCGGCGACCCGAGTCGGACGGGTACGCCCGAACGGTCCGCGCGCCCGCCCCGCCCGCGCCCTGCCGCTCGCCGGCTCAGAGGGCCGCGCGGATCGCCTCGTCCACCGTCGGGAAGGCGAACGCGAACCCCGACTCCGACAGCCGCTTTGGCACCACCCGCTGGCTGCCCAGGACCTCGCTCGACAGCTCGCCGAGCGCGAGCCTGAGGGCCGCCGCCGGCACCGGGAACGGGGTGGGCCTGCGCAGCACCCGCCCCATCGCCGCGGTGACCTCACGATTCGTCACCGGCTCCGGCGCGGTCAGGTTGACCGGCCCCTCCAGGGACTCCGTGTCGATGAGGTGCCGCAGCGCGGCCACGTGGTCGTGCAGCGCGATGAAGCTCCAGTACTGGCTGCCGTCGCCCATCCGGCCGCCGAGACCGGCCCGGAACAGCGGGAACAGGCGGCCCCAGGCGCCGCCGTCCTTCGACACCACCAGTCCCGAGCGCGGGAACACCGTGCGGATGCCGGCCTCCTGCGCCGCCGCGGCGGCCGCCTCCCACTCCACGCACAGCGTCGGCAGGAAGCCGTAGCCGGGCGGCGAGTCCTCGTTCACGGCGCGGTCGCCCGTCTCGCCGTAGTAGCCGATGGCGGAGCCGGAGACGAGGACCCGCGGCCGCTCGTCGAGCGACGCGAGCGCCTCCGCCAGGGCCGCGGTGCCCAGCAGGCGGCTGTCGCGGATCTCCTTCTTGCGCTCGTCGCTCCAGCGGCGGTCGCCCACCCCCGCGCCCGCGAGGTGCACGACGGCCTCGCAGCCGCGCAGTCCGGCGGCGTCGACGCGCTGGAGCTTGGGGTCCCAGCGCACCTCGTCCGCCCCGCGCGGCGCGCGCCGCACCAGGCGCACCACCTCGTGGCCGTCCGCGCGCAGGGACCGTACGAGTGCCGTACCGATGAGCCCGGTGGAACCGGTGACCGCGATTCTCATGCCGCCATCCTGCCCCCGGCCGGGCGCGGGCCACGGTCAACCGGCGACCGGTTCCGGCGTGGCGCGCCGACCGCCGCCCCCTCCACGCGAATGCCGCGCCCGGACGCCGCACACGGCCGGCCGGGCCGTGGCCGCGCCGGCGCGCCGCTTTCCGCGTGGCCGGGACCGTCAGCCGCTGTACGAGTCGACCCCGAAGCGCTCCCACAGCCGGGGGAAGCGGACCTCGAGCACGTCGGGATCGTCGATGTCGAAGGCCGTCCCCTCGGGTTCGCGCGGCTGCGCGGGGATCCCGAGATCCGGTGCCACCGAACCGGTGAGCTGCTCGTACGCCTCGTCGGCGGCGTAGCCGAGGTCCTCGCCGTCGCCGTCCGCGTCCTCGTCGAAGGACTCCAGCAGGTCGGCCATGTCGTCGGGGTCCTGCAGGGCCCCTTCGAAGACCTCGCGCCCCTGGCCGATGAGCCAGCAGCGGAAGAAGTCGAACGCGTCGTCGCTCGCCCCGTCCAGCAGGATCGAGGCCGCGCCCCACAGGTCCCACCGGTACGCGCGGTTGTAGCGCGACTCGAAGTGCCGGGCGAAGTCGAGCACGGCGTCGGGGTCGAGCTGCGCAAGGCGCTCGACCAGCAGGTCCGCGTGCTCCTCCGAGTCACCGCCCGCGGCCTCGCGCGTGCCGTCGACGATCTCCCAGAAGTCCGTCTCGTCCATCACCAGGCCAGCATCCTGCCTCGGGGACGGCGACGCACGTGGGCGCCACCCGTCTTCGCGAATCGTTTCACGCTCCCGGGTGGAGGGCCGGGCACCTCCGCCGCCACCGCGCCCGCCGCGAGGCGCTCCGCCCCGCCGCGCGCATGTACGACAGAAGACGTCCCCTTTTGCTGGGACGCTCGCGCCATGGACGAAGAAGCCGTGAAGAACAGCGCCGCGGGCGACGAGGCCGCGGGGACCGCGCCGGGTACGGCGGGAGGGGATTCCCGCGCGCCGGCGGGCCGGATCGCGCTGGTGGCCGGGGCGACCCGGGGAGCGGGCCGGCAGATGGCCGTACAACTCGGCGCGCTCGGCGCCACCGTGTACGCGACCGGGCGCACCACCCGCGACCGGGTCAGCGAGGTCGGCCGAGCGACGGAGACGATCGAGGAGACGGCCGAACTCGTCACCGCGGCGGGCGGCACGGGCGTAGCGCTGCCCGCCGACCACCTCGACCCGGCCCAGGTCCGCGCGGTCGTGGAGCGCATCGCGGCCGACCACGGGCGGCTGGACGTGCTGGTGGACGACATCTGGGGCGGCGAGCCGCTCGTGGAGTTCGGCAAGAGGGCCTGGGAGCTGGACCTGGGCAAGGGCCTGCGGATGCTGGACCTGGGGGTGCGCGGGCACCTGATCACGCTGCGCGAGGCGCTGCCGCTGCTTGTGCGGCACGAGGGCGGTCTCGTGATCGAGGTGACGGACGGCACGGAGGAGTCCGGCGAGCACTACCGGGGCAACCTGTTCTACGACCTCACGAAGCAGGCGCCGATCCGCATGGTCAAGGGGCTCGCCCGCGAACTCGCGGGCGTGGGCTGCACGGCGGTGTCGCTGACGCCGGGCTTCCTGCGCTCCGAGTGGATGCTCGACCACTTCGGCGTGCGGGAGGAGAACTGGCGCGACGCCGTGGCGCGGGAGCCCGCCTTCGCCATCGCCGAGAGCCCGGTCTACGTGGGGCGGGCGGTCGCCGCGCTGGCCGCGGACGAGGACCGGCACCGCTGGAACGGCCGGTCCCTGTCGAGCGGGCAGCTCGCGAAGGTCTACGGCTTCACCGACACCGACGGCAGCGCGCCCGACGCGTGGCCCTACATCGAGGCGCTGACGGCGGCCGACGGGGCGACGGTGGACGCGCGCGACTACCGCTGACCGGCGGGCCCGAGGCGCCGAGGCCCGCGGCGCCGGAGGCCGCCGGGTCCGAGCAGGTCCGCGCCGCAGCCCGGGCCCCGAGCCCGGAC
>NZ_JAKGCV010000056.1 GCF_021556455.1 Streptomyces fuscigenes | reverse complement strand
CCGCGCACGGCGCCGCGGCCGGTCCCGCGAGCGCCTCGCGGGATCTGCCGCCGGGACACCGCGGCCGGGCCCTCGCGGCAAGCCGCCGGGGCGTCGGCGGAAGGCGAGCCGGACCCGCCGGGACGGCTCTTCGGGGTCGCCGCCGCAAGGCCCCGCGAGGCACTCGCGCGACCCGTTCCGGGCCTGGCCGGAAGCGGTCTTGCGCGCCCGCCCAAAAACTTCGTGAAGTTCTTCACAAGGAAAATTGCCCTTGCGGGGCCGGGCTGCCCGCCAGAGGGGTGGAAACCCTCACCGCGGAGCGGCCGTCCTCACGAACGAGCGGCGGGGCAAGGGGGTTGGGTCCGGCGGCCGCATGCGCCCCGCCCCGGGGGGAGAGCCGCGGAGGGGCAGCTCAGCGCCGGTGCGACCGGGGGGCGTACCGTCCGGTAGGCATGGGGTGCGATGTGTGATCGGAGTAAAAGGGCGTGCAGGGTAACACACCCTGTCGACCTTCTTGTGAAGGGGCTCACGAATACCCCCCCGGGACCGGGTGGATACTCGATGGCATGAGCACCACGGAGCGTCCCAGGATCCTCGTTGTAGGCGGTGGGTACGTTGGCTTGTACGCAGCTCGTCGCATTCTGAAGAAGATGCGCTACGGCGAAGCGACCGTCACGGTCGTGGACCCGCGCTCGTACATGACGTACCAGCCCTTCCTCCCCGAAGCTGCGGCCGGGAACATCTCGCCTCGGCACGTCGTCGTCCCGCTGCGACGCGTGCTGCCCAAGGCCGAGGTGCTGACAGGCCGCGTGACCACCATCGACCAGGACCGCAAGGTCGCCACCGTCGCGCCGCTCGTCGGCGAGGCGTACGAGCTGCCCTTCGACTACCTGGTGATCGCGCTCGGCGCCGTCTCCCGCACCTTCCCGATCCCCGGCCTCGCCGAGCAGGGCATCGGCATGAAGGGCGTCGAGGAGGCCATCGGCCTGCGCAACCACGTGCTGGAGCAGCTCGACAAGGCCGACTCCACGACGGACGAGGAGATCCGCCGCAAGGCGCTCACCTTCGTCTTCGTCGGCGGCGGCTTCGCCGGTGCCGAGACCGTCGGCGAGGTGGAGGACATGGCGCGCGACGCGGCCAAGTACTACACCAACGTCAAGCGCGAGGACATGCGGTTCATCCTCGTCGACGTGGCCGACAAGATCCTTCCCGAGGTGGGCCCGAAGCTGGGCACCTGGGGCAAGGAGCACCTCGAGGGCCGCGGCGTCGAGATCTACCTCAAGACCGGCATGGACTCCTGCGTCGACGGCCACGTCGTGCTCAACAACGGCCTCGAGGTCGACGCGAACACCATCGTGTGGACCGCGGGCGTCAAGCCCAACCCGGCGCTGGGCCGTTACGGCCTGCCGCTCGGCCCGCGCGGTCACGTCGACACCGCCGCCACGCTGCAGGTGCAGGGCACCGACTACATCTGGGCCGCGGGCGACAACGCCCAGGTGCCGGACATGGTCGGCCGCCGCGCCGGCAACGAGAACGCCTGGTGCCCGCCGAACGCCCAGCACGCGCTGCGTCAGGCGAAGGTCCTCGGCGACAACGTGATCTCGGGCATGCGGGGCTTCCCGCAGCGCGAGTACAGCCACGCCAACAAGGGCGCGGTGGCCGGCCTCGGCCTGCACAAGGGCGTCGCGATGATCGTCCTCGGCAAGACCAAGATCAAGCTGCGCGGCCGGCTCGCCTGGTACATGCACCGTGGCTACCACGGCATGGCGATGCCGACGTTCAACCGCAAGATCCGGGTCGTCGCCGACTGGACCCTCGGCATGTTCCTCAAGCGCGAGGTCGTGTCGCTGGGCGCCATGGAGACGCCGCGCGAGGAGTTCTACGAGGCCGCCAAGCCGGCCCCGAAGCCCGCCGCCGCGGCTCCCGCGGAGCCGGAGAAGGCCAAGGCCAGCTGACCCCGCAGCCCGGCGCCCGCACCCGCGGCGCACCGGGCGCAGGTCCCCCGCACGACCGGCCCGAGGACGCGCCGGAACAACCCCAGACCGAGAAGGCCGCCCGCCATCCGTGGTGCGGGCGGCCTTCTCATGTCCGCGTCCGGCCGCGGCCGGGTAGATCCCCTGCGGACGGTGCGGCGCCCGCCCGGGCGGCGCCCCGCGCCAAGGTGCGTGGTAGGGGCAGGTATTTTGCCGTCCCGTTACGCTCCAATGGGATCGCAACGGGACTCCCGCGGTGTTTACGTGGTGTCGGAAGACCCAGATCTGAACACGGAGGTGTGCGCCATGGCCGACGCCGCGTCGCGGCTGTCCGCTCTGACCCAGGAGCTGATCGGGGCGCCGCCCCCGGTGCGCATCCGGGCTTGGGACGGGAGCACGGCGGGTCCCGCCGACGGCCCGACCGTCGTGGTCCGCAGCCGCCGGGCCCTGCGCCGCATCATGTGGAAGCCGGGCGAGGTGGGCCTCGCACGCGCCTGGGTGGCCGGGGAGATCGACGTCGAGGGCGACCTGTTCGAGGTGCTCGACCGGCTCGCCTCGTTCCTGTGGGAGCGCACGGACGCGCGGTCGGGCGGTCTGTCCGTGCTCGACCCGAAGCTGCGGTCCGCGGCCCGGCAGTTCCTCCAGCTCGCCGGCCCGCTGCCGCCGCCCCCGCCGCCGCCGGAGGAGATCCGGGGCCGGTCGGGCACGATACACACGAAGCGCCGCGACAAGCAGGCCATCAGCCACCACTACGACGTCGGCAACGACTTCTACGAGATGGTGCTCGGACCCTCGATGGTCTACTCGTGCGCGTACTGGGACGACGGGCCCGGCTTCACGCTGGAGGACGCGCAGCGCGACAAGCTCGACCTCGTGTGCCGCAAGCTCGACCTCAAGGAGGGCGAGCGGCTGCTCGACGTCGGCTGCGGCTGGGGCAGCATGGCGCTGCACGCGGCCCGCGAGTACGGGGTGAGTGTCACCGGCGTGACGCTCTCCCGCGAGCAGGCCGCCTACGCGCGCAAGCGGGTCGCCGAGGCGGGCCTCGGGGAGCGCGTCGACATCCGGGTCCAGGACTACCGGGACGTCAAGGACGGGCCCTACGACGCCATCTCGTCGATCGGCATGGCCGAGCACGTCGGGTCCGTGCGCTACCGGGAGTACGCGGACGACCTGTACGCGCTCCTCAAGCCCGGCGGCCGGCTGCTGAACCACCAGATCGCCCGCCGGCCCCTCGACCACGACGAGGCCTACGAGATCGACGCCTTCATCGACCGGTACGTCTTCCCCGACGGCGAGCTCGCACCGCTCGGACGGACCCTCGCCACGCTGGAGGAGGCCGGCTTCGAGGCGCGGGACGTGCAGTCGATCCGCGAGCACTACGCGCTGACCCTGCGCCGCTGGGTGGCGAACCTGGAGGCGCACTGGCGCGACGCCGTCCGGGCGACCTCGCCGGGGCGGGCCCGGGTGTGGCGCCTGTACATGGCCGCGTCCGCGCTGTCCTTCGAGCACAACAAGATCGGCGTGAACCAGATCCTCGCCGTGAAGACACCCGAGAGCGGCGCGCCGGGCACCCCGCTCCGGTCGCTGAACTGGCGCTGAACCGGCACTGACGCACCCCCGCCCGGGGCGGGAGCACCCGTGCCCCGGCACGACGGGGGGTGGCTCTCCCGCGGCGGCGAACGACGGCGAAGGGCGCGGGCCCCGGAGGAACGTCCCTCCGGGGCCCGCGCCTTCGTCGCGTGCGCCGCTACTCCGTCTTGACGGCGGTGAGCACGTCCAGCCGGGCCGCGCTGCGCGCCGGCCACAGCGAGGCCAGCACGCCCACCACGCCGGACAGCAGCAGGAAGACGAGGATCCGCTCCCACGGCATGACCAGGGTGTAGCCCGGCAGCGAGTCCTTGAACGTCTGGCCGATCGCCCAGGCGAGGAAGACGCCCAGCACGATGCCGAGGACCGCGCCGAACAGCGAGATCACGACGGCCTCGACCCGGACCATCCGCTTGACCCCGGCCCGGTTCAGGCCGATCGCGCGGAGCATGCCGATCTCCTTCTGCCGCTCGAAGACCGACATCGCGAGCGTGTTGACGACTCCGAGCACCGCGATGATCAGCGCCATCGCCAGCAGCCCGTACAGGATGCCCAGGGCGGTGTTGACCGAGCCGCCGTAGCTGTTCCTGATGTCCTGCCGGTCCTGGATCCTGAAGGCGGGGCTGCCGCCGAGCGCGTGCTCCAGCGCCTTCTCGTGCGCGGCGCTCGCGCCGCCCGCCGTCTTCACCCACACGCCGGGCACGAACGGCTCCGGCTCGTGCCCGGCGACGACCGCGGTGGACACGACCAGCGGCGACAGGAGCTCGTTGTCCTTGAAGGTGGCGCCGACGCGCAGCGTGCCCTTCTTCCCGTCGTCGTAGGTCACGGGCAGGCTCTGGCCGACGTGCCAGCCGTTGGACCGCGCGGTCTTCTCGGCGACGGCCACACCGCCGTCCGCGAGGGTCGCGAGGGAGCCGTCGACGACGTCCATGGTCAGGACGTGCTGCACGTCTCCCGGCGTGACGGCGGAGGCGGCGTGGTACTCGCCGTGCACCCGCAGGTCGACCGCCTGCTGCGGGGAGGACGCCGTGACGCCGGGGGCGTGCGCGAGCCGCTGGGCGACGGACGTGCCGAGGCTGCCGCCCGACGCCATCGCGACCATGTAGTCGGCCCGCACGTTGTCCGTCGTCATCCGGTCGACCGCCGCCGCCAGCGTCACCCCGACGACCGTGAGCCCGGTGACCAGCGTCAGGCCGATCGCGAGGGCCGAGGCGGTCGCGCCGGTGCGGCGCGGGTTGCGGACGGCGTTGCGGCTCGCCAGCGTGCCGGGCGTGCCGAACAGGCCGCGCAGCAGCGGCCGTACGAGCGCCACCGCGGGCCGCGACAGCAGCGGGATCAGCACCATGACGCCGAGCAGCAGCACGAACGCGCCGCCCGCGATCAGCATCCGCCCGTCGTCCTTGCCGACGGACGCGCCGCCCGCGATGCCGACCGCCCCCAGCGCGCTCAGGACGGCGCCGACGCTGTTGCGCAGCACCAGGGACCGGGTCGTCGCGGGCACGTGGGCGCTGCCCATCGCGGCGACCGGCGGGATCTTCGCCGCGCGGCGCGAGGGCAGCCAGGCGGCGAGCAGCGTGACGAGCACGCCGACGCCGAACGCGGCGCCCACCGAGTCGGGACCGACGACCAGCGGACCGGCCGGGATCCGCGCGCCGAACGAGCCCATCACCGTGTGCAGGCCGACCGCCAGGGCGAGGCCGAGCAGGAACCCGACGACGGAGGAGACGGCGCCCACGATCGCCGCCTCGGCGATCACGGACCGGCGCACCTGCCGCCGGGAGGCGCCGACGGCGCGCAGCAGCGCGAGTTCCCTGGTGCGCTGGGCGACGAGCATGGTGAACGTGTTGGAGATCAGGAAGATCCCGACGAACAGGGCGATGCCGGCGAAGGACAGCAGCATCTCGTTGAGCGAGGACAGGCTCTGGGCCGAGGCCCTCGCCTCCTCGTCGGCCAGCCGGGCGCCCGTCTCGGCGCTCGCGCCCTTCGGCAGAAGGGGCTTGATCCCGGCCAGCACCGCGCCGTCGGAGGCGCCGGGGCGGGCCCGCACCAGCGCCTCCTCGTACCGGTCGGTGGTGCCGGCGCCGTGCGCGCCGGAGCGGGCGGCGGCCGGGACGTACAGGCGCTGCGCCTCGGCCCCGTCGAACAGGGTGAGGCTGCCGCCCGCCTCCACCGCGCCGTCGTGCGTGGTGAAGACGCCGCTGAGCGTGTAGGTGCGGACCGGGCCGTCCGTGGCGACGCGGACCCGGTCGCCGACGCGGTAGCGGCCGGTCGCGGCCGTCCTGGTGTCCAGGGCGATCTCGTGCCCGTCGCGCGGGCCGCGGCCCTTGGTGAAGCCGTACGCGGGGTCCGAGCCGTCGGCGCCGGGCGCGAAGTTGCCGCCCCGGGCGCTCCAGTCGCCGCCGATGAGCTTGCCGCCGCGGTCGGCGACCCCGGCGAAGCCGCCGACCCGGCCCGTGACGCCCGAGACGCCCGGGACCCGGCCCATCCGGTCGAGGTCGTGCGGGGTGAGCCGGTGCGCGGACTCGGCGGAGACCGAGACGGAGACGTCCGCGTAGTCCTTCGAGGTCTCGTGGGCGAAGGCGCGGCCGAGGGTGTCGGTGAAGACGAGGGTGCCGGAGACGAACGCGACGCCGAGCATGACCGCGAGGACGGTCATCAGCAGTCTCGCCTTGTGGGCGAGGACGTTGCGCAGGGAGGTCTTGAACATGGAGGCGTCCAGGGGGAGGTGGGCGGTTCGGGGGTGCCGGGCCGGGCGCGGCGCGGGGCGGGTCGCCGGGATGCGTCGCCGCGCCGCCCTGCCGCGGGGCGGGTGAGCGGCGGCGCCGCGGTCGCCGCCCTACGCGACGCGGCCCCGGCCGTCGAACGCCTTCATGCGGTCCAGCACGCCGTCCGCGCTCGGCTCGTGCATCTCGTCCACGACGCGGCCGTCCGCGAGGAAGACGACCCGGTCCGCGTAGGACGCGGCGACCGGGTCGTGCGTGACCATGACGACGGTCTGGCCGAGGCGCCGCACCGAGTCGCGCAGGAAGCCGAGGACCTCCGCGCCGGCGCGGGAGTCCAGGTTGCCCGTCGGCTCGTCGCCGAAGACGATGTCCGGCCGGGACGCCAGCGCCCGCGCCACGGCCACCCGCTGCTGCTGTCCGCCGGAGAGCTGCGCCGGGCGGTGCCGGAGCCGGTCGGCCAGGCCCGTCATCGTGATGACGCGCTCCAGCCACTCACGGTCGGGCCTGCGGCCCGCGATGTCCATGGGGAGCGTGATGTTCTCGAGGGCGTTGAGCGTCGGCAGCAGGTTGAACGCCTGGAAGATGAAGCCGATACGGTCCCGGCGCAACTGCGTGAGCTGCTTGTCCTTCAGGCTGCTCAGCTCCACGTCGCCGATGCGCACCGAGCCGCCGGTGAACGTGTCGAGGCCCGCGACGCAGTGCATCAGCGTGGACTTCCCCGACCCCGAAGGTCCCATGATCGCGGTGAACTCGGACTGCCGGAAGTCGACCGTGACCCGGTCGAGGGCGACGACGCGGGTGTCGCCCTCCCCGTAGACCTTCGAGACGTCGACGGCGCGGGCCGCCGCGACGTCCTTCAGTCCGATCGGCGGGGACATGGTCATGAGGGCTCCCGGAAAAGGGTGGGGTGCTGGGGTCGGACACCATCGTCGCGGCCGTGCGCTCCGGGAGCGTCCGCCTCCGTGTCCGTTCCCGGGGGCGACTCGGGTCGGACACCGGGGGAGCGTGTCCGCCTGCGGGATGACGGCGAACCCCGACGCGATCTTCCGCAGCGGCGCCCTTCTCCATACGCTGTGTGCATCTCCTGCACCGTTCCGTCACAGCGCCCGAATCCGGAAGGACCCCTGTGCCCAGGACCGCCATCCCCCTCCTCACCGGCTGGACCCTGACCACGGGGCCCGGGACGGACCTCGACGCCGCCCTGCCCGTCGCGGCGGCCGTGCCCGGGTGCGTGCACACCGACCTGCTCGCGGCCGGCCTCGTCCCCGAGCCGTACGAGGGCGCCAACGAGGAGTCGCTCGGCTGGATCGGCCGCCGGGACTGGACGTACACGACGACCTTCGACCGGGCCCCGGGCAGCGCGGAGGCGGGCCCCGACGGGACGTCGCCGGATGGCGCGGACGCGAACGCGCCGGAGGGCGCGGGTGCCCGCGCCGACCTCGTCTTCCAGGGGCTCGACACCGTGGCCACCGTGGTCCTCAACGGCACCGAACTCGGCCGGACGGCCAATCAGCACCGCTCCTACCGCTTCCCCGTCGAGGGACTGCTGCGCGAGCACGGCAACACCCTGACCGTCCACTTCACCTCGCCGTACACCTACGCGCTGGAGCAGCGCGAGCGGATCGGCGCGCTGCCGGGCGCCTACGACGAGCCGTACCAGTACATCCGCAAGGCGGCCTGCAACTTCGGCTGGGACTGGGGGCCGACGCTGGTGACCTCCGGCATCTGGCGGCCCGTCGCGCTGGAGACCTGGCGCTCGGCGCGGATCGCACGCGTCCTGCTCGCGCCGGACGTCGCGAGCGACGGGGTGCCGCTGCTGCACGCCGCCGTGGAGCTGGAGCGGGCGCCGGGCACGGACGGGACGCTGGAGCTGGTGGTGGAGGTGGCGGGCGCGCGCGCCACACTGCTGGTGCCGCCGGGGGACTCCGCCGGCGAGGTCGACCTGCCGGTGCCCGAGGCCGAACTGTGGTGGCCGCGCGGGTACGGCGAACAGCCGCTTTACGACGTGACCGTGGCCCTGCGGTGCGGCACGGACGCGACGGGCGCGGGCGGCGCCGACGGGGAGGCGGACGGCGCCGACGGGGAGGCGGACGGCGCCGGCGGTGCGGCGGACGGCCGGGACGACGCCGCCGGGGAGGGCCCCGAGGGCGCGGACGGCGAGCTGCCCCCCGACGACGTCTGGCGCGGGCGCACCGGCTTCCGGTCCGTGGCCCTCGACCCCGACGCGTTCCGGATCTCCGTCAACGACGAGCCCGTCTTCGTGCGCGGCGTCAACTGGATACCCGACGACTGCTTCCCCTCCCGCCTGACCCGCGCCCGCGTCGAGGAGCGGCTCGACCAGGCCGTCGCCGCCGGAGCGAACCTCGTTCGGGTGTGGGGCGGCGGGCTCTACGAGAGCGACGACTTCTACGAACTGGCCGACGAGAAGGGCCTGCTGGTCTGGCAGGACTTCCTCTTCGCGTGCGCGGCCTACCCCGAGGAGCAGCCGCTGGCCGCCGAGGTCGAGGCCGAGGCCCGGGAGAACGTGGCACGGCTCGCCCCGCACCCCTCGCTCGCCTTGTGGTGCGGCAACAACGAGAACCTCGAAGGCCACGCCGACTGGGGCTGGCGCGACGAACTGGCCCCCGACCGCACCTGGGGCGCCGGCTACTACCACGAACTGCTGCCGTCGATCCTCGCCGAACTCGACCCGACACGGCCGTACTGGCCCGGCACCCCGTACTCGGGGTCACCCGACGCGCCCCCGCAGGACCCCGAGCACGGCACCGTGCACCTGTGGGACGTGTGGAACCGCGTGGACTACGACGCGTACGCGGACCGGGTGCCGCGCTTCGTCGCCGAGTTCGGCTTCCAGGGCCCGGCGGCCTACGCCACGCTGCGCGCGGCCCTCGGGGAGGCGGAACTCCACCCCGACTCGGCCCTCCTGGCCCGCCATCAGAAGGCCCAGGACGGGCAGGCGAAGCTGCTTCGCGGCCTGGGCGAGCACCTGCCGCAGCCGCCCGCCGGGGACTTCGACGCCTGGCACTGGCTGACGCAGCTGAACCAGGCGCGCGCCGTCTCCTTCGGCGTCCGGCACCTTCGCTCGCACGCGCCGTACTGCATGGGCGCGATCGTGTGGCAGCTCAACGACTGCTGGCCGGTCGTCTCCTGGGCCGCGGTCGACGGCGCGGGCCGCCGCAAACCCCTCTGGTACGCGCTGCGCGCCGCCTACGCGGACCGGCTCCTCGTCGTACGCGACGCGGCCGTGCACGCCGTCAACGACACGTCACGCGAGTGGAGCGGGACGCTCGCGCTGACGGTCCGCTCCTTCGACGGTGCGGTTCTGGCCAAAGAAGAACACGGGGTGCGCGTGGCGGCGCGTTCCGTCCTGCACCTCGATCTGCCGCCCGCGCTCGCCGCACCGGCGGACCCGCACGGCGCGTTCCTGACGGCTCAGCTCGACGGTGCGCGCACCGTCGAGCTCTACGTGCCGGACACCGCGGCGGACCTGCCGGCCGCCCGCTGGAGCGCGGAGGTCGAGGACGACGGCCCCGGCCGCTACACGGTGAGGGTGACGGCGCAGACGTTCGTGCGCGACCTCGCCCTCTTCCCCGACCGGCTCGACCCGGCGGCCGAGGTGGACGACATGCTGGTCACTCTCGCGCCGGGGGAGAGCGCCCTGTTCCACGTGACCGGGGCGCGGCTCCCCGACCCCGATGCCCTCGCCTCCCGGCCGGTGCTGCGCTGCGTCAACGAGGCGCCGCGCACGACCGGCGGAAACGCGTGAGGAGCGGTGGCCTTTCCGCAGAGTGACCGGGCGGCGACTTTTCGTCATTCCGGCGCCGGGCGCGAGTCGCGGCGCCGCGGCGCCCGTGCGCCTCCGGCATGTGCCTACGGCCTCGCCCCGGTGCTGACGCACCCTCAGACGCCAATAAAATAAGACAAGATCGGGATCGCGCGTCGTTGTTGAACTGCCGCATCCCGATAGGCTCGTGAGCCAACACGGAGCCGCGCGCCATGCCCGGATGGTGGAATGCAGACACGGCGAGCTTAAACCTCGCTGCCCTTGAGTGGGCGTGCCGGTTCAAGTCCGGCTCCGGGCACCACGCAGTACACGGCCGTCGCCCTGATGGAGCGGCACGATCTCGGCGGGTGGTGTTCCCGCGTTCGGAGCACCGTGGGAGCACGGGGCTCCTGACGCCGCCCCATGGCACCGGTGCACCTCGAAAGAACGAGGCCGCACAAGACCGTGCGTTCGCATCAGGCCAAAAACGCCCTCAGCCTTCTGCTCCAGTCCGCTGTGCTCTCAACGCACGGCTTGGCGATCCAACTGTGGATCGAGGGGCAGCCCGGTTGGTCCGCCAAGACGGTACCCGCAGACTGGGAGAGTCCCCTCCGTCGGACGCCGACGGGGACCAGGGGCGTGAAGAACTGGAAGATCGCCCCCCAGCCTTGGACGGCAACGCGCCTTACCGACCCCGAAACTCTTGCCCTCGTTCTGCAAGACAGCCTAAGCGTGAGAATCTGGCGCAGGATGTCGAGCGACCCCTTGGAGCGCCGCGTGAGCGAGTGGACCGTGCACGGCAGCCGGACGATCTATACGAGCCCCTGGGTGGAGGTCGATCTGGTCGACGTCGAGCCCCCCGGCCGGGAGCGGTACGAGCACCATCTGATCAAGTGGGCGCCGGTCGCCTCAGTGGTCCTGCTCGACGACCAGGCCCGCGTGCTGCTGATGTGGCGGCATCGCTTCGCCACCGACACGTGGAACTGGGAGATCCCGGCCGGCATCGTCGAGGACGGCGAGTCCCTCACTGCGGCGGCTGCGCGCGAGGTCCTGGAGGAGACTGGCTACAAGGTGGCACCGGACGCCCTGGAGCCCCTCGCCTACAACCAGCCCGTCGGCGGCATGAGCAACGCCGAGCACCACGTCTTCCTCGCCCGGGACGGCGTGCGCGTCGCGGACCCGGTCGACACGCACGAGGCCGACCGGATCGAGTGGCTGCCGCTGAGTGGGGTGCAGGGCATGATCGACCGGGGCGAGATCGTCGCGGGCGTGGCGGTCACGGGTCTGCTGCAACTCCTCGCGCGCCGCTGACCGCGAGGTCTACCGCGCGGGCAGCTCGGGGCGGGCCGCGGCGTGCACCAGCTCGGTCAGGTCGCGCACGGCCGAGCTCGCCTGGGTGCGCGTGGGGACGCTCGCGAGGAGGGTCTTCACGCGGGAGATCACGATCCCGGTCCGGTGCTCGGCCGGGAGCCCGGTCAGCAGGATCTCGGTCTCGCGGCAGGCGATGCTGACCTCGCCGACGTGCATGAGACACGCCGTCGATGTCGATGAGGGCCCGGTCGAGGTGTTCGGTCTGTGCGTACTGCTCGCGCGCGGACTGCAGCGAGCGTTGGGCGGAGCGGGTGTCGCCGAGCGTCGTCCACATGCTGCCCATGTGCCAGGCCAGCTGCCGCGCCGTGTAGCCGTAGGCGGTGTCGGAGGTCTCCGCCGCGCTGAGGCGCCCGAACGCGGTCTCGGCCAGCGCCATGGCGGTGCGGGCGTCCCGCTCCCGGCCCATGAGCGCGAGCGCACGCGCTTCCAGGCTCGGGGCCCAGGCGGCCGTCGCGCAGGCGGTGTTGCCGGCGAGGAGGCGGGCCCGCTCGGCGAGCGAGAGCGCGGCCGCGGGCGCCCCGAAGTAGAACGGGATCACCGCCTCGCGGGCGAGGAGCCACGCGCGCAGCGTCCGGTCTACGGTCTCCTCCGCAGCGAGCTGGCCGAGGTGGTACCACTTGCGGGCCTCGCGGTGCTCTCCCAACGCGACGAGAGCGATCCCCGCAGTCCCCGCCAGCTGCGCCGCGATGCGGCACAACCGCACTCGTGTGTCCGCCGGGAGTCGCTGCGTCAGCACCGCGCGGACCTGCAAGCAGTCGTGCACGCTCTCGGCGAGCAGTTCGGCGGGGGGACGGATCTGGTAGGCGAGCCCGTACTCGGCGGCCTGCCGCTCCCACTGGTCGAGTGTCGTCTCCGCGAGAGGCGCAGCGAACAGCGCGGTCATGCTCTCGCGGACGGCTGCGAGCGTCGGCGTGCCGGAGGCCGCGATGTCGGCCTCGGCAGGGTCTGCGCTCGGGGTCGTCGGCGACGGCGTCACGCGGACGGTCTCGTCCTCCTCGGTCGGCGTGTAGTCACGGCCGAAGCCGAGGCGGTCAGGGCGTGTCTCGTACAGCCGACACAGCGCGTCGAGCTTCTCCGGGCTGGGCCGGCCCTTCCCGGTCTCCCAGAGACTGAGCTGTTGGACGGTCGTGCGGGCGTCCAGCCGCGCGAGGGCGTCGCAGGCGTCGGCGAGCTTCCAGTCGCGCGCGAGGCGCTGCGCCTGGAGGAGGCCGCACCCGACCTCGGTGGCGATCGTTGAGACCAGCTGCCAGTCGCTCCACCGGTCCCGGCCGGCGGCCGCGATGAGAGTTCGAGCGGCGGCGCGGGCCTCGTGAGCGTGAGCCATGTCTCCTCCGTTCTGCGACCACGGTAGGCGCACAGTCCGGCCCCCGGCGGCCGCTTTCACGAGGAAGCGATGACGAGGGCTCAGTGATTCGTCGCGCGGTGATGAATTAGCCCTCTGGTCATCACGACACGGCCAATGCGGCAGCGCGGCGGCCTCGGACACGCTGCCGCCATGACTTCAGATCAGCTGGAGATCAGCGCGATGACGGATCGCCAGATGCGCGGTGCGGACTGCGTCCTCTGCGGGCAGCCGGTGCGTGGCGACCATGTGAGGGATCTGGGCCAGCGCCGAGATGCTGATGGCACCCGCGTCTTCCCGCGTGCCCACCCGGAGTGCTGGTCGAACGAAGGGCGGCGGCCGTGATCTGTGACGCGTGCGCAAAGCCCATCGCCCCGGGCGACGACGACCCCCGCAGCGTGGACGCCGCCAGCGGTGCAGGGGCCACCGTCCATCTCCACCGCGACGCGTGCCCCGAGCCGGGCCCGGCTGTCCGCCGCTACCCCATGCCCGCTTCGAGGAGCCGAACGTGATCGCCCACTGCCTGCCGTGCGACGAAGCCATGGACCCGGTGAATTCCGAGGACGACGACGGACCCGCTCGCTGCCCCGCGTGCGGCCGCATCGCGGAGAAGGATCCGACCGACTTCCTGATCGTGCGCTTCGACCGGCCCCTGTTCCAGACGCCGGCCCTCAGCGCCAGCAACGGGTAGCCGCTTCGTGGAGCGTGAGTGGACCAGCGGGCTGTGCTGGCGGTGCGAAACGCCGAACGTACCCGTGCTCTGGATCGGTCCGATCCAGACGACGGAGCAGGGCACGGCGCCCTTCACGTGCTGCCTTGCCTGCATTCGCCGCATGGAAGCCCTGGTCGCGAGCTACCGCCAGGCCTGAACTCTAAGCCGATCACCCTCGGCTCACATCCGGGCTGTCGTCCTCGGCAGCCTGCCCAGGACTCCCCGACGCGTGATCTACGACGTCGGGAGCGCGATCCCACAAGGAGGCAGTTCGGTGACCACCACCACGAGCGGGCCCACCGCGGTGAGCGCCACGGCGCTGCACACAGCGACCGAGCGGATCATCATCCGCGCAGCCCAAGATCTATGGCCGGACAAGGAGGTCACCCGGGGCCCACAGAGCCCGAGTGTCACGTCGTACGTGTCCCAAATCCGCTTGGGCGACGAGCGGTTGATGGCCAAGTACAGCTGGTTGGGTATGTCCCTGGTGTCGATCATGAGGGGGGCCGGCGGCTCCTGGCAGGAGGTGCAGACAGCCCAGCGCGCCTACGCAGACAGCGGCGCCTCCGTCACGGCGCGGGAGGCGCAGAACCTTGAGTTCCTGCGCACCCAGGTCCACCCGCGCGTGTGCGACACGGCCGGCCTGCACCGCGGGGTCCTCTTCACCCGGATCGCGACGGGCACACCGCTGGCCGATGAGTTGGCCGCCAGACCTTGGGACACGGCGGCCCTCCTTGACGCGGCCCTCCTCACCCTCGGCGTTCTGCACGACCCGCCCGGCACTGCGCAGCCCAGGCAGGTGGCGAGCATCGCTGAGCGCTCGGTGGTCGGCGTGTTCCGCAGGAAGTTCAACGGGCTGAGCGCAGGGACTTATCTCCGCACGCTCGGCCGGGACAGCGACCTTCTGGAGGACGAGCGCCTGGAGGTCGTGGAGCTTTTGCAGACCAGCGTGCGGCGCCTCATCCAGATGTGTTCCGCGATCTCGACCCGGCGCGACACCTTGGTGTTCGGTGACCTGAAACCGGAGCACGTCTTCATCGACGGGCCCCGCCTCCAGTTCATCGACCCGGCGCTCCAGTGGGCGGGCGGGCCGCAGCCAGACATTGCCAAGCTGACCGGGCGGGCGCTCCTGCTCGCGATTGGGCACCCGAAGCCGCATGCGAGCCAGCAGATCGTGGAGGGCGTCTCGTCCACGCTCGGCCGTCACATGGCGGGGCTTCCGTCTCACGAACGGGCGGGTCGGCTGCGGGAGCTCATGATCCTCTGGCTGATGGACACCGTGAGCATCCTGTCCACGTGCCTGAACGCGCCGCAGGGCCTGCCGCTGGCGCCGCACCAGCAGTCGCTCATCAGGAACTCGTGCGCGGTAGCGCGGATCGTGGACAGGGCGAGCGCCCTCCTCATCGGATCGATGGCCGGCCCCCGCCTGCTGGACACCGTGTTCTCGGAGGTCGAGCACACAGCCAGGGGCGTTCGGTGACCGGCCCCGCGGTCGGCATCGTCGGTGCAGGCGCCGTCGGCCAGGCCCTCGCCGTGGCTCTCGTCGCCTCCGCCCTGCCAGAGCGGCTGCTCGTGGCCACCCGAAACCCGGACCAGGCTCGCGGGCTCGTCACCGACCTCCAGGACCTGGCACACGCCGCCCGATGCCGATCAGTCATCGAGGCCGGCGACGTCGATGACCTCCATGGGTGCGACGCCGTCGTCATCGCGCTGCGCGGCAACTTCACGAACACGGCCCAGCAGAACATCCGGCGGGCCGGTGCCGCGGCGAACGCGCCCGCTCTCGGCGCGCTGGCGAGAGCGATGCACGGCTACCGCGGCGCCGTCATCATCGTGACGAACCCCGTGGACCTGATGGCCCGCCGCTTCGGCGAGGTGTCCGCCTGCGCGCGCGTCTTCGGGATCGGATCGAACCTGGACTCGACCCGGTACCGGATCCTCCTGGCCCGCCACGCCCGAGTGGCTCCGGACAACGTGCACGGCCACGTCATCGGCGAGCACGGCGACCACGCGGTCGTCTGTGCTTCGACGACAACCGTTGCCGGTCTTCCGGCCACCATCTCCGTACGCTCCCTCGCCGAGGACCTCCGGAAGCGGCCGGCGCTCATCCGTTCCGGCATCGGCCGGGTCCGCTGCGGGCCCTCGGGAGCGGTCCTCTCCACACTCCGCAAAGCCCTCGGGCTGAGCGACGGCATCGAGGAGCTGTCCGTCCCCTACGGAGACGTCTGGCTCGGAATTCCGATGCGCTTCACCGGGGGACAGGCCGTACCGTGCCTGCCCCGACTTACACCAGCCGAACGCCTGCGTCTCGACTCTGCGGCCAGCAGCCTCCGGGACGCCTACACCCATCTCCCCGCTCTCACCGAGAGGATCGCAACATGATCAGCGCCACCCGACTTGAAGCCGCGGGCGCGGCAGTGACCGTGCTCAGCGAACGGAAGGACGTCACCGACTGGGCGTTGAGGTACTTCGGGCCCTGGTGGAACGCCACGTCGGTGGACGCGACGACGATGTGCGCCGAGCCGCTCGTGATCGCGCACATGAAGCCGGCCGACGATCAGGACATCGCGCGGCTCGTCAACGACGGTCGCCCGGTGGAGGAGGTGGACTACGCGAAGCACCCGCTGCTGGTGGCGCGCGACGGCGAGGACATCATCGCGGCGTCGGAGAGCGAGCAGATCGAGTACCGCAGCACCCCTGCCACCGGCCGGGTTGTCCTCGCGGGCTCCGACGTTCAAGCGCTCGCCCTCGCGGCGGCACGGCTCGCACGCGAGGCCATCCGCGGGCAGCTCCTGCGGGACGGGTGGGCAGTGCTTCACTCCTCGGCGGTCGTCCGGCCGCACGACGGGGCGACCCTGCTCACCTTCGGCGAGAAGGGTGCCGGGAAGACGACCACAGCGCTGCTGCTCGCCTCGCACGGCTGGCAGCTCCTGGCCAACGACCGGGTGCTGGTCCGGCCGACCGGCGAGCGGGACGTCGAGGTCGTCCCCTGGCCCTCGGCAGCGGCTCTCGGGCTCGGGCTCCTGCACTCGCTCGGCTGGGATGTCGCCGCGCGGGAGCACCTGAACGCCGGAGGCAGTTTCCACCCGACGCAGCACGACTCCGTGACGGCCTCGCTGCTGGCCGGCGACCACACGCCGTTGTGGGAGAAGCCGGGGCGGGAGCGAAAGGTGCAGGTGTTCCCGGACCAGTTCCCGAGCCTGTTCGAGGTGCCTCTGGCCGTCGGCGGGCGGGCGGCTGGGCTGCTCTTCCCGCAGGTCGATGCCGAGGCCGCGCCGGACCTCGTTTACGGTTCTCGGACGCTGGGGGAGGCCGACTTCATGTCGGGTGCCACTGAGGACCGGTACCCGGACGTCTTCGGGCAGGCGCAGGGTGTCGACGGTGGGGGCCGGGAAAGTGCACGTCGCGAAGTTGCCTCGCGCCTCGCGGCGTTGCCGCACCGCGCCGTCCGGCTGAACCATGACGTCCCGGCCAGCGCAGCCGTACTGTGCAAGGTCGCGGACTCGATCTGACGCACCGCAACCCGGGCTCACTTCTGGTAGCGCAGAGAGAGGCGGCCCGGGTTGAACAACAGCCCGCACGCTCCCTCGTTCGGGTGGCCCAAGCCGATGAGCGGGCCAGCACCTTGAGAGCGTGAAGCCTTTCAGCCACTATCGATGCGCTCTACAAGCTTGCCGCGCCCCTGCGAGGGGCGGGACGAGTGCGACCCGCGTCCATGCTCCGCAAGCTGGCACGAGGGGGGCAGCGAAGGCCCGACGGATAACCGCCGGGCTTCCAGAGTGCTTGCAACGACTGTCCGGTGGCGGTTGCGCACCGAGTTGGCCGCGCTCCGGTTCCTCGAAGAGAGTACCGTTCGAGGTTCGATGCCGTAGGGCCGCCGGGGCACGCGAACGATACCGGTGTCCTCGCGGACGACGGGGGAGGGCCGGTGGGGGCACCGCGAGTCAGGCGTGGAGGAAACCGGACAGTCATACGCCGTGCTTCGACCGCGAGGTCAGGACAAAAGCGGCGCCCACCGGAGAACGCGGACGCACCACAAGAGGGCGCATCATGGCGCGACCGGAAACTGTGGGTCGGCGCGTCCGTAGCGGCCGTGGTCGGTCTTGGGGCTTGGGCCGTCCAGGGCGGTTGGGGCTGGCTGCATGAGGAACTTTCCGGCCCACCCGGACTGACGGCATACTCCTCCGGTCTGGGCGGCTGTGGCACGGAGTATCTCGATGCGAGGGCCGCCAGCCGGTCTCGCGGCTCGGCACAGCAACTTCAGGGCGGCACGATGATTACCACCACCGAGTCGTGGCCAGTGGTCTCCGCCACTCTGCAGGCCAAGACGGACCAGGCGATCGTCGTCACAGGCGCGAAGATATCCGTGCTCTCCCAGGGCCCTCTCCCCAAGCGGGGGATGGTGGTCGACGTGACCGGGTGCGGCTCCGGGTTGGACCCGCGGGCGTTCGACTTAGATCTAAGGACCAGTCCGGCGATCCTGAAGCCGACGATTGAACATACTGCTCAGGGCGGCACAGTAAAGAGCCGGAACTTCCCCTTCAAGGTTTCGTCGGGCGACCCGGAGCAGTTCGCATTCAACGTTAGGCACGTCACGGGGGATGTGCGGTTCGCCATCACACTGACCTGGGTGTCCGACGGGGAGCCCGGCACCACACGGCTCGACAACGGAGGTCGCGGGTACCGCGTGATGTCCCTGCCGAAGAACCTCCCCCACTACAGCTTCGCCGAGTTCCTCAATCGCAAGTAGCCGCCGGTCGCTCAGATACGCAAGCGTCCTGGCGGTGAAGGTGCCCGTGTTGCGCTGCCGCTGGCCTGACGCGGGCCAAGACTTCGTCGAGTCGGCAAGGTTTTGACCTGCCGGGCTCGCCAACGATCCCGAGCTGTTGCGGGCGATGGACCTTCCGGGTTTCCGGACCAAGGGCGTGTTCCCGCCACCGTGTTCCCGTGGGAACACGCAGGTCCGCGCAAGCGGGCCGATGAGTGAGCGTGAGAATGGGCGAGGCTCCGCCGCGGCAAAGCAACAGCTCAGGTCAGAGGGGCTAGCGGGTCAGGTTCAAGTCCGGCTCCGGGCACCACGCAGTACACGGCCGTTGACTTGGCGGGGTGACCCGATCTCGGCGGGTGGTGTTCCCGCAGCGGGAACACCGTGGGAGCACGGGGGCTCCTGACGTCGCACCAAGGCACTGGTGCACCCCCGAAAGAGCCAGGCCGGACACTTCGTCAGCTACCAGGCGACGTGGCCTCTGGGCGGATCCCGGACAGGGGGTCGGCAGACGGAGCGCTTCGACGAGAAGACGCCGGCCGCCCTCGTCGCCCGGCGGTTGACGAGGCCGGTCAGCAGTGGCCCGCGCCGCGCACTGGAAGTCGGCCAGGCGGCCGCGGAGCGGTGGCGGGTGGATCGGGGGAGGAGCCGGGCGTCGAGATTGCCCTCGACGTCATCGCTCCAGGCACGGGCCTCCAGCCATGACGGGCAGCCGTCTTGCGCGAAGGCCAAGACCTCGCCGGCGCATACGCCAGTTTCGGTGAGCGGCTGTACGTCAGCAGCCACCACGATGCCGGGGGTCTGTAGGTGCCGGCTCCAGTCGTGTTGCTTCAGCAGTCGCCAGGCGCCCTCGACCGTGTGCTCGCGAGGGAGCCAGGGAGCGAGGGAGCTGTACCGGGAAGGACCGATCATCCGCGGCGTGTATGATCTTGGTGTGTGGTCGACGCCCCGAACGGCGGCGTCGGCGACTGCAGGCGTCAGTAGTGCAACAGCAGCACACCCACCTTCCGGGTGGGAGGTCCCTGGTTCAAGTCCGGGCTGGCGCTCCACCTCGAAACCCCCGATCGGCCCTGGCCGGTCGGGGGCTTTCGTGTACCGCCCTGGCCTGCGTCGATGCCCCGGCCGGCAGCGGGCCGGGGCCCCGCCCGTGTCAGGGCGCCGTTCGCCAGTCGGGCACGTCGACGAGGTGCACGTCGAAGCGGTCCTGGACGGGCAGCAGCGACGCGAACTCCTCCTCGCCCCGGCTGATGGCGGCCAACTGCGCGAAGTAGGCGAAGCGTTCGATGCCGGGGCTCAGCAGGATGACCATGTCGGCCGTTTCGCCCTCCACCGCCCCGAAGGCGTGGTCCAGCCCGGGCGGAACGACGACGAGGCCGCCCTTGCCCACGGTGGTGAGCGAGTCGCCGAGGCGGAAGACCACCGTTCCGTCCAGTACGTAGAAGGTCTCGTGGGAGAGCTTGTGGTGGTGCGGCGGCGCCCCGTCCGCGCCCGTGGCGAGGGTGAGCCTGCTGGCGCTGACCGCGCCGCCGTCGGCGAGCAGTTCGAACGCGCCGTCCGGCATCGACTCCGTTCCCGCCTCGCCGGGCAGGACGACCAGCGGTGCCGCGGTGCGGCCTGAGTGGTCTCCCATGTGAACTCCTCCTGATCGGCCCCCGCCGGGACGCCCCTCGTCCCTACGCCAGCGTCCCCATTCCACCGTGCATCCGCCGGTGCGGGCCCGCAGCACGGCGGGCGCCTCAGCCGTGCGCCGCCCGCAGGTGGGCGAGCAGGGCCTCGCCCCGGGGCGTGCCGAGGCCCGTGCAGGCGTCCCAGCCCACCGACGCCGCCCAGCCGCCGTTGTCGCCGGACGTGATGTCGCCGAGCGGACGGCGCGCTGCTCATCAGCAGGACCGTGTCAGCTGAGGGCCGCTCCCGGGCGCACCTGGGCGGCAGATCGGTCCCCGTGGGCATGCTCGCCGAGCTCGCCGACGAACTGGTCGCCGTGCACGGCC